>JAJXWF010000056.1 GCA_021781735.1 Actinomycetes bacterium
CCGGCGCCGATCGCGGGAATGGTGGTGCCGCCGGACAGGGTGAGCAGGGGAGCGAGGTGGGTCATGCGCCCCATTCTTGCCGACTCTGCTGACTCTGCCGACATCGCCGGACGCCGTCCCCTCCGGCGTCCTCGGGCGGGTCCAGTCTCCGATCGGTGAGGGCGTACCCATCACCGCGATCCGCCTGAACAGTCCGGCACGCCCGAGCGGGGGAACCCAGCGCGGGTTGTCTGCCCGTCACCGTCGCGACGGCGACAGTTCACCCAAGGGTCAGCCTCTCGTTGTTCTGCCCGGGGACCCCGGCTGCAAGGCTCGTAGCGGCTGTTGGAAGTAACAGTTGATACACCCCTGGTCCATGCCTAGGAGGGCATCAATGTCCCTGACCGGACGCATCAACCGCCGATCGCTTGTGGCGGTCGGCCTGATCGGACTCACCCCCATCATCGCCGCATGCAGCACCCCGAGCGCCGCCTCGACGACCGTGCCCAGCGCGGGGACGCAGGCGAGCAACGTGGCGGCACCCGCCGCGGGCGCCTCGTCGTCGGCCGGCGGGTCCACGGTCCCCCTCGTCGTCTACTCCGCCCAGGGCTACGACTCGGCAGTCACCAAGGCCTTCCAGGCCGCCACCGGTATCCCGGTCAAGCTGGTCGACGATTCGACCGGCCCGCTGCTCACCAGGGTCGCGGCGGAGAAGAACAACCCCTCGTGGAACGTGCTGTGGGTGGATGGCGACACCGCCTTCGCCGCGCTCGACCAGCAGGGACAGCTCGCCGACTACACCCCCCAGGCCACGTTCACCGCGGCGGGAGCCAAGCTCCAGCCGAGTGACCACTCGTACGTGTCCGTCAGCACGACGGTCATGCCCGGGATCATCTACAACGCAGCCCGCACCACCACGGTGCCGGCGTCGTGGCAGGACCTGCTCGGGTCCGCCTACCAGGGGCAGGTCGGCATGAACGACCCGGCCCAGTCCGGGCCCACCTACCCGTTCGTCGCGGGGATGATGAACCTGCTCGGAGGGCAGAGCAACGGTGAGACCGCCGGAAAGGCCTACTTCGGCAAGCTCAAGGCCAACGGTCTCAAGGTCTTCGCGACCAACGGGGACACGCTGCACGCGCTCGAGACCGGCCAGATCAACTACGGGCTGATCCAGTCCAGTGCCATCGCCGGCGAACTGCTCAAGGTCAAGCCGACGGCGCAGTTCAAGCCGAAGGCCGTGTATCTGCCGAAGGCGACGCTGCTTCCCGGTGTCGTCGGCATCGACAAGGCCAACTCGCCCCAGGCCATGAAGGAGGCCCAGGAGTTCGTCGACTACGTGCTGAGCCCGGCGGGGCAGAAGGTCATGCTCACCGGCGATGCCCAGGGTGACTCGAACTTCTGGCCGATCGTCCAGGGGGTGCAGGCGAACTCCAACCTGGGAGCACTGCCCGACAACCAGCGGATCGACCCCTATTTCTGGGGCCCCAAGGAGGGCGAGATCAACTCCTGGTTCGACCAGTCCATCAAGCAGTGACGAGTACCAGTCTGGTGGCTGAGGGCGTCGTCGGGCGGTTGCGTCCGCGGGTCGGGTCGTGGCGGAGCGTGCTCCGCCACGGCCCGGCGTCCGCGGTGTGGGCGCTGCTCGTCGCCATCCTCATCCTGCCCATCGCGATGTTCCTGGTCATCGCGATCAGCCCGCGGCTGCTGGGGCAGGGTGACCAGTGGTTCACCCTGCGGGCCTTCGCCCGGGTGCTGTCACCGAGCCTGCTGCCCGCCGCCGTCAACTCGGTGAGCGTCGCGCTGGCGGCGGGGGTCGGTGCGGTCGTGGTGGGCGCCGCGATGGCGTGGCTCGAGCAGCGCACCGACCTCCCGGGTCGCCGACTGTGGTCGGGGATGATGTTCTCGCTGATGCTGGCGCCCTCGTACCTCATCGCTCTCGGGTGGGAGCGCCTGCTCGAGCCGGCCGGCGTCCTCGACGTGCTCGGCCTGCACGCGGCCTGGTTGCGCGGCCATTTCTACGGCCCGCTCGGGGTGTCGGTGGTGCTGGGTGTCAAGGGGCTGCCGTTCGCCTACCTGGCGATCGCGGGCGCGCTGCGAGGCCTCGGCGACGAATTCGAGGACGCCGCCCGTGTGCACGGCGGCGGCCCGGTCACGGGACTGCGGATCTCGGCGTCCCTGCTCGCTCCGGCCTTCTGGTCGGCGTTCGCGATCGTCTTCGCCGAGAGCGTCAGCGATTTCGGCGTCGCCGACACCCTGGCCCACGACGCGCATTTCCCGGTGCTCACGTACACCCTCTACACCGCGATCGACGCGTTCCCGGTCGACTTCCCGGTGGCCGCGGCGATCGGGTGGGTGCTGCTGGGTCTGGCGGGTCTGGCGATCCTGGCCCAGAACCTCGCGATGCGCGGCCGCGCCTACCAGGTGCTGGGCGGGCGGACCCGGCAGGTGCGGCGTCGGCATCTGGGTGTCGTGCCGCGACTGTCGGCGCTGGCCGGGGCGACGATGGTCGGGATCGTCGGGGTGGGCATCCCACTGCTCGGGGCACTGGCGGCGAGCCTGTTCGTGGGCATGGGGACGCTGGCCGCCTCGCCCACGCTCACCCTCGACAACTACCGGCGGGTGCTCGAGTCGGCAGCCCTGCACGCACCGCTCGCCTACTCGGCGGAGATGGCGTTCGTCACGGCCTTCCTGGCCGTGGGTCTGGGACTGGTGTGCGCCCGAGCCCTCAGCACCACGGGCAACCGTCTGTCGGGACGCATTCTCGACCTCATGCTGCTCACGGCCGTGGCACTGCCGGGCATCGTGTTCGCGGCGGGCTACATCTTCACGTACAACCTGCCGATCATGAACCGGATGGGTATCCACATCTACGGCACCTCGCTGCTCCTGTTGCTCGGCTATGTGGCCACGGCGCTGCCGTCGACCGCACGTGTCCTCGTGGGCAGCGTCTCGCAGCTGCAGTCGTCGATGGGCCAGGCGGCCCGGGTTCATGGCGCGGGCGCGATCCGCGCGTGGTTCTCGTCGTCGTTGCCGCTGCTCGCCCGCCCGATCCTCAACGCGTGGCTGCTGACCTTCAGCGCCACCCTGCTGGAGTTGCCGGTGAGCCAGTTGCTGTACCCGCCCGGCAGCCCTCCCGTGTCGGTGGGCATCACGAAGGCGCTCAGTGCCTACGACCTCGGCGGCGGCACGGCGATGGAGGTCGTTTCGATCGCCCTGGTGCTGGTCGTCATGGGCGCAACCTGGTTGGGATGGCGCCTGCTGGCGCCCCGCGGATGGAAACGGATCGGAGAAGCGCGATGACCATGGCACTCAATCTCCCGCGGACGGATGACGCGGCCGACCTCCGGGCCGGCCACGCGGTCCGGGTGCGCGACGCGGTGCGCACCTACGGACACCTGGCCGCGCTCGACCGGGTCTCCTTCGACGTGGCACCGGGGGAGTTCCTCGTGCTGCTCGGACCGTCGGGCTCGGGCAAGTCGACCCTGCTGCGCTGTCTCGCCGGCATCGAGCGGTTGTCGTCGGGTGCGGTGTCGCTCTCCGGTGCCCCCGTGAACGACGAGCGCACGTTCGTCCCGGCCGAGCGCCGTGACCTGTCGATGGTGTTCCAGGACTACGCCCTCTGGCCGCACCTCACGGTCGCCCAGAACGTCGCCTTCGCGCTGCGACGGCGCAGCGTCGCCCGCGACGAGGCAGGACGCCGGGTGACGGAGGCCCTCGACCAGGTGGGGCTCGCCCACAAGGTCGACCGCCATCCCAACGAACTCTCCGGTGGTGAGCAGCAGCGGGTGGCCCTCGCTCGCGCCGTCGTCGGCCGGCCGCGCCTGCTGCTGTTCGACGAGCCCTTGAGCAATCTCGACGCGCACCTGCGGGAACGGCTGCGGGTGCAGATCTCGACGCTCACCCGCGCGCACCGCGCGACCGCCGTCTACATCACGCACGACCAGAGCGAGGCCTTCGCCCTGGCCGACCGGATCGGCGTCCTCGACCGCGGCAGGCTGGCCCAGCTCGACACTCCCGAGGCCATCTACCACCGGCCGGCGTCGGCCTTCGTCGCCCGGTTCACCGGTATCAGTGGCAGCCTCGAGGCCACGGCCTGCTCGTCGGCGTCTGCCGGCGCCGAATGGGTGAGCGTGCGGCTTCGCCGGGGCGAACTGCGTGCGCGGCCGATGGACGGGATCGACGGCGGTGCCCGGGTGACGCTGCTGGTTCGTCCCGACGCCGCGCTGTTGACGACGGACACTGACCCGCGCGCGATCACGACCGGCAGGGTCACCGACATCGCCTACCGGGGGCGCGGCTACGACCACGTCGTCGATCTCGGCGAGGGACGCCTCACCGGTGTGCACGACCGGCAGGCACACCCGCGCGGGAGTAGCGTCGGCGTCGTGCTCGACCCCGCCGGCTGTCACGCCACCCTCGACCCGGGATCCTCCGATCCCCTTGACCGATCGGCCGGCGCGGAGTCCACCCCCCATCTCCCCTCACCGGTTCGAGGAGTCGCCGCATGAACACAACGGCATGGGCACTGCTGGCCGCGGTCTACGTCGCCTGCATCGTCGAGACGGTCGAGGCCACCACGGTCGTGCTCGCCATGGGCATCACCCGGGGCTGGCGCTCGACCCTGCTCGGCGTCGGCGCAGCTCTGGTCGGTTTGGCCGCGGTCACCTCGATCGGCGGCTACGCCCTCGTCCACTGGTTGCCGGTCAGCGCGCTGCAACTGGTCATCGGCGGACTGCTGCTCGCGTTCGGGCTCCAGTGGATCCGCAAGGCGGTGTACCGGTCGAGCGGACGCAAGTCGCTGCACGACGAGGACGAGATCTTCAACCGACAGTTGGCCGCGGCGAGGGACGCCGGCGAGCGGCAGCCGTTCGACATGTTCGGCTTCATGGTGAGCCTCAAGTCGGTGTTCCTCGAGGGCATGGAGGTGGTGTTCATCGTGCTCACCTTCGGTCTCAACGCCCATCGCATCTCCTCCGCGTCGCTGGCCGCACTGGCGGCGGTGGTCACCGTGGTCGTGATCGCGGTGATCGCGCGGCGTCCGCTCGCGATGATCCCCGAGAACACCCTCAAGTACGGCGTGGGGCTGATGCTGGCCGCCTTCGGCAGCTTCTGGGCCTTCGAAGGCCTCGGGGTGTTGCGCCCCGGCCGCGTCAGCGTCGCATGGCCGGGGGCCGACTGGTCGATCCTCGTGCTGCTCGTCGCCTGGTTCATCGCGAGCCGGGTGATGATCCAGGTGGTGCGCCCGGCTCCCACCACCGTTCCCCAGGACGCCGCGGCCCCCTCGGAGGTGCTGTCATGACCGCCCTCACCCGCTTCCTCAAGGACTTCGGGCACTTCTGGGTCGAGTTCCTCATCGGCGACGACTGGAAACTGTTCGCGCTGGTCGTGTCGGTGCTGGTGGTCGGGGGAGTGCTCGTGGCGTCCCACGTGGGCGACACCACCGTCGTACTCACCTGCGCCGGACTTACGCTGGTGGGTTTCTGTGCCGAACTCGTCCTCGACCTGAGGCTCGAGGCGACCAAGGATCGGCGCTGACCCGCCGCCATGAGGGCTCGGAGGAGCGCCCGACAAAGTTCGTCAAGGAACTCGAGGTCGAGCGGTTCCGGGAGGACTTCCGAGGCCGACGTGTTCGAGCGCACCGTGCCCCTCGACGCCACCACGACGTGACCTCAGGGAGTCCTCGAGTCGTGCGCCCTCGGTGTCCGTCGCTGTCGGCGGTCTTTGCCTGGAGCGGGTAAACTTGGATCACCTGTTTCTGGAGTCGCCACCGGGGTTCCTCGTAGGGCCGGGTGGAAGCACGGACTCAATGTCGAACCCAACAACCCTCTTGCCGACGCGCCGTCCGCGCGGCGCGGCCCGGGCTGACGTGGCTCAGATGACGCGCAGCTTCACCGAACTCGCCCATGACGTGCGTGACAAGGGCCTGAACGACCGGACGCCGTGGTTCTACCTGGCCATCGGTGCGGGGCTGGTGGTCGCGCTCGCGGGTGCCGTTGCGGGCATGGTGCTGCTCGGCGGATCGTGGTACCAACTGCTGATCGCCGGCGCGCTCGGCGTGATCTTCACCCAGTTCGCATTCCTCGGCCATGAGGCGGCACACCGGCAGGTGCTGCGCACCGGTCCCGCCAACGACCGCCTCGGCCGGGTGGTCGCCAACTTCTTCGTGGGCATGAGCTACTCCTGGTGGATGACCAAGCACACCCGTCACCACGGGAACCCGAACCGCATCGGCCACGACCCCGACATCCTCCCGGGCGCGCTGGCCTACCGGGTCGAGGACGTGCCCCGCACCGGTGCGCTGAGCTGGATCAACCGCCACCAGGGGTGGTTGTTCTTCCCGCTGCTGCCCCTGCTGGGGATCGATCTGCACCGTGCGTCCCTCGGCACCCTGCTGGGACGCCGCAAGGTCGAGGGTCGCGCGTGGGAACTCGTGCTGATGGCGGTCCGGTTCACCGTCTACTTCGGCCTGGTCTTCTGGCTCATGCCGCCCGGTATGGCATTCGCCTTCCTCGGGGTCCAGCTGGCCGTCTTCGGGGCCTACCTCGGGATCACCTTCTCGCCGAACCACATCGGCCGCCGGATCGTGCCGGCCGATGTGCGGCTGAGCTTCCTCGACAAGCAGGTGCTCACCTCTCGCAACATCTCGGGTGGCTTCTGGATGACCGTGCTCATGGGTGGGCTCAACTACCAGATCGAGCATCACCTGTTCCCGAGCATGCCCCGGCCGCACCTGCATCGGGCCCGGGCCATGGTGCGCGATTACTGCCGCGACCACGACGTCGAGTACTCCGAGACGTCGCTTCCCGCGGCGCTCGGAATCGTCGTGCGCTACGTGCACGAGGTCGGGCTGGCCGCGTCCCGTAGCTTCAACTGCCCCACGGCAGCGGTGATGGGCCGCTCCTGAGGCGGACGCACATGTGGGGCGGGGTCGGGCTGCTTGCCCGTCCCCGCCCCACATGTGGGTGTCAGAGCGCTCGGATGTTGGTCAGAGCGCGCGGATGTTGGTGGCCTGCAGGCCCTTCGGTCCACGCTCGATGTCGAACTGGACCTGCTGGCCCTCGAGCAGGTCGCGGCGTCCGGTGCCAACGATCGCGCTGAAGTGGGCGAAGACGTCGGCGGAGCCGTCGCTCGGGGCGATGAAGCCGAAGCCCTTGTCGGAGTTGAACCATTTGACAGTGCCTGTGGCCATGTCGATTTCCTTCGTGTTCTCGGACCGCAGATCACGGTCCTGGTGGCCACGCCGGTGAATCGGGCGTGGGGCTTGGGCGGCGTCCGCCAGGGACGCGGAGTCCCGCGGCAGCAGAGGTGCCAGGCGGGGTAGGTGCGCACCGGTCGGCCGAGTGTGGCCGTGCGCGAGAGTTACTCGGCCGGTGCGGATGGAGTTCACTGCAACTGCGATGGCGGTCTTCGTTCGAGTCCGGGGGAATATTGAGGAATCCGCCGACGGGGAACGGTCTGAGATCGTGCACCATCACTGCGAAGATCACGGTGTGACCCGCGATGCGAGTCGGCCAGTCCCAAGGGGATCGGGAACCCGCTCCACCAGAGTACAGGGTCGGCGCGGGATCGGCTACCTGCTGAGACGTGCGATACTGGGTGACAGGCCGCGATCGTCGCGGACCCACATCGCACCACTTTCCGCACCGCGCTGGCAGGTTTTCGCCGCCGCGCGTGATGGCGGACTTGGACCGTGGTGAACCTCTCCGAAAGCAGCTTGTCTTTTGTCCCAATCCTCTTCCGTCCCGGCGTCCTTCGACGCCTTGGGCGTCCCCGCCCCGTTGGCCGCAACTCTGGTGCAGCAGGGCATCGCCTCTCCCTTTCCGATCCAGTCGGCGACACTTCCCGACACCCTCGCCGGACGCGACGTTCTCGGCCGCGGCCGCACGGGCTCCGGCAAGACCCTCGCCTTCGCGCTACCGGTCGTCGCTCGGTTGGCCGGGCTCGTTCCATCGGCTGGCAAGCTCGCCGACCGCACCCGGGCCGGTCGGCCGCGAGCCCTGATCCTGGCACCCACCCGTGAACTGGCCGGCCAGATCCTCGCCACGGTCGAACCGTTGGCCAGGGTTGTCGGACTCAGGGTCACCACGATCTACGGCGGGGTCAGCCAGCACCGCCAGGTGCAGGAACTGCGCCGCGGCGTCGACATCGTCGTCGCCACCCCCGGACGCCTCGAAGACCTCATGGCCCAGGGGCATGTGCATCTCGACGACGTCGCGATCACCGTGCTCGACGAGGCCGACCACATGGCCGATCTCGGATTCCTCCCCGGCGTCACCCGGATCCTGGCGGCGACCCCGGCCGAAGGCCAGCGGATGATGTTCTCCGCCACGCTCGACGCCGGCGTCGACAAGCTGGTGCGCCGGTTCCTGAGCCGCCCGTTGGTGCACAGCGTCGACCCGGAGGAATCTCCCGTCGCGGCGATGACTCACCATGTCCTGCTCGTCGAGGACGCCGCCCAGAAGCGTGAGATCATCCGGATCCTGGCCGGCGGCAGCGCCCGGAGGCTGCTGTTCACCCGCACCAAGCACCAGGCCCGCAAGCTCGCCCGCGAGCTGACCGCCGACGGCGTGCCCGCGGTGGAACTGCACGGAAACCTGTCCCAGAACGCCCGCGAGCGCGGCCTCAAGGCGTTCGTCGACGGCGAGGTACGGGTGATGGTGGCCACCGACATCGCCGCCCGCGGCATCCACGTCGACGAGGTCGACCTCGTCGTGCACGTCGACCCGCCGGCCGAGCACAAGGCGTACCTGCACCGCTCCGGGCGCACCGCCCGCGCCGGTCACGAGGGTGACGTGGTGACCCTCGTACTTCCCGAGCAGCGTCGTGACTTCCAGGCCGTTGCCCGTGCGGCCAAGATCACCGCCCGTCCCACGGCCACCACACCCAGCGACGGGCATCTGCTGGCCCTCGCCGGCGTCCGGGCCGAGCTCGTGGCGCCCGAGAAGGCCCCGCAGGCGGCGGCCCGGCGCGGCGCCCCCGATCCTGCCCCGGGACGTTCCTCCCAGCGCAGGGGTCCTGCCCCGCGTCACCAGAGCGACTCGCGGCCGGTCGCCGGCCGCACCGCACGACCCCGGGGACGCCAGCGGACCGCGGCCTGACCGCGTTCGTTCGGGCTGGGATACCGGGGCTCCACCGCGGCATCCCAGCCCGAACGGCGTCCGAGCGCCCTGCCGGTATGCCCGGCGGGGCCTTACGCGGCGGCTGTTCCGTGCGTAGGCTCCGGAGCATCCGTCCGCACCCGGCGGGCGGATCGCGAAGGGCCCCCTCGATGCAACGGATTGTTCCCTGCCTGTGGTTCGACCACGCGGCCGCCGAGGCCGCCGATTTCTACGGCTCGGTGTTCCCCGATGCTCGGATCATCGACACTCACAACTACCCGACCGAGGGGCTGCCCGAGTTCCAGAGGGAATTCGCGGGCAAGGCGCTCACGGTCGACTTCGAGATCTCCGGCTATCGGTTCCTGGCGCTCAACGCGGGCCCCGAGTTCCCGGTGAACCCGTCGATCTCGTTCATGCTGAACTTCGACCCCTCCCTCGGTCCCGACGCCCGTTCGCACCTCGACGCGTTGTGGAGTGCGCTGGTCGACGGCGGCGAGGTCCAGATGCCGCTCGGCGACTACGGCTTCAGCCCGCGCTACGGCTGGCTGCGGGACCGTTACGGCATCGGCTGGCAGCTGATCCTCGCCAACCCCGAAGGCGAGCCGCGTCCGTTCGTCACGCCGAGCCTGTTGTTCACCACGCCGGTGCAGAATCGCGCCGAGGAAGCGATCACGTTCTACGCCGAGGTCTTCGGCGGCCGGGTCGGCACCCTCGCGCGCTACCCCGAGCAGACCGGCCCCGCGGCACACGGAGCCCTGATGTACTCCGACGTGGAACTGCTCGGGCAGTGGTTCGCGGCGATGGACTCCGGTGTGGCACTCGACTACACGTTCAATTCCGGTATCTCGCTGATGGTGAGCTGTGCCGACCAGGCCGAGATCGACCGGTATTGGGAGCAGCTCAGCTCGGATCCGGCCGCCGAGGCGTGCGGCTGGTGCGCCGACCGGTTCGGGGTGCGGTGGCAGATCATTCCGGCGAACATGGGCGACCTGATGGCCAAGCCGAGGGCCTACGACAGACTGCTCGCGATGAAGAAGATCGAGATCGCCGACTTCGGCTGAGTCCCATCGCCCCCTCGCGCGGCGCGCAGCCCGACCCTCAGGGGTGAGTGCCGCTGGTCGCGGTGCCCGGGACACCGCTCGGCGCGGCCGTCGGGTCTGCTCGCTCCGTGCCGGGAGCACCCACCGGAGCCGTGGCAGCGGCGGTGGGGTGAACCGTGGACCGGGAAGCGGCGGCGGCGCTTTCCGGCGCCACCGGCGTGGGGCGCTGGGCGGCCCGGCCGGGGAGGATCACCGATGGGATGGCGGTCACGCTGCGTCCCGATGTCGCGTGACCCTGCGGCGTCCCGCTCGGAGGCGGGGCCGGGGCGGCAGTTCCTCCGGCGCTGGGGAGGATGATCGTTCGGGCCGCCTCGGGGGTCTGGGGGGAGGGGCTCCCGGGATGCAGCGGGTCGTTGCCCAGTGGGCCGGGGGCTTCGTGGCGGGTGCCGGTGAGCGTACTGACGATGACGCTGAACGTATGTCCGAGGCTGTGACGGAAGCCCATGTTGCCGGCTGCCGCGGCGGCGACCCCGATTCCGCTGAGGCAGGCCGCGGCGGTGATCGTGGCGATGGTGATCCTGGTCCGTCGTGTGGTGCGACGCCGACGGGCCGCTGAGTGGGAGGCGACAGGGTCGGGGGCCAGCAGCCGAGACAGGTCGGGGGAGGGCGCCGGCGGCTCGTCGGCGCCGACCGCGGCGAGCTCGGCCAGGGCCCGGACCAGGGCGTCCCCGGGTTCGGCGGCAATGCCGGACTCGGCGAGGAGGGCGTCGAACCGCTCATCCCGCCCCGTCGCGCCGGTCTCGCGCCGGTCGTCGTCGTGCGTGGTCATCGCGTGCCCTCCTGTTCTGAATCGAGGCGATTCCGCAGGGCCAGCAGAGCCCGGCGTTGGAGCTGTTTGACGGCCCCGGTGCTGCGGTTGGTGATCGTGGCGGTCTGTTCCAGGGACAGGTCGGCAATCACTCGCAGCGCGATCACGTCCCGCTGCTCGGCGCTCAGCCCGTCGAGGAGGGCCAGGATCCCCGCCCCGGTCCCGTGGCTGAGGGCCACCTCCTCGGTCGAGGGAGTGGTCCGGGGTTCGGTCTCGGGATCGTACTCGACCAGTCTCGGAGCCCTGGCCAGGTGGCGGTGGTGATCGACCGTCCGGGCGTGGGCGATCGTGAACACCAGCGTCTTGAGGCCGGCACGACCTCCAGTGACCGTTCCGATCCGCGGGTAGAGCGCCAGGAACACATCATGGGTGACGGCCTCCGGATCGGCCACCCCGCGTGAGCGGAGGTAGCCGAGCACTGCTGGGGCGAGTTCCCGGTACGCGTCCGAGAACAGGGAGTCCCCACCGGCCCTCTCGGCCTCGTCTGCAGCGTCCCCGCGTGAGCTCACCCTCGAACACTCCTGTGCCTCGGGCGCCTGCAGTCAGGACGCGGAACACGCGGCCCGTGCGGGACGCCCGGGCGGGTACCACCGTACCCAGGAGTCGGCGAGAGCGAGACCACCGCGGGGGCGCAGCAGTCGTCGGCCCGGGATCAGGGACGCCCGGGGGCGGCGGGCCTGTGCGCCAGTCCCGAAGCAGCCTGGGTCGGCAGCGTCGGGGTAGCGGCCGCCCCGGGGGTCGCGGGCTTGTGAGCCATCCCCGCGGCGGCCTGGGTCGGCAGAGCGCTCGGCCTGTGGGACGCCGACTGCCCGGGCGCCATCACGGTCGCGCAGTAGGTGGCGATGTTCGCGGCTCCACCCGCTGCCGAGGCCAGCGACCCGTAGGCGGTCGACGAGGAATTGAGCCCGCCCTTGGCGTAGGCGTTGCAGAGGCCGAACGCGGCGGGTCCGGACGCGTCAGGGCCCACCGGGGTCGCGCTCGAACCCGCGGAGGGGGAGTCCGACGACTCGGAGCGGGGCGTCTCCGAGGGATCGGCCGATGGGGTCCCGGTCGGCGATTCGGTGTCGGCGGGGACGGTGAACGGTGCGCGCGCGTTCTCGGTCGGCAGCGTGGGCAGCGATCCCGTGAACGCGGCCGCGGCGGTGCCTCCCACCGCGACGGTGCCCAGGGCGAGAGCCGCGACGGTGAGCTTGCTGGAGACCAGTGTGGTCAGGAACGACATGAGACCTCCGGGGTTGACGGTGTCGGTGACGGTCCCGAGGGAGAAACAGTTCTCCGACGGGGCGCGGGTGGGAATTCCCCCAGAACCCGCCCGCGTCCCCTGTATCGATCCGAGGGCCCCACGGGTTACGCGGAATCGGGAAGTTGTTTAGGGATCCGCTTGCGGGGCGCTCGACTGCAACTCTGTGTTGAAGGTCGTGATCCGATGAGCGGCATCTAGGTCATCGTCCGCGCCGGATCCGCGGCAGCGGCCACGTCGTACCCGTGCTCGGTTCGCGCATGAGGAGCGCGCGTGCCGAACGGTGTGCCGACGGCCCTGACCGACCGACGACTCAACTCGTTGACTGGTAGTGCAGCTGATATCAGGGTCCTTGGGGGCATGCCCTTTCCCGGCTCGGGTTGCCGGACGCAGGCCCACCGCAGGTGGCATGCAACGAACGTGTTAAAAGAGTGTTTAAGCATGCAACATGCTATTGATGTCTTCAATTGAAATGTGAAACACTGAGGGTGTTGCCGGGTGACGGCACACCGAGTCCACCGGAGGTGCTCACATGCATGCAGTAGGCCTCGACGGCAGTATCCCCGCTGACACCCTCGTGCCCCCAGGGTCGGCAGCGGAGGTGACGGGGAACGACCAGGACAGACTTCTCAAACGCGAACTCTCGTGGCCGTCGCTGGCGGCGCTCACGTTCTCGGGTATGGTCGGCTCGGGATGGCTGTTCGCGTCGTACTACGCGGGCAAGTTCGCGGGGCCGCTCTCCTACGCCTCGTGGGTGCTGGTGGCCGCGGCGACCGTTCTCGTCGGCCTGACGACGGTCGATCTCGCGGTGACGCGGCCAGTGTCCGGCGGGCTCGTACGCTGGCCGGCAATGATCTGTGGCCCGTTCGTCGGGGTTCTCGTCGGCTGGATCATCTTCCTCCAGACGGCCGTGGGGACGCCGAGCGAGGCCTCCGGCCTGCTCCAGTACGCCACCACCTGGTGGCCCGCCCTGTTCAGTGGCACTCACCTCAGCACCCTCGGGCTCTTGATGGCCACCGCCGTCCTGTTCGGCTTCAACCTGCTCAACTGGTTCGGGGTCAGCCTGATGGCGCGGATCAACAACCTCGTCACGATCTTCAAGGTCGTCGTGCCGGTTCTCACCGTCATTCTGCTGCTTGCCAGCGGCTTCGATTCGCACAACATCGCCGCTGGGGGAGGGATCGCGCCGTACGGCGTGGCGTCCATGCTGACCGCCATCACCGGAGCCGGCCTGGTCTATGCCTTCGGCGGCATCCAGACCCCCTCGATCATGGTCGGTGAGTCCCGCAACCCGCGCCGCGACCTTCCGTTGGGCACGTTCGTCGGGTTCGGCCTGGCCTTCGTGCTCTATCTGCTGCTGCAGACCTCGTACCTCTTCACGGTCCCCGCCCGGATGGTGGCGAGTGCGGGATGGCAGGGCATCAACTTCCATTCGCCGTTCGCTCAGCTGGCTCTGTTGCTCAACCTCGGCTGGCTTCAGCAACTCCTGCTGGTGGATGCGGTGATCTCGCCGTCCGGTGCGTTGTTCCTCGGAGTCGGCATCAGCGGGCGCAACACGTTCGGCATGGGCCAGAACAAGACGTTCCCGAAGTGGTTGGCCCGAGTCGACGTGGCGTCCGGTGTCCCGCGCAATGCGCTCCTGGTCAACTTCGTGGTCTCGGTGGTGTTCCTCTTCGTTTTCCAGTCATGGCAGAACCTGGTAAGCGCGCTCGGCATGTTCTTCGCGGTGGCGTACGCGGTGATCGCGATCGCTGCGGGGGCGAGCAGGTTCGATCCTCGTCTACGCGTGACCTCCTGGGCCAGGGGGATGCACATCATCGCTCCGGCGTCGTTCGTTTTCTCCGCGCTGATCATGTACTGGGCCGGCTGGCCCGAGGTGAGGATGGCGCTGCTGTTGACCCTCATCGCGCTCCCGTGGTTCGCCTATCGGATGCGCCAGGACAGCAGGATGATGCCGGCGTCGTCGTTCCGGAACGGCATCTGGTTCGTGGCGTTCCTCCTGGTCATCGGCCTGCTGTCGGCGCTCGGCAGTTTCAAGGGGAGCGGCGCCATCCCCGCCCCGGTCGACTCCATCGTTGTGGGCGTCGCGGCGCTCGCGATGTACTTCTGGGGTATCCGGTCCTCGCGGCGCTGGCTCACCTCGCGTGAGGCCGAACTCGCCGGCGGCGACTACTGACGTTCATTCCACAGCAGAAGGGCTGGTAGGTCGACATCATGGACTACGACTTCACGACCGTCATTGATCGGACGCCGTTCGATTCCGTCAAGTGGCAGATCATGAGAGAGGCGAACCCGACCGTCGAGCCAGGGGTTCCCCCGTTCTCGGTCGCCGACCTCGATCTGGCGAACGCTCCCGAGATCACCGAGGGGCTTCGCGAGTATCTGCTGGACGCTGTGCTGGGCTACACCAGGCCCACTGACGCCTACTTCGACGCGGTGATCGGCTGGATGCGCCGCCGCCACCACTGGGACGTGGAGCGCGACTGGCTGGTGCAGGCGCCCGGCGTGGTCCCCGCGTTCTTCACGGGGATCCGGGCGTTTTCGGAGCCTGGCGACGGTGTGATCATCCAGACGCCGGCCTACTACCCCTTCTACATGGCGATCGAGCGGAATCATCGCACCCTCGTCCGCAACCCCCTCTGCATCGTCGACGGCATCTATCGGCTCGACCTCGAGGCACTGGAGGAGGCGGCCTCGCACCCCCAGAACAAGATCCTGCTGTTCTGTAGCCCGCACAACCCCACCGGACGCGTCTGGGGGATCGACGAGTTGCGAGCCGTGGCCGACATCGCGATCAGGCACGATCTGGTGGTGATCTCCGACGAGATCCACTTCGATCTCGTGCTGGCGCCGAACACGCACACGGTCATGTCCCAGGTGTCTTCGGAGATCGCTGGGCGCACGGTGGTCTGCACGGCGCCGAGCAAGACGTTCAACCTTGCGGGCATGAGCACGAGCAACATCGTCATCGAGAGCGAGGACATGCGCGAGCGGTTCAGGTCGGAACAGGAGGCGCAGGGCTTCTTCTCCCTGAACATCCTCGGCTACAAAGCCTGCGAACTCGCATATACCCGGGCGGAGGGGTGGCTCGACGGCCTGCTCGACCTGGTGCAGACCAACAAGCGACTGGTCGCCGATGTCTTGGGGCGTCAACTCCCCGAGGTCTCGTTGTTCGACCTTCAGGGCACGTACCTGCAGTGGATGGATTTCCGGGCCTTCGGGCTGAGCGCCGAGAAACTGGAGGCCCGGAACCAGCAGCAGGCACAGGTCTTCTTCGACGAGGGGCACATGTTCGGCGACGACGGTCGGGGATTCGAGCGGATGAACCTGGCTACGCCCACGGCGGCCGTGCGAGCGGCGCTGGAGCGCCTCGTGGGGGTGTACAAGGGGTGATGCTCAGGGGGTTTCTGCGGCCGAGGAGCCGCGGTGGGGTCACAGCGGTGCATCCGGACCCACGGTTGAGAGGGGGTTACGATGGTGGAGGCCATCGGTGAGTCGAGCGGGCGCACCCGCAGTCGACGGGAGGTGGAAGAATTCCTCTCCATGGCAGATTCAGATGAAGCGTCGGGGATCCTCGCTGTGCTGAGCGAGGTCGTCCACAGCCTCGATCAGATCGTGCCACCCAACATGGAAGTCGTTGTGCACGACCTGTCCAAGCTGCCGAACTCGATCGCGGCGATCACCGGCACGGTCACCGGCCGATCCGTCGGGGGACCAGCCACCGACCTGCTGCTGAAGTATCTGCAGCGCAAGCCGATCCAACGCAAGCACGTCTACGAGACAACACTGCCGGATCAACGTCGGCTGCGGTCCTCGACCACGCTCTTCACGGACTCGACGGGGACGCCGGTCGCCGCCTTCTGCGTGAACATTGACGTCGGGGCCATCGACGAAGTGCGCAGGATCCTGCAGATGTGGTCGGGTCCCGACGATGCCGGAGCTCCAGCCGAGGAGTCGGTCGCTCAACCCACGGAGTCCTTCCCCCTCGACGTCGATGAGCTCGCCAGCCGGGTCCTGACCAGGGCGGTCGAGGATGCGGGCATCCCCGTCGAGTACATGAAGAAGTCCCACAAGAAGGCCGTGGTGCGTCGCCTGGTGGAGGACGGCTTCTTCACTCTCCGCCAGGGGGTCGAGGACGCCGCCGGTGCGCTGGGCGTGACCCGCTTCACCATCTACAACTACCTCAACGAGCTCAAGGCCGAAGGGGTCGGGTGAGGGCCGGTCGGGCTGATCCTGTCGATCGGTGGTATGTCCTCAAGGAGTCGTGACCGCGCTCCACCGGAGTCCGGGTTGTCGTACGCGACAGGGCCGTTCGTGCCATTTCCGGATGCCAAGGGCCACGTCAATGACGCGACGGAGTGCGCCTGTCGCCAGCGTCACGATCAAAGGGTCGGCAGCGGCGACGAGCTGATGGTCTTGCCCAAGCTGGCCGTCGCCGGCGTGATGATCTGATCGCCAGTGGTCTTGGCAGCCGTCGCTGCATGGTCATGTCAGCTGTGGCGGGCCAGTGTCAATGGCCAGGTCTTGGTCCCCGCTGGTGGCCAAGTGGAAGTCCCCGCTTCTTCGCTCGGGTTTGGTTAGTTCCTGATGGTGGTTCCTCCGTTCGTTTTGGCTT
>JAJXWF010000243.1 GCA_021781735.1 Actinomycetes bacterium
CCCGGTGAAATGCTGTCCGGGTTGTCGGCGACGCTCGAAAACTGGTCAGTTTCGGCGGTGAAAAGTGGACACTCGACGATCGGAGAGTGATCACTATGGAGGACTGGGCGCTGATCCGGGGGTTGGCTGCTGAGGGTGTGCCGAAGGCGCGGATCGCTGAACGGTTGGGGATCTCGCGGACGACTGTGTTGAAGGCGATCCGGGCTGATGGTCCGCCCCGGTATGAGCGGAGGCCGGCGGAGACCTCGTTCAGCGTGGTCGAGCAGCGGGTGCGGGTGTTGCTCGCGCAGACCCCGGAGATGCCGGCGACGGTGTTGGCGGAGCGGGTCGGCTGGACCGGGTCGATCACGTGGTTCCGTCAGAACGTGAAGCGGCTCCGCCCGGAGTTTCGCCGAGTCGACCCGGCCGACCGGCTGTCCTGGGAGCCGGGGGATGCGGCGCAGTGCGATCTGTGGTTCCCGCCGAGGAAGATCCCGGTCGAGGACGGCAGCCGTCGGCTGTTGCCGGTGCTGGTGATGACCGCCGCGTATTCGCGGTTCATCACCGCCCGGATGATCCCCTCTCGCCGGACGGAGGATCTGCTGCTCGGCTCGTGGGAACTGCTTCAGCAGTTGGGTCGGGTGCCACGCCGGTTGATCTGGGACAACGAGGCCGGGATCGGGAAGGGTCAGCGTCACGCCCTGGGGGTGGACGCGTTCATGGGGACCCTGGCGACCCGGTTGGTGTTGTTGCCGCCGAGGGATCCGGAGTCGAAGGGGATCGTGGAGCGGCGTAACGGTTGGTTCGAAACCTCGTTCATGCCGGGCCGCGACTTCGCCTGTCCGGCGGACTTCAACACCCAGTTCGCTGACTGGCTGGTCGGGGCGAACGCGCGGGTGGTGCGCACGACCGGGACGGCTCCGGTTGATCGACTGGAGGCGGATCGGGCCGGGATGCTGGCGCTGCCGCCGGTCCCGTTGCATCTGGGCTGGCGGTTCCAGATCCGGCTCGGGCGGGACTACTACGTGCGGTTGGACACCAACGACTACTCCGTCGACCCGACGGTGATCGGGCGGCTGGTGGATGTGACCGCGGACCTGGACCGGGTCAGGGTCCGCTGCGATGGGCGGCTGGTCGCCGACCACCCCCGGGTCTGGGCCCGGGGAACCACGATCACCGACCCCGCCCACGTGCAGACAGCGGCCGTGCTGCGCGCCGACTTCCGTCGGCCCCGGGCCGTGGCCGGGGATGATCTGGCCCGGGACCTGGCCGATTACGACCGCGCGTTCGGCCTGACCGACGGGAGGCTGACCTGATGGCCACCACGTCGAGTGAGTCTGTGAAGCAGCTCGCCTATCTGGCCGGCGCGCTGAAAGCACCGAGGATCACCGAAGCCGCGGAACGGCTCGCGGACCAGGCCCGGTCCGCCGGCTGGTCGTTCGAGGACTACCTGGCCGCGGTCCTCGACCGCGAAGTCTCAGCCCGTAACGCCTCCGGCGCCCAGCTGCGGATCCGGGCGGCCGGGTTCCCCGCCCCGAAGACGTTGGAGGACTTCGACTGGGACGCCCAACCCGCCGTCCGAGCCCAGGTCGCCGCGTTGGCATCGGGCGGGTTCCTGCTCGAGGCCCGCAACGTGGTCCTGCTCGGACCACCCGGAACCGGGAAGACGCACCTCGCCACCAGTCTGGGCATCGTCGCCGCCCGGCACGGACACCGGGTGTTGTTCGCGACCGCGACCGACTGGGTCACCCGGCTCAGCGACGCCCACCGCCAAGGACGGCTACCCCAGGAGTTGACCCGGCTGCGCCGCTACGGGCTGATCATCGTCGACGAGGTCGGCTACCTGCCCTTCGAACAAGACGCAGCGAACTTCTTCTTCCAGTTGGTGTCATCGCGCTATGAGCACGCGTCGCTGGTCCTCACCTCGAACCTGCCGTTCTCCAGCTGGGGCGGGGTGTTCGGCGACCAGGCCGTCGCCGCCGCGATGATCGACCGGATCGTCCACCACGCCGACGTCCTCACCCTCAAAGGCGCCAGCTACCGCCTCCGCGGACGGGGCATCGACAGCCTCCCCAGCATCCGCACCACCACCGAACAAACACAGGGCTAAGCTGCCCACCACCGTTCACTTTTCGAGCGTCGAAAGTGACCAGGATTGGGCCGTCGCCGACAATTACGTCACGGACTGGTCGGCGATCTTGAAGGCGGCCTCAGCGTCGTTCGTCGAACTCGATCTGCCCGGTCAGTGTGTCAAGAGACTTCATCCGTGAGCACGCCGACCATCAACGCGACCACCGGGTGCGACGGGGTGTGGAGCCGATCTGTGCGGTGCTCAGCGAGCATGGTGTGCGGATCGCCCCGTCGCCCTGCTGCGAGTGGCGCGACAAGCTCCACTCGAAACGAGTCCGACGCGACGCCGTGCTGCTCGCGCACATCCATCGGATCCGCCGGGACTGTCAGGAATCCACCGCCTGTGCAGCGATGGACCACAGCGGTCATGTGCTTGGTGACGGTACGTCGGCGGACGCAGGACAGCGACACTTGCGGTGCCTGCGATGACGCTGCTTCCTTCCATCCCGCTCACCGCTTGGACCCGGTGCGCAGGTGAGGTTGACGTCCGCCGACGAGGCTGTTTGATTACCGGGCCCGACCCGCAGTCGGGTGTGCACGTCACAAAGCTGGCGGCAGGGGGCGCCGCTCCGCCCAGTAGCCACCGGGTGCGAACAACTCGTCCACGAGAGCATCGAACAGGTTTGCCTCGGTGAGCATGTCGGACAGCACGTAGCGACTGCGGATCCATCGTGCCCGGTCGTAGGTGGCGCGAAGTCGGTCCATGGGCATCATGATCTGTGATGGGTGGCTGACGGCGCCCACGGCGTCGAGTTTCGCCTGAAGCTCGGCAGTGGACAGAAGTTGCTCTCGAAGCCGTCGGTGGATCCGCGGCCAATTCTCGACGAGGCGCTCGAGTCGCACGCGCAGCTCGGCGGAGCCGACGTACTTCGCCTTGGTCTGCGTGAGAGCCCTGTCCTGGAGGTCCTCGCGAACCACCCGCCGGACCTTGGCCTCGGTCTCCTGCCAGCTGGGCCATGCCGCCACGGCGCCATCGATGTCCACCAGGGAGCTGAGGTCTTTCGACAAGACGCGCTCGAACAGCGCTGAGACGGCGATGGTTCCGAGACCCACCTTGAACCCGTGGGACAGGGGAGGCTCCCAATCCAGCCCGTACCCCTCCATCTCCCAGGTGTGACTGAAGTGATGCCCCCCGCCGGAGGCCGGCCGTGACGTTCGATACGCCTGCATGGCCAAGCCCGAGAGTACGAGACCTTCGCCCAATCCTTCGATTGCCTCGGGGGCACCCAGACGACATCCATCGGGATCTGCCAGCGCCCGCGGCATCGCCCCCTGCATCAGGCCGAACACGTCCATGTCGAGGGGCTCGACGCCGAGTTCGTCGGCGAGGATCCAGTCTGCCCCGGCTGGGATCTTCTCGATCAGGTCGGCGAAGCCGGTTGCTGTGAGCCGTGGCGGTGCGGCGGCCATGATGTCAACATCGGCAATGAGACCCGCCGGGGCGGGACAGGTGAACTGGGACTTGAA
>JAJXWF010000244.1 GCA_021781735.1 Actinomycetes bacterium
TCTTGCCCGACCCGTTGACGCCGACGAGCCCGATCCGGTCGCCGGGGCCGATGCTCCAGGTGAGGTGGTCGAGCAGCTGACGCCCGTCGGGCAGGGTCAGCCCGATGTTCTCGGCGTCGATGACGTCCTTCCCGAGGCGCGCCGTCGAGAACTGGGCGAGTTGCAGTTTGTCGCGGGGATCGGGCTCGTCGTAGATGAGCGCGTTCGCGGCGTCGATCCGGAAGCGGGGCTTGCTGGTGCGGGCCGGTGCCCCCCGGCGCAGCCAGGCAAGTTCCTTGCGCAGCAGATTCCGGCGGCGCGACTCCTTCGACGCCGCCTGCCGCGCCCGCTCGGCCCGGGCCAGCACGTAGGCGGCGTATCCGCCGTCGTACGCGTCGACGGCGCCGTCGTGCACCTCCCAGATGCGGTTGCAGATCGCGTCGAGGAACCACCGGTCGTGGCTCACGACCAGCATCGCGGTTCCGCGCTCCTGCAGGGCGTTGAGGTGGTTCGCCAGCCACGACACCGCCTCGACGTCGAGGTGGTTGGTGGGCTCGTCGAGCACCAGCAGGTCGTGACCGGCGAGCATCAGCGCCACCAGCGCGACCCGTCGCCGCTCGCCACCGCTGAGGGTGCCCGCGTCCGTGTCGAGATCGATGTCGAGCAGCATCTCCTCGACGATCCGCCGGGTCTCGGCGTCGGCGGCCCACACGTGGTCGGGGCGCCCCCCGACGATGAGGTCGCGGACACTGTGTCCGGCGCCGCTCGTCTCCACCTGGCTCAACACGCCGATGGACGCCGACGCGCTGCGGGTGACCCGGCCTGCGTCGGGCTCGACCGAGCCGGTGAGCAGCCCGAGCAGGGTCGACTTGCCGTCGCCGTTGCGGCCGACGACGCCGATGACGTCACCGGCCCCGAGGCCGAGGCTCACCGCGTCGAGCAGGATCCGGGTTCCGTATCCCTTGCCGATGCCCTCGGCGTTGATGAAGTTCGCGCCGGCCACGCGCTCAGCGTCCGCGGAGCGCCTTGCGGGCACCCCTGACGTTCATCGGGCCCTTCGGGACACCGCCCAGCCGCGGTCGGATGCTGTCGAGCGCCCGCACCCGGCGGTTGATGTCCTCGACCTGGGCCTTGTCGTAGGTCTTGGGCAGCTTGCGGATGTGGTCGGTGAGCTTGGTGAGGGGCACCTCGCCCTCGCCCTCGCCCATGACGATGGTGATGATGTTCACGTTGTGTCCGGCGCTGGCGTGCCGCTTGCTCTCGTTGGCGAGCATCTGCCGGACGCGGCGCGGGTTGCCCTCGCCGACGAGCACCACCCCGCACGGGCCGACGGCCCGGTGGATGACGTCGAGCTCGCGGTTGGCGTTGATGGCCGGTGTCGACGACCAGCCCTTGGGCAGCATCTCGAGCGCCACCTGGGCGGATCCGGTCTGCCCCTTCACGCGGGAGAACGTGGCCCGCTTGATCTCGCGGTTGAACAGCAGGAGCGCCACGACCATGCCGGCGGAGATGCCGATCATGGTCCACAGCAGCAGGGGGGCGACGAACAGCCCGACGACGGTGAGCACGATCACGGGGCCGGCGAAGCCCCCGGCGAGAATCCAGGGGAACCGCGGGTTCTCGCCCGCGGCCAGCTTGTACATCTCCCGGATCTGGCGCCACTGGCCCCAGTCGTGCGGGTCCGTGGAGTTCTTCTTGCGCTGCTTCTCGGCCTTGACCGCGGCCTTCTGCTGCCGGGCGAGTTCTTTGGCCTTGTCGCTTGCCATGCGTGCTCCGGATCGTTGAATCGTGTCCGGCGATGCCGGGGTGTCGTCAGCATGATACTTGTCCCGGACGCCGATGGACGCGCGGGTGCTCGTGCGCCCGGGGGACGCCGAAGGGGCCGATCCTGCGCGGATCGGCCCCTTCGGCGATGCTCCGACTAGATCTCGGCGGCGAAGTCACCGCCCTCGAGACGCCGCTTGACCGCGCTGAGGAAGCGGGCGGCATCGGCGCCGTCGACCAGCCGGTGGTCGTAGCTGAGCGACAGGTACATCATGTCGCGGACCGCGATCGAGTCGTTGCCGAACTCGTCGGAGACCACGACCGGACGCTTGACGAGCGCCCCGGTGCCGAGGATGGCGACCTGCGGCTGGTTGACGATCGGCGTGTCGAACAGGGTGCCCGCCGAACCGTAATTGGTGATTGTGAAGGTGCCACCGGTGAGCTCATCGGGCGTGACCTTGCTCGCCCTGGCCCGGGCGGCGAGGTCGGCGGTCTTCTTCGCGAGCCCGGTGATGCTGAGGTCGCCGGCGTCCCGGATGACCGGCACGATGAGTCCGCGCTCGGTGTCGACCGCCACGCCGATGTGTTCGGCGTCGTGGTAGGTGATCGTGCCGGCCTCGAGATCCATCTCGGCGTTGACCTTCGGGAACGCCTTGAGCGATTCGACGACCGCCTTGGTGATGAACGGCAGGTACGACAGGCCGACGCCCTCGCGCTTGCGGAACTCGTCCTTCACCGACGCCCGCAATTTCGAGATCGCGGTGAGGTCGACCTCGACGGTCGCGGTGAGCTGCGCCGAGTGCTGGAGCGACTCCATCATCCGGCGTGCGATGGTGGCCCGCATCCGGCTGATCTTTTCGGTGGTGCCGCGCTTGGACGACTCGTCGGAGGTGGCTGCAGGCTTCGCGGCCGCAGGTGCAGTGGGGGCCGCGGCCGGGGCGGCTGCGGCCTGCTTCTTGGCCTCGGCGGCGGCCAGCACGTCCTGCTTGCGGATGCGCCCGCCCACCCCCGTGCCGGTGATCGACGCGAGGTCGACGCCGTTCTCGGTGGCCAGCTTGCGTACCAGGGGGGTGACGTAGGCAGCCTCCGCGGACTCCTCGGCCCGCTGCGGGACGCTGGCCGCCGGTGCCGGAGGAGCGGCGGGTGCCGGAGGAGCGGCGGGAGCCGGAGGAGCGGCGGGAGCCGGAGGAGCGGCGGGAGCCGGTGCGGAAGGGGCAGGGGCGGGCTGGGCCGGTGCGGAGGGCGCAGGGGCTGGTGCCGGAACAGCGGACTGCGCGGGCCGGGCCGACGGCTCCCCGACGACGCCCAGCACGGCGCCGACCTCGGCGACCTGGTCCTCGTTCACCCGGATCTCGAGCAGGACGCCGGCGGCGGGGGAGGGGATCTCGGTGTCGACCTTGTCAGTGGACACCTCCAGCAGCGGCTCGTCCGCCTCGACGCGGTCACCGACCGCCTTCAGCCAGCGGGAGACGGTGCCCTCGGTGACCGACTCGCCGAGCGCGGGCAGGGTCACGTCGGTGCCTCCCGTGGACGGGGTCGCGCCGGATGCCTGCGGTGCGGCGGGCCGGGTGTCGGGTTCGACAGCCCCGGGGGCATCGCGGGTGGTGGCCTCCTGGGCCGGGGCCTGGGCGATCGTTTCGGGGGCCGGTGCCGGAGCGGCGGCCTGCGGCGGGGCGTGGCCGGCCTCGCTCGCCTCACCGATGAGCCCGAGCACCGCGCCGACCTCGGCGACCTCGTCCTCGTTCACCCGGATCTCGAGCAGGACGCCGGCGGACGGCGCGGGAATCTCGGTGTCGACCTTGTCGGTGGACACTTCCAGTAGTGGCTCGTC
>JAJXWF010000057.1 GCA_021781735.1 Actinomycetes bacterium
ATCCGAGGAGTATCACCGTGAGCACAGCACCGCAGGCGACGACGACCGCGGCCGAGGTCAAACACCAGAAGTGGTGGGGCTGGGGCGAGGAGGGCATCACCTGGAGTCACGCCGACAAGCCCAAGTTCGCGCCGTTCGTCATGGACAAGCTCGGCGTCGACGTCAACCTCCCGGCACCCGGCGCCCCGCCCCTCAGGTCGTTCGATGTGCCCGAGAGCCGGCTGTCCGCCGAGTTGCGCAGCACTCTCAACATCCTCGTCGGCCCGGCGAACGTCGTCACCGACGACGAGAGCCGCGTGGTGCACGCCTACGGCAAGGGCGTACGCGACCTCGTGCGGGTGCGCCGGGGCAACTTCGGACGCCTGCCCGACGCGGTCGTCTACCCTGGCGGCGAGGCCGATGTCGTGGCGATCGTCGACGCGGTGGTCGCCGCCGACGGCGTCCTCATCCCCTTCGGCGGCGGGTCGAACATCGTGGCCGCACTCGAGGCGCTGCCCGACGAGCCCCGCCAGGTGATCAGCATCGACCTGGGCCGGATGAACAAGGTGCTCGAGATCGACGAGCAGTCCGGCCTGGCCCGCATCCAAGCCGGCGTCCTCGGCCCTGACATGGAGGAGCAGCTCAACGGGGCGGGCTGGACCCTCGGGCACTTTCCCGACTCGTTCATCTGGTCGACCCTCGGCGGGTGGATCGCCACCCGCAGTTCGGGCGCGCAGAGCGACAAGTACGGCGACATCGCCGACATCACCCGCGGCCTGCGAGTGGTGCTGCCGGGTGAGGTCCTGGTGCTGCGTCCGCTGCCGTCGACCTCCACCGGGCCGAGCGTCCGGGAGATGATCATCGGCTCCGAGGGCCGCCTCGGCATCATCACCGAGGCGTGGGTCAACGTGCACCGGCTGGCCGAGGTGCGCGAGATCCAGGCGTACTTCTTCCCCGACTACGATTCCGGCATCAAGGCCGCCGAGCAGGTGATCACCTCGGGTGCGAGGCCGATGCTGCTGCGCGTGTCCGACGCCAACGAGACCGAGTTCTCGATGGCCAACGGCAAGCAGTCGAGCCGTGTCGGCCATCTGATGAGCCAGGCGATCCAGCAGGTGATGCTCCGTAAGGGCTGGGACCTCACGAAGATCTGCCTCTCGTTCATCGGATACGAAGGTTCGGTGTCGCACGTGCGCTACACCAAGAGCCTCGTCGGCAAGATCGTGCGGGCCAACGGCGGCATGGCCGTCGGCAAGGGCCCGGGCACGCTCTACGACCAGAAGAAGTTCGACATCCCCTACATCCGTGACTTCCTGCTCGACCGGGGCATCCCGGCCGATGTCAGCGAGACCTCGACGCCGTGGAGCAAGGTCAAGGAGGTGCACGACGAAACCGTTCAGCGGGCCCAGGAGGCGTTCGACGCCGCCGGTCACCGCGGGTTCATCATGTGTCATCTGTCGCACAGCTACCACTCCGGAGCGTGCCAGTACTTCACGTTCGCGATCTCCGACGCCTCGGAGACGAACCTGCGCAGCTACGACACCGTCAAGCGGACGATCCAGCAGTCGTTCATGGAGCACGGCGGCACGGTCTCCCACCACCACGGCGTCGGCGAGGAGCACTCGCCGTGGATGGACCAGGACATCTCCCCGGCCGGCGTTCATATGCAGGCGAAGCTGTTCGAGGCCGTCGACCCGGGCCATCACCTCAACCCCGGCAAGATCGTGCACGAGGGGCGTCCAGGGATCTCGGCCAACAGCGAGGACGCCTGATATCACGGCCCACCGGCCCGATCCGGGACGCCGGATGAGCCCACGCGATGCGGCCGATCCCCGACGGGTCCGGCCGCATCGCGTGCCGGATGGGAGGATAACTCGCACTTTGTCCTGACATATGGTTGACTTTCATGAGCAGTGACGCTTCAGGGGAGGTTCCTCGCATGGGCACCGGCCAGTCGGTCATCACGATGGGACGCATCGGTGTCGACCTTTACCCCCTGGAGACGGGCAAGGGACTCGGGGAGGTCAGCACCTTCGGCAAGTTCCTCGGCGGAAGCTCCACGAACGTCGCCGTCGCCGCCGCGCGGCTGGGTCACGCCGATGTCGCGGCGGTCACCGCGGTGGGTGGGGACCCGTTCGGTCGCTGGTTGCGCGAGGAGATGCGCCGGCTCGGCGTGAGCGACCGGTATGTCCAGACCGTCGATGACCTGCCCACCCCGATCACCTTCTGCGAGATCTTCCCGCCCGACAACTTCCCCCTGTACTTCTATCGACGCCCGACGGCACCCGACCTGCAGATCTCGCCCTACGACATCCCCCTCGGCGACATCGTCGACGCCGATGTGTTCTGGTTCACCGGCACCGGGCTGTGTCAGGAACCGAGCTACTGGACCCACCTGACCGCCCTGCAGAACAGGGGAGGCCGGCAGCACACGGTCTTCGACCTCGACTGGCGCGAGGTGTTCTGGCGCGAGCGCCGGGTGGCGTTCGACCGCTACGCCGACGCCCTGCGATACTCCACGGTCGCAGTGGGCAACCGCGAGGAGTGCGAGGTCGCGGTCGGCGAGACCGACCCTGAGCGCGCGGCCGATGCCCTGCTCGAGCGCGGCGTCGAGATCGCCGTCGTCAAGCAGGGCCCGCGGGGGACGCTGGCCAAGACCCGCGACGACCGTGTCGAGGTCGCGCCGACGCGGGCGACGATCGTCAACGGGCTCGGCGCCGGGGACGCGTTCGGCGGCTCGCTCATCGACGGCCTGCTGCGTGGTCTGTCCCTGGGCTCGATGATCGAGCGCGCCGGCGCAGCGGGAGCGATCGTCGCGTCGCGACTCGAATGCTCCACCGCGATGCCGACCGCCGCCGAGATCGACGCGGTCGTGGCGGCCGGCACCACCGACGTCCTCGACACGTGGGTGCCCCGCCTCCACAGCATGTGAATCCATGCCTGTACCCGACTGACACCACCGAAGGAGTGCCATGACCGACCTGCCGATCATCCGCCACTGGATCAACGGCGCCGAGGACGACTCGGCAGCCCGCACCCAACCCGTGTACGACCCCGCCACCGGCGAGGTGATCGCGGCGGTGGCCCTCGGTGGACCCGACGCGGTCGCGCGGGCGGTGTCCGTGGCCCAGGCGGCCCAGAAGGACTGGGGTGTCGCCTCCCTCGCCAGGCGCACGCAGGTGATGTTCGCCTTCCGCCAGCTGCTCGTCGAGCACGCCGAGGAGATCGCCGAGGTCATCAGCGCCCAGCACGGCAAGACGGTGCCCGACGCCCTGGGCGAGATCGCCCGGGGCCGCGAGACCGTCGAGTTCGCCTGCGGCATCGCCCAGGCGTCCCGGGGCGAATTCAGCGCCAACGCCTCAACCGGCGTCGACGTGCACAGCTCCCGGTATCCGCTGGGCGTCGTCGCCGGCATCACCCCGTTCAACTTCCCGGCCATGGTGCCCCTGTGGATGCATCCCATCGCGATCGCCACCGGCAACGCGTTCATCCTCAAGCCCTCCGAGCGCGACCCCGGGGCGTCCAACCTGGTGGCGCGCCTCTATCAGGAGGCCGGCCTGCCCGACGGGATCTTCCAGGTCGTTCACGGCGGCAAGGACGCCGTCGACGCCCTGCTCACCCACCCGGACATCGCCGCGGTCAGCTTCGTGGGATCCACCCCCATCGCCAGGTACATCCAGCGCACCGCCATCGAGCACGGCAAGCGCGTCCAGGCCCTCGGCGGAGCCAACAACCACGCGGTGGTCATGCCGGACGCCGACATCGCCTTCGCGGCCGGCCAGATCGCGGCAGGGTCGTTCGGGTCCGCGGGTGAGCGCTGCATGGCCGTGCCGGTCGCGGTGGCGGTCGGTGCCGCCGCCGAGCCCCTCGTCGCCGCCCTGCGAGCCGAGGCCGAGAAGATCACCGTGGGGCCGGGCAACAGGGTGGGCACCGACATGGGTCCGGTGATCACCCCCCAGGCCCGCGAGCGGGTGATCGAGTTCATCACCGAAGCCGTCGACGGCGGGGCCGAGGCGGTCGTCGACGGGCGCGGCCTGGTGGTTCCCGGACACGAGAAGGGCTTCTTCGTCGGCCCCAGCGTCCTGCGCAAGGTGCGCCCGACGATGCGCGCGTACTGCGACGAGGTGTTCGGCCCCATGTGCGTGGTGATGGAGGTCGACACCCTCGAGGAGGCGCTGGACCTGGTCAACAGCTCGCCGTACGGGAACGGTGCCGCGATCTTCACCTCCACCGGCGAGGCGGCCCGCACGTTCGCCGAGAACGTCCAGGCGGGCATGGTCGGAGTCAACGTCCCGATCCCCGTGCCCGTCGGCTATTACTCCTTCGGCGGCTGGAAGGATTCGCTGTTCGGCGACCACCACGCCCACGGCCCCGAAGGGGTGCGGTTCTACACCCGCAACAAGGTGATCACCACCCGCTGGCCGCATGTGGAGCAGCACCAGGACGCCAGCATGCACTTCCCCGGCAGCAACTGAGGCCCGACGCCGGCAGGGGGCCGGTCACGCGATGGAACCCCCTGCCGACGGTGCGTTTCAGCCCAGCGCCCGCAACGCGGCCAGTGACGCGCGCGCGTTATCGATCGGGCCGCGACCGGGAGCCGGTTCCAGATCGATCATGATGTCCTGCTCGAGCACGTAGTAACCATCGAAACCGGCCGCTCCGAGCTTGGCCACGATCGCCGCGAAGTCGATGTCCCCCCGGCCGATCGGGGTGAACATCCCCGCCCTGATGCCTTCGGACCAGGTCAGCTCCCCGGTCAGGAGCTTGTCGGTGAGGTCGTGGCGCACATCCTTGGCGTGCACGATGTCGACACGATCCGCGAACTCGTCGACGATCGCGACCGGGTCACCCCCGCCACAGGTGATGTGCCCGGTGTCGAGGCACAGGCCGACCGAACTGTTGCGCAGCACCCGGTCGATTTCGTCCGCGTTCTGCACCATGGTGCCCCAATGCGGATGCAGGCAGGCGGTCACTCCCCTGGCCGCGCAGACCTCCCCGATCCGGTCCAGGTTGTCGAACAGCGTCCGCCAGCCCGCCTCGTCGAGCACCGGCCGGGCGTCGTAGCCGTCGGAACCCGAATGCGCCGCGAGGATCAGGTAGGAGCCACCGGCGACCTCGAAGGCCTCGAGTTCGCGCTCGACCGCGGGGATCGGATCCGATGCCGGGTCGTGCAGGACCGCGAGGAAGAACGCTCCCACGGGGATGAGGCCGTACCTGGCCACCTCCGCCGCCCGCGCCCGCGGTTCCACCGGCAGCCAACCCTGCGGGCCGAACTCCGTGGCCGTCAGGCCGATCTCGCACATCTCCTGGAGGACCCGCTCGGGGGCCATCTGATGACCCCAACCAGGGACCTCACAGACGCCCCAGCTGATCGGGGCACCGGCAATCTTCATGTCTCTCACTCCATTCAGGGTGGTGATGGGTCTGGCCGGGACCAGGCCCGGTGGCGGTCGGGCCGCCCGTTGGCAGGCGCATCGCCGCGATCCTTCGCGGCGTCCGGCTCATAGGTAGTGCCGCTGGGGACGCCTCGCGGCGAGGTACTCGTCGTAGGCGTGCTGGGTGCTGTCGAGAGTGGAGACGCCCGACACCGGAACGTCCCACCAGCTCGAACCGGGCGGATTGGGGCCGTACAGGTCGGTCTCGATGTGGATCATGGTCGGACGCCGCGATGCGTGGGCGCGCCGGTAGGCGTCGCGGAACTCGTCGATCCCGTGCACCTCGAGGACGTCGAGCCCCCACGACCTCGCGTTGGCCGCGATGTCGACGCCGACCGGCTGCTCGTCGTCGAGGTGGCCGCCGGCGCCGCGACGCCGGTACTTCGTGCCGAATCGCTGCGAGCCCCGGGACTCGGAGAGGGAACCGATCGAGGCGAACCCGTGGTTCTGCAGCAGCACATAGATGACTTTGATGTTCTCCTGCACCACGGTCGCGAGTTCCATCGGCAGCATCTGGTAGGACCCGTCGCCGACGATCGCGACCACCTCCGCCTCGGGGCGCGCCAGCTTGACGCCGAGGGCGGCGGGGATCTCGTAGCCCATCGTCGAGAACGCGTACTCGACGTGGTATTGAACCGGCGTGCGGGCCTGCCACAGCGCCTGCAGGTCCCCGGGCATCGACCCGGCAGCGTTGATCACGACGTCGTCGTCGCCGAGCAGCTCGTTGAGGGCTCCGAAGACCTCGGTCTGCGCCGGCAACGGCCCGTGTCCCAGGTGATAGTGCTTGTCGGTGACCTCCAGCCAGGCCTGCTTCTCGGCCAGGATCTGCGCGCTGTACCCGGCGTCCACCCGGTGGCCGTCGAGCAGACCGGTGAGGGCCACGAGTGCCTCCCGGGCGTCGGCCACCACCATCTCGGCGGACTCCTTGGCGGCGTCGAACGCCGAAACGTTGATGTTCACGAAGCCGACCGAGGGGTTCTTGAACTGGGTCTTGGACGCGGTGGTGAAGTCGGAGTACCGGGTGCCGATGCCGATGATCAGGTCGGCGGCGTCGGCGAGGTGGTTGGCGGCGTCACAGCCGGTCGAGCCCACGCCTCCAACCGAGCATTCGTGGTCGAAGTTGATCGCGCCCTTGCCCGCCTGGGTGTCGGCCACCGGGATTCCGGTCCGACGGGCGAATTCGCGCAACTGCTCGTCCGCCTCGGAGTAGATGACACCGCCGCCCGCGATGATCAACGGGCGCCGTGCTGCCCGGATCCGTCGCGCCGCGCGCTCAAGCGCTGCGGGCTCGGCCGGTGGCCGGCGCACGTGCCATACCCGCTTGTCGAAAAGCTCCACCGGCCACGTGTGCGCCTCGGCCTGCACATCCTGCGGCATGGCGATCGTCACCGCACCCGTGTCGGCCGGGTCCGTGAGCACCCGCATGGCGCTGAGCAGTGACGGGATCAGCTGCTCGGGCCTGTTGATCCGATCGAAGAACCGCGACACCGGGCGGAAGCAATCGTTGACCGACGCGTCGAGGGTGGTGGGGTCCTCGAGTTGCTGCAACACCGGGTCGGGGACGCGGGTCGCGAACTGGTCGGACGGGAACAGCAGCACGGGAACCCGGTTGGTCGTCGCGAGGGCGGCCCCGGTGACCATGTTCAGTGAACCCGGTCCGATGGACGCCGTGCACATCCAGGTTTGCAGGCGGTTGGTGGCCCTGGCGAACGCGGCGGCCGCGTGGACCTGGCCCTGCTCGTTGCGGGGCATGATGTAGGGCATCTCGTTCTCGCCGTCGGCTCGGGCGATCTCGTTCTGCAGCAACGCCTGGCCGAGGCCGGCGACGTTGCCGTGACCGAAGATGCCGAAGGCGCCGGGGACGAGGCGGCGCTCCACTCCATCGCGTTCGGAGTACTGGTTGGAGAGGAAGCGGATGGTCGCCTGCGCCACGGTCAGGTCGACAGTGCCCCGATAGGCCTCGTTGCTCACGGACGTGCTCCTTCTGCTCAGCGGGTGAAGGGGAGGCGGGGATCGATGTCCTGGGCTTCCCAGGTGCTGCGGATCCAGTGGTGGTGAGGGTCGTCCACTGCGAGCCAGGTGTGGTCATCGGCCGGCCCGGCCATCACGTTGAGGTAGTACAGGTCGTAGCCGGGGGCCGCGACGCAGGGGCCGTGCCAGCCGTGCGGCACCAGCGCGACGTCACCGTCGCCGACCTCGGCGAACAGATCGATCGGGCGCTCCGGAGTGCCGTACGTGCGGTGAAACGCGAACCCGGGCCCGTCGGGCCCGGCGGCGACCTCGAAGTAGTAGATCTCCTCGAGTTCGCGCTCGACCTCGCTGTGCTCCTCGTGCTTGTGGGCCGGGTACGACGACCAGTTCCCGCCCGGTGTGAGCACCTCGCATACGAGCAGGTGGGAGGTCGCGACCCCGTTGTCCAGCGCGTAGTTGTTGACCTGCCGCGAGCAGTCGCCCGCCCCGCGGAGATCGGTGCGCACCTGGCTGGCGTCGTAGTGGGACGCCGGCAGGTCTGCGGTCGCGCGCGCGGTGGGCACCGCGAACCGGCCACCGCGCTCCGAAGTGATCGTCAGCCTCGCCGCGCGGGGCACGTAGACGAAGTCGCTGATCCCCTGGAACACCCCGAGGCGGCCGGTGATCTCGAAGTGCGCCTCGTCCACCCGCACCCGGCAGCCCCCCTCGAGGGCGAGCACGAGGGCCTCGTCGGCTCCCGTGGACCACGTCCGGGATTCACCGGGGCCGAGGCTCACGACCTTGAGCCCGGACCACGACCATCCGGCCCGCTCGGGAGTGATGTCGACCGTGAACCGGTCATGGGCGCTGGTTCCCGCGGGAACGTGGATGTCGGGATTGGTGTTCACAGAAGACCTACCGTTTCATCGACTGCCGCCGCCACATCGCCGGACGGCGGGAACAACAAAGAGCGCCCGATCACCAGGCCCCTCACCGTGGGAAGGGTGAGCGCGGTGCGCCAGGCCTCCAGCGTCTCATCCGGCCGATCGGGAACTGCGCCACCGAGGAGCAGCACCGGGAGGGTGGCCGCCTGCAGCACCCGTTCCATGTCCGCAACCACCGGGAGCTTCAGCCAGGTGTGAGCGGAGGTGCGTCCGAGCCCGGACGCGATCGCCATCGACGCCATGACCGCCGCGGGACTCAGGTCGTTGACGATCCGGCCGTCGCGCCACTCGGACACGAACGGTTCGACCATCGCCAACACGCCGCGCTCGGCGAGGTCGTCGACGGCGTGCGCGCACGCCTCGAGGGTGTTCGCGGTGCCCGGATCGGAGTAGTTGATCCGCAGCAGCATCTTGCCGCCGTCGAGGCCTGCCGACACGATGCCCCGGGCGTCGTAGCAGGTGAACCGGTCGTCCATCTCGAAGCTCGCACCCATCAACCCGCCGCGGTTCATCGATCCGTAGACGAGCTTCCCGTCGAGCGCCCCGAGCAGCGCGAGGTCCTCGATCATGTCGGCGGTGCCGAGGAAGCCGTTGACACCCGGGCGGCCGAGCGCCTCCACGCAGCGGCTGAGCAGTTCCTCCCGGGAGGCCATCGCCGTGTCGTCACGTCCCGCACCCAGGGCACCGCGCGCGGGATGGTCGCAGGCGATGATCATCAGCCTGCCGCCGCCCGATGGCAGCACGCCACGGGGGCGGGTGGCGAGTGCTGCGGCGATCCGCTCTGGCTGCGATGCCCGGATCTGCACGAGGCGTTCCGTGAGGGACATCGTCATCCTTCGTTCGATCCCGGTCGCGTCGATCCCGGGCATTGGGCACCCATGCTTGCACCGCTGGAAGGCGCATGTCAATCAATTGACCTGACAAAATGACTTCCGTTTGTCGTAAGACATGTATACCCTGACGATACGTGAGCTTCATGCCCGGACGTGGGGATTGCTCGCTAGCCTGTGCATAGCCTCGTGCACCACGAAGGAGTGCCAGCCATGACCGGCGACGTCTTCGCCCCCTCGATCAACCTCGACCGCAACAGCCCCGTGCCGCTCTACTTCCAGATCGCCGAGCCCATCGCTCAACTGATCCTGTCCCGGCAACTCGAGACTGGCACGCGGATCGAGGACGAGTTGTCGATGGCCAAGCGGCTCAAGGTCTCGCGTCCCACCGCCCGGCGCGCCCTCCAACGGCTCGTCGATCAGGGCCTGGTCGTGCGTCGACGCGGCGTCGGAACCCAGGTCGCACCCCAACTGATCCACCGCCCCTCGGAACTCACCAGCCTGTTGGGCGACCTCGCCCAGAGCGGCTTCCATGCCACGACCCAGGTGCTCGACTACACCCAACGCCTCGCCGACGCCGCGGACGCCGCGCTGCTCGGGATCCCCGAGGACACGCCGGTCATCGAGACCCGCCGGCTGCGACTGGCCGACGGGGAGCCGATCGCACTCATGCGCAATCTCCTGCCCGCGAGACTGTCGCCGAGCCGCGACGAACTGGAGGCCACCGGACTCTACGAGGGCCTGCGCCAGCGCAACGTCCAACTCCTGTCGGCCCGCCAGTCGATCGGGGCCCGCAACGCGACCCCCGACGAGGCGAGACTGTTGCGGATGAAGCGTGGCGCCTCGCTGCTCACGATGCGCCGGACCACCATCGACGATGCGGGGGCGATCGTCGAGTACGGCGACCACATCTACCGAGCCGACCGCTACACCTTCGACTCGACGGTCTTCGCCAGTTGAGCCACCCGCCTCCGACGGAGGCCGCCTCCAAGCAGTCTTTGTCCTGACATATTGTTGACAATCCCATGGCGGGGTATTTCAATGGACGCGAGGCGCCTGGCCATCCGCGTGAGTCGCGCAGGAGTGGCCGACGTCGAGATTGCAGCCGAGGCAGTATCGGCTGACGAGCCATCAAGGAGTCCCCAGCCATGCCGATCGACTACACGCCCGGACCCCTGCTCGACGCGGCCCGGCGGTTTCCCACCGTGCTGTGGAACGACTCGGCCGATCCGGACGAGTTGCGCCAGTCGATCTCCTTCGGCGCCGTCGGGGCCACCTGCAACCCGACCATCGCCTACGCCGCCATCACCCACAGGAGGGAACGCTGGATCCCCCGGATCCGGGAACTGGCCGATCAGATGCCGGATGCCGGCGAATCCGAGATCGGCTGGCGGGTCGTCGGGGAGTTGTCGATCGAGGGCGCGAAGCTGCTCGAGCCGATCTTCGAGGAGCACCGCGGCATCAACGGACGGATGTCCGTGCAGACGGATCCCCGCCTTGCCCGCAGCGCCGATGCGCTCGTCGCGCAGGCGCAGGAACTCTCCGCTCTCGCCCCCAACATGGTCGTCAAGGTGCCCGCCACGAGCGCCGGGCTCCGGGCGATCGAGGAGGCGACCTACCGCGGCGTATCGATCAACGTGACCGTCTCGTTCTCGGTGCCCCAGGCGGTGACCGCCGGCGAGGCCATCGAGCGGGGGCTCGTCCGCCGGGCGGCAGAGGGCCACGACGTCTCCCGGATGGGGCCGGTGGTGACGATCATGGGCGGACGCCTCGACGATTGGCTGAAGATCGTCGCCGAACGTGATCAACTGTTCCTCGACCCGGGGCACCTGGAGTGGGCGGGCATCGCCGCCATCAAACGGGCCTACCGGGAGTTCCGGACGCGGGGCCTGCGGGCCCGCCTCCTCAACGCGGCGTTCCGCAACGTGCTCCAGTGGTCCGAACTCCTGGGGGGAGACCTCGTGATCTCCCCGCCGTTCACGTGGCAGCAGCGCATCAACGGGTCGGGTTACCGGGTGGTTTCCCGCATCGACGAACCCGTCGCCCCCCACATCATGGACACCCTGATGCGGATCCCCGACTTCGTCCGCGCCTACGAACCCGACGGCATGACCCCTGACGAGTTCGACTCCTACGGGGCGACCCGGCGCACGCTCCGCTCGTTCCTCGATGCCGACAACGATCTCGACGTGCTGGTGCGAGACGTGATCCTGCCACGCCCCTGAGTCTGAAAGGATTCACGAAGGCTCACCGCAACTCTCTCGTCCCGCCGGTGCGCCCGCCTCATCCGTGGGGCCCAGAGCGTCCGGAAGGTGCACCCTCATGGTTCTCGGAGTGACCGCATGGACTCTCGTCGTCGTGGCGGCGATCCTCGTCGGGTTGGCCAAGACCGCGCTGCCCGGGAGCGGCATCCTCCCGGTCGCGCTCCTCGCCGGCGTCCTTCCCGCGAAGGCGTCCACCGGGGTCGTGCTCCTGATGCTCATCGTCGGCGATGTCGCGGCCATCACGGTCTATCGGCGGGACGCGGATTTCGGGGCGCTCAAGCGGCTGCTGCCCGCGGTGCTGGTGGGCGTCGCCGCCGGTGGCGGATACCTGTCGTTCGCCTCGGACCTGGCAACCAAACGCACCATCGGGGGCATCCTGCTGGCGATGGTCACCTGGACGGTCGTGCGGCGCAGACTGTCCCGGCGCCCCAACCCGCATCACGGGGACGAATCGACCATCCACCCCGTCCGCCGGTGGTTCTACGGCAGCCTCGCCGGTTTCACGACCATGGTTGCGAACGCGGGTGGCCCTGTGACCAGCATCTACATGTTGTCGGCGGGATTCGACGTGGTGCGCTTCCTCGGCACCACGGCGTGGTTCTACTTCGCCGTGAACCTCATCAAGGTCCCGGTGGCGATCGCCGTCGGCAGCGTGGGGTGGCAGACCCTGACCACAGCCGGCCTGATGGCACCGGTCATCCTCCTGAGCGCGCTCGTGGGGGTGCGACTGGCCAGGATCATGCCCCAGCGGGTGTTCAACCCCCTCGTGCTCGGGTTCAGCGCACTCGCGGCGGCCTGGCTGCTCGTGTGACGGGCCGGACGCACCGCGAGCAGACCTGTCAGGCGGCGGGACCGGGCTCGTGCGGCTCCGGGCCGGCAGGCGCGGTGGCGACCACCATGCCTGCCTGTCGACGTGCACGGCTCCCGACGCTCGACCCGCCCTCCTTCACCGCCGCGGTTCCCCCGTCGGCGAACTCGACCAGCACCGAATCCTCGTCGACCGATACCGCGTGATCGCCGACGTCGGCCAGGGGCGCCGCCCACACGGACCACAGCGAACCGGCCCCCGGTCCGATCAGGCAGGCCGATCCCACCTGACCGCGCGGCGAGGAGCGCCAGCTGAGCTGCACCCGATCGTGCGGTCGTGCGCGGTCGAGCATGGCCGCGGCGACCCGGTGGAAGTCCGCGAGGTCTGCGCCGTCAACCCGGCGCCCTGCGATGGCGACGGTGACCCGGCGTTCCCGCGCCGCCCGGATCGACGCAGTCAGGTCGGCCGTCAGCAGAGACTCGGCGACGAGGCGATCGCGGGTGGTGCTCTGCAGCAGCGAACAGACCGCACGCTCCTTGGGGCTGAGTCGTTCGCCCGCCGCGATCCGCTGCAGCATCGGCACGACCTCGCCGTCGAGGGACGCCTGGCGGCGTGAAATCTCTTCGTCGCGGGCGCGCTCGAGGGCACGGCCCCGCTCGACGCCGGCCTGAGCCGCGGCTTCGTCGGCCACCTGACGACTGGTGCGGTCCATGAACTGGCGGAGGTAGCCGGCACAGACCCCCCAGATGACCGTTTGGTAGGTGGCATCGACCAGGGGGAGCAGCGCGAACTGTCCACGGAGGAGGAGCGTGATCGATCCGATCGCGGTCGCGGTCGCGGTGACGGCGAGCGCGGTGCGCATGCGCTCCCGGACGGCGATGATGACCACGGCCGGGTCGAAGGCGCTGATGAACCAGGTGCGGTAGTCGAGGATCTGCGGGGACCTCAGGTTGGCGAGTTGCGCCGCCCACACGAGCGCTACCGCCACGGCCGCGGTCGACCACCAGGGATCGCGGGTCGGGACGGCGGCGATGGCGAGCGTGACCAGTGGGATGAGCACCATACCGACGATTGACAGGCCGGGCACGGTCTGGCTGTGCACGTACATGACGCCGATCACGGTGGCGCTGGCGATCTGGATGGCGGCCAGCACGAATGCGGCGGCCAGCGACCGGACCCGCCATTGGCGTTCCCGGCTGTCAGCGGCGGGTTCCGGGTCGACGAGCGGCACCCGGAGGATCACGCTGGTGCCGGACCCTGGGCGCGACCGGACCTCGGCCCGTCCACCGACCGCCTCCAGCGACGACTGCACGCTGGTGCGGAGACCGAGGCGGCGTTCCGATACCTGCGAGGGGTCGAAGCCCCGGCCGCCGTCGACGATCGTCACCTCCAAGGCGTCCCCCTCGATGCGACTCGTCAGGGCCGCCGCGGTGCGGCCCGAGTGCCTGGCCACGTTGGACAGCACCTCGCAGACGGCCATCTCCAGCGGCTCACCCGCCGGTCCGGTCGGCCAGTCTGGCCCCCGGACGTCGATGTCGAGCCCGAGTCGCCCGGCGTGTGCGCGGACGGTCCGCAGTGGATCGTGGTCGCTCGGGCGATGGCCCGCCAACTGCTCGAGGGCCCGGTCCGCGAGGTCGCGTGCCGCGGCCTGATCACCGCGCGCCGCGAGCGTCAGCGAGGCGAGCACGGTGTCGTGGATGAGCGCGTCCCAGCGCTCCCGCAACCAGATCCGCTCCCGACCCAGCGCGGCCTGGTGCCGCCTCCGTTCGGTCAGGGCCGCCGCCCGTTCCACCCTGGTCACCTCGGCACGCAGCGCCCGGGCGACGATGAAGGCGACGAACCCTCCGGTGCCGACGAGGATTCCCTGACTGAGCCCTTGGACGACCCCGATGAGTTCGGCTCGCCGGATGACCAGGGCCACCACGTCGACGATCACGATGGGAATCCCGAGGGGTGGCATCAGGACCACCCCGACCACGTCCATCCCGACCGCGAGCACATAGGCGAGGGGCGTGTAGGCCCCGAGGCCATGGCCCTCGCGCGGCATCATCACGAGCGCCACGCCCACTGCCATGGCCACGATGACGAACACCCTGAGCGCCGTCAGCGTGTGCCGGGGCGACCTCCAGAAGGCGATCCCGACGACAAGTGGGACCGCGAGCAGCACCTGTGCCGCGACGGCGAACCACAGGGGATAGTAGAGAGGCTGTGCGAGCGTCTCACCGACACCGAGCAGCCAGGTGACCGACAGCGCGACGACGACGACGCGGCGCAACCGGTGGGCCAGGTCGCGTCCGTCGAGCGGATCGTTACCGATTCCGGGGCGCCACATCGGGGGCCACGCATCTGTTCGTGGTGGGAGCATCCACGACTAGGCAGAATAGCGTGCCCGGCTCCGCTGCAGGTGCTGGACCGGTCAGCGTGTGGGGCGGGGGGCCTCGACAAAGCCGTCCTCGACCGCGCGCATGTACAGTTCCGTCTTCGTGGCCGCCGGTCGACCGACCTGGTCGTAGCGACGGCGCACCCGCATGAGGTAGTCCTTCACGGTGTCGGGCGCTATGCCCATCCGGCGGGCAACCGACTTCATCGGCAAGCCGGTGGCGTACAGCCGCAACGCCTCAGCCTCGCGGGGTGCGAGATTGGGGATCTCCTGCTCCTGGGAATCGAGGATGCCGGCCCAGTCGCCGCTGAGGTAGGGCTCGCCGCCCGCGACGATGCGCACCGCCTCGGCCAGCACCGACAACTCTTCGGTCTTGGCGACGATGCCGCTCGCTCCCGCGCGGAAGCAGCGGCCGACCACCGCTGCATTCGTTTCCTGCGTATACAGCAGGGTCGGCCACCCCCTCCCGACAAGTGCACTGACGTTGTCGGCAGGGAGGGACCCGTCGCCGAGTTGCAGGTCGAGGACCACGACGTCGTAGGGACCGCCGGCGTCGAGAACCTCGTTCACCCGATGCGCCGTCAGCGCGTCTTCGAGCGGTAGGACGGAGGCGATGGCGTCAACAACCCCCCGAAGGATCGGCGGATGGTCATCGATCAACGCAACGCGTAGACCTGCCATCATCACCCCCGTCCCAGGTCGCTGCCACGAGCAGATCGCGGGATACTCCCCAACCCGCGGGCCCGAGCACCGGCCTGTGCAGACTATTCCGCAGAACCCATCATGGCGTCGAGCCCCCCATGTGGGGGGACCCGGCCGGACACGTGGCACGCGTCCTCTTCCCCGGGGATCGGTTCGGCCGGCACCGCTCCGGTAGCCTCGTGGGGTGAGTATCGAGGTTCGCGAGATCAGCCCCGACCAGCACCTGGCATTCGTCACGTCCGCGGCGGCCGACCGGCGTCAGGCCGCGCCCGTCGCCAGCTTCCTGCAAACTCCCGCATGGGCCAGGGTCAAGCCCGAGTGGCGCCACGAGTCGGTGGGCTTCTTCCGCGACGGGACGCCGGCGGGATCCGGGCTCGTGCTCTACCGGAGCCTGCCGCGGATCGGAAGATCGCTGGCCTACCTGCCCGAGGGGCCGGTCCTCGACTGGGACGCCCCCGATGTCGCCGACGCGCTGCGCGCCCTCGCCGCCCACGTCAAGCGCCGGGGTGCCTTCGGGCTGCGGATCGGCCCGACCGTCGTCTGGCGGCGCTGGGACGCCGAGACCGTGAAGTCGGCCGTCGCCGACAGCAGCATCACCTCACTCGACCAGGTGACGCCGACGGCCACCGCGCGGGTCGGCACCCGACTGACCAACACCCTGCGCCACCTCGGATGGCGGGCACCGAAGACCACCGACGGGTTCGCCGCCGGGCAGCCGCAGTACAACTTCGCCCTGCCCCTCGCCCACGACGATGGCACGCCGAAAACCGATGACCAGCTTCTCGCCGGGATGAACCAGCTGTGGCGGCGCAACATCAAGAAGGCCGACAAGCTCGGCGTCGAGGCCGGTGCCGGCACGCGCGCCGATCTGGCCCGGTTCCACGAGCTCTACCTCCTCACCGCGTCCCGAGACCGTTTCACGCCGCGACCCCTCGGCTACTTCGAGACGATGTGGGACGCCCTCAACGGGGAGGATCCCGACCGCATGCGCGTCTACCTCGCCACCCACGAGGGCGACCTCGTGGCCGCGACCACCTGGATCCGGCTCGGCCGCCGGGCGTGGTACAGCTATGGCGCGAGCAGCGACGACAAGCGCGAGGTGCGGGGGTCCAACGCGATCCAGTGGCGGATGATCCGCGACGCCCGGGACTGCGGTGCCGACGTCTACGACCTGCGCGGCATCACCCCGGCTGTCGCGTCCGATGACCCCGAGATCGGGCTCATCCAGTTCAAGGTCGGCACCGGCGGGGAGGCGTACAGCTACATCGGCGAATGGGACCTTCCGCTCAACCGGGTGCTGTACGCCGCCTTCGACCTGTACATGAGCCGCCGTCAACGCTGACACCCGACGGCGTCCGGATGGTAGAACTTGGCCATGGCACGGGCGGCGGTCACCCATCCGGACGCCAGGGTCGCCCCGTCCGGACGCTGGGTGGTGTCGTCGCTGGCGGGCTACCGGCGCTCGTGGCTG
>JAJXWF010000245.1 GCA_021781735.1 Actinomycetes bacterium
CGGTGGCCTCCGTCACGTCGAAGGCGAGCACGAGGGTCCATGGTGCGGGCCTGTCGACCGCTGCGAGGCCGGCGGCGAGCCCGGCGGCCGGCCCCGTTCCGGGCGGATCCTCGCGGGTGAGAACGACGCCGTCGGGCACTTCGAGGTCTCCCACGACCACGCGTGTTCGGGCCCCGCGCGCAGCCTCGATCACCCGGTCGAGCAGCCGGACGCCCCCCACCACCAGATCGGCCTTGCTCACTCCACCCAGGCGGGAACCGCGTCCCCCGGCGAGCACGACCGCGTCGAAGGCCGGGGGTGCGCTCACGCGAGGCTCCGCACGAGCAGGCGGTCGCCGGGGTTGACCTCGGTGATGTCCTCGGGCACCATCGCCAGGGAATCGGCCAGGGCGAGCGCGCTGACCAGGTGGGACGCCGACCCGCGCCGGTGGGTGGGCTGCACGGTGAGCTGGCCCGCGACGGTGACCGAGGTGATGACGGGCACGAGTTGGCGGCGTCCGGCGGGAGAGCTCCAGCCCGCCGCGGCGACGGCGGGCAGCCACCGGCGTTCTGGACGGCCGGCCATGCGCCCGATCAGGGCGCGCACGAACATCTCGTAGCTGATGGCGGCGCTCATCGGGTTTCCGGGCAGGGCCACCACCGGCGTCCCCTGCCAGCGCGCGAAGCCCTGCGGCTTGCCGGGCTGCATCCGCACGTGCCGGAACTGTCCACCCGCGCGGTCGGTGAGCACGATCCGTGCCACGTCGTGATCGCCCACGCTCACGCCCCCGGCGAGCACGATGAGGTCGGCATCGCGGGCGGGATCCAGCCCCCGGGCGAACGCGACGGGGTCATCGGGTAGCACGCCCAGTCGCAGTACCTCGGCGCCGTCGCGCGCGAGGGACGCCGCGAGATGGTGACCGTTGGATTCGAAGATCTGTCCCCGGCCGAGCTCTCCCCCCGGGGCGATCAGTTCGTCACCGGTGGCGGCCACCGCCACCCGGGGACGCCGGCTCACCGTCACGTCGGCCAGGCCGCAGGCGGCGACCAGGCCGATCGCGGCGGGGTCGAGCAGATGACCCGCGTCGAGTACCCGTTGGCCCGGCGCGAGGTCCTCCCCGGCGCGGCGGATGTGCGCACCCCGGACCGGCACCTCGTCGATCCTGACGCCGCCCGGCAGCTCGGTGACCAGTTCGCGGGGAATCACCGTCTCGGCGTCCGCGGGTAACGGCGCGCCGGTCATGATCCGCACGCACTCGCCCGCGCCGAAGCGGGGGTCAGCCCCGCTGCCGGCGGCCACCTCGGCGACCTCGCGCAGCACCGCGCCCGGACGCAGATCGTCGTCGCGCACCGCGAAGCCGTCCATGGCGGAGTTGTCGAACGCCGGCACGGCGCCGCGGCTGGCCACCGGAGTGGCCAGGGTGCGGCCGAGCGCGGCGTCCAGGCGGCAGGATTCGCCGGGTAGCGGTTCGACCAGACCCAGCAGTTCGTCGAGGTACTCCTCGACCGACAGAACCGGTCGCATCAGTGGGAACTACCGGTCGGGACAGTCGTTGTCGGGATCTCGCCCGCCTGATGTGAACCGCTCATACCCGGTATCGCTCGTAGGCGGGGAAATTGGTGCTCGTCGTCATGGTGACACGGCAGTTGACGCCCTCATTGGTGACATGCATCTGGACATCGGGGTCTTCCTCGCCCAGGGAGCGAAGGGTCTCACGGATGATGCCCCGATGCAGTGCACAGACGACGCTCGGGCGGCTGCTGGCCAGGTCTGGAATGGGGCAGGTACCGAGGGTCATGTCGGCCGTGTGCCCCGCATCGGTCGAGGTGATGGCGGGCTCGAAACCCCAGCTCTGCAGCAGGTCGACAACCGGCCCCACCTTGGCGAGCCACTGTCCGGGGCTCGCGGCCTGGCTGTGCCCGACCCCCTCGGGCAGCAGTGAGTCGGCCTCGCGGTTGACCCAGTTGGCCGCAACCGCATCGGGAGTACCCCCCGTTTCAACCATCTCCAGCAGCAACTTGGCCGTGACCCGGTAGGCGTCGAGCCGATCGGTCCCTACCTTGGTCGCCTTCGTGACCCTGTAGTAGCGGCTGGGACGCCCGACGCCCGAGCGCTCGTCGTGGTACTCGACGAGTCCACCGGCAACGAGTTGGTCGAGGTGGAACCGGATGGTGGTGACATGGCGTCCGAGCTGGTTGGCCAGGTGGGCCGCGGTGAGGCCTCGCTCGCGTGTGTATGGTTCGTCGGACGTGGGGGCATACGGCAGACGATCCAGGAGTTGAACGATCTCCCGCCGAGGTGCCGATGCGAGCAACCCCGAGTGGGACAGATCCGACGCGGTGATCGCGCTCTCCGGAGCCGCGCTGGCCGACCCGCTGTCGCGCATCCGGGCGGCCTTCGCTGCATTGGAACTATCGCCATTCCACATATCCCTGCCCACCTTCATCTCGGTGCTCGCGTACTGGAGGAGTCGTGGCGGGCGCTGCCGCTAGGTGAGTTTCAGTCGCGCCGGGACGATTCCGCTCAATCCTACACACCGTAGTTGTCACTGGGAAGGGGGGAGGCTGCGCGTTTGGGAGGCGATGGCGAGGGCAATTGGTGGATCCCATTCCTCGGAATCCCGACTTTGTCGGGCCACTGACCCGCGAGCGCCGTCGGGGTCCCTCCTTCGGCTCCCGGCCTGAGGGAGGCGGGTCAGTCGACCCCGGACTCCATCGCGGCGTGGTCGAGCGACTCCTCCTCCTCGTCGGTCACCCGACCGAGGGACGGGATGCGTCCGGCCTGGCCCGGGGTGAGCTGGCCGACGAGTTGCGCGTGGGCGCCGCCCAGCTGACCCTGGCTGGCGTAGATCTCGAGCTTCTCGCGCGAGTCGGCGATGTCGAGGTTGCGCATGGTGAGCTGGCCGATGCGGTCGGTCGGACCGAAGGCGGCGTCCTCGACCCGTTCCATCGACAGCCGGTCGGGGTGGTAGCTGAGGTTCGGCCCGCTGGTGTCGAGGATCGAGTAGTCGTCACCCCGGCGCAGGCGCAAGGTCACCTCACCGGTGACCACCGAGGCCACCCAGCGGGTGAGCGACTCGCGCAGCATGAGGCTCTGCGGGTCGAGCCAGCGTCCTTCGTAGAGCAGCCGGCCGAGCCGCAGGCCCTCCGCGTGGTAGTTCGCCAGGGTGTCCTCGTTGTGGATCGCGTTGAGCAGCCGCTCGTAGGCGATGAACAGCAGGGCCATGCCCGGTGCCTCGTAGATGCCGCGGCTCTTGGCCTCGATGATCCGGTTCTCGATCTGGTCGCTCATGCCGAGCCCGTGGCGGCCGCCGATCGCGTTGGCCTCCATGACCAGGGCGACCGCGGAGTCGAAGCTCTTCCCGTTGATCGCCACCGGGCGTCCGCCGGTGAACGACACCCGGACATCCTCGGTGTCGATGCGCACGCTCGGATCCCAGAACTTCACGCCCATGATCGGCTCGACAGTCTCGAGGCTGATGTTGAGGTGCTCGAGGGTCTTGGCCTCGTGGGTGGCGCCCCAGATGTTGGCGTCGGTCGAGTAGGCCTTCTCCTGCGAGTCGCGGTAGGGCAGGTCGCGCTGGACGAGCCAG
>JAJXWF010000246.1 GCA_021781735.1 Actinomycetes bacterium
ATGTGCCATCGGGGGGCCGGGGTCTGTCCCGTGGGGCACGTGTCCGCGGCTACCTGGCCGGTCCGCCGTGAGCTCGACCCCGCCTGACACGCATCGGACCCCGGCGACCTCGGCGGGCGGGCTGCGTCCTCGGCGGGCGGGCTGCGACCTCGGCAGGCGGCGGGCTACGACGTCACGGGGAAGGCATAGAACACGACCCGCGGGACGGATGGGGTGCTGCGCGCGCAAATTCACCGCACCTCACACTTGTGCCTCCTGGGAAGCCTCGCGTGTCAGGTGGGGCACGTTTCCGCGGGTGCCGAGCCGGCCCCCGCGGGCTCAACCCCGCGTGCCACGCGTCCGACGCCGACTACCGGCGGCGGGCAGGCGACGACGTCCGACGCCGACCCTCAGCGCCCGGCGGCCTACGACGTCACGGGGGAGGCGTAGAACACGACCCGCGACTGCCAGACGGTGGTCGACCAGTTGTAGTCCCAGCAGATCATCAGCCGCACCTCGGGCTTGCCCTGAGGGTCGTAGAACACGTTGGAGTTCGGATCGTAACTCGCGGCAGCGAACTTCACGAGGTGGGTGTAGCGGTAGCACGCGCTGTGGCCCGACCCGTCACTGAGCACGATGAGGTCGCCGGTCTTGAGCGGATTGGTCTGGTAGAGGCTGTTCCCGATCGCCCCACCGGCGTGATACGTGTGCGCGGTCAGGTCGATGACGCCGGGGGAGGTCGAGCCGGGCTTGTTGGTCGTGTCGATCCACGCGACCTCCCACGGCTGGTCGACCGGCGGAGCCATCGTGCCGGCGCTTGACTGCTCGTTCACCGGCACGACGTTCACCGAGATGTTCAGCCGCATGATGGTGAACTTCGTCGGGACGAACGACACGGAGGTCGAGCACTGGGCGCTCGTCCCCGTGGATTTGCCCGACGAGGGCGCGGTCTTCGCCTTGGCCGGACGCGCCGACGATGCGGGCAGTTCGGGGCCGGCCGACTGGGACAGGATGGGGGCCCCCGAGGACGAGGACGCCACCGACGGGTCGGCGGCCGTCTGATTCTGGTGGGACAGCCGCCACACCACGGCGGTGGCCACGATCAGCAGCGCGGCCACCAGGGCCAGCAGGCGGCGCCTGGTCGACATGGTTCCCCTCGATGGTGCTCACGGTGTGGATCGATGAACGACAGGCTACCCGTTCGGCCCAACCTGTCTGGGGGTGACGACGGCCGCCGGGCGCGGACGCCGGGCTCGCGGATTGACCCCCTCCGAGCCCGAAAGATAAGCTGGTTCAGCGCTGTGGCCTGCACAGCCTCAGACCGAGCAGGCTGCGTTCGTAAGTGTCTGACCACATCATGGCTCCTACGGTTGGCTGCAGTGCGCCCACCACTAAACCAATCCATCGGAGCCCTACTACATGACCTCCACAACTGAGGCCTCGCAGGTCGCTGTAGACGACCTCGGGTCGCCGGAAGCCTTCCTCGCTGCCGTCGATGCCACCATCAAGTACTTCAACGACGGTGACATCGTCACCGGGATCGTTGTCAAGGTCGACCGGGACGAGGTCCTGCTCGACATCGGCTACAAGACCGAAGGCGTCATTCCGTCCAAGGAACTCTCGATCAAGCACGACGTCGACCCCTTCGAGGTCGTCCACGTCGGCGACGAGGTCGAGGCCCTTGTACAGCAGAAGGAAGACAAAGAAGGCCGCCTCATCCTGTCCAAGAAGCGCGCTCAGTACGAGCGTGCCTGGGGCACGATCGAGAAGATCAAGGACGAGGACGGCGTCGTGTCGGGCACCGTCATCGAGGTCGTCAAGGGCGGCCTGATCGTTGACATCGGTTTGCGGGGCTTCCTGCCCGCGTCGCTGGTCGAGATGCGCCGCGTCCGCGACCTGCAGCCGTACGTCGGCATGGAGCTCGAGGCCAAGATCATCGAACTCGACAAGAACCGCAACAACGTGGTCCTGTCGCGTCGCGCCTGGCTCGAGCAGACCCAGAGTGAGGTGCGCCAGAACTTCCTCACCCAGCTGCAGAAGGGCCAGATCCGCAAGGGTGTCGTGTCGAGCATCGTCAACTTCGGCGCGTTCGTCGATCTCGGCGGCGTCGACGGCCTGGTGCACGTGTCCGAGCTCTCGTGGAAGCACATCGACCACCCGAGCGAGGTCGTCGAGGTCGGACTGCCCGTCACCGTCGAGGTGCTCGACGTCGACATGGACCGCGAGCGTGTGTCCCTGTCGCTGAAGGCCACCCAGGAAGACCCGTGGCAGACCTTCGCCCGCACCCACGCGATCGGCCAGATCGTGCCGGGCAAGGTCACCAAGCTGGTGCCGTTCGGTGCGTTCGTCCGCGTCGAGGAGGGCATCGAGGGCCTGGTGCACGTGTCCGAGCTCGCCGAGCGTCACGTCGAGATCCCCGAGCAGGTCGTCTCGATCAACGACGAGGTCATGGTCAAGATCATCGACATCGACCTCGAACGCCGTCGGATCTCGCTGTCGCTCAAGCAGGCCAACGAGGGTGTCGACATCGCGGCCGAGGACTTCGATCCGTCGCTCTACGGCATGACCGCCAGCTACGACGACAGCGGCAACTACATCTACCCCGAGGGCTTCGATCCGGAGACCAACGAGTGGAAGCCCGGCTACGAGGAGCAGCAGGGCGCGTGGGAGCAGCAGTACGCCGAGGCCCACGCCCGCTGGGAGGCTCACAAGCGTCAGGTCGAGGAGGCCGAGCGTTCGGCCGCCGAGGCGGGCGCCCAGAGCAGCTACTCCGCCACGCCGGCACCCGCCGGACCCGGAGCGCTTGCCTCCGACGAGGCACTGCAGGCGCTGCGCGACAAGCTCACCGGTAGCAACTGACCGACCGCTTCACCTCAGGTACGGGGGCCCGATCCACACGGATCGGGCCCCCGTAGCATGATTGGGAATCCCGCTTGCGGTGTCGCTGTTGTGGCAGGGACGAAGGGAACACGTAATGAACTACGACGACGAGGCCGAGATCTGGGAACGGATCTGGGCCGAGGCGCAGGCGGACGCCAACCGCGAGCCTGCGCTGGCCGGCTTCCTCCACAACGCGATCCTGCGGCACGACTGCGTCGCCCAGTCGCTGAGCCACATCCTGGCGTCCAAGCTCGAGAGCCCCGCCATGGACACGCACGTGCTGCGTGACTTCATCAGCGAGGCCATCGACGAGGAGCCCGAGATCCTCCAGGCCGTCTACGCCGACCTGCGGGCGGTGGTCACCCGCGACCCGGCCACGCGCGGCTTCTCCCAACCGCTGCTCTACCTCAAGGGCTTCCACGCCGTCCAGGGCTACCGGGTGGCGCACTACTTCTGGAACCAGGGACGCCACGCCCTCGCGTTCTACCTGCAGAACCGCATCTCCGAGGTGTTCGCCGTCGACATCCACCCGGGGGCCCGGATCGGCAAGGGTGTCATGTTCGACCATGCCACCAGCGTCGTGATCGGCGAGACGGCCGTGGTCGGCGATGACTTCTCGATGCTGCACGAGGTGACGCTCGGCGGAACCGGTAAGAGCGGCGGCGACCGC
>JAJXWF010000247.1 GCA_021781735.1 Actinomycetes bacterium
CGGGGGTGCCGTGCGCGCGCGCCTGCTGGATCGCGTACCGGGTCGTCTCCGCCGCCTGATCCGACAATCCCGCCATGATCCCGCCGGTATGGAAGAGCCGGACGCCGCGTTCGGCGAACAGCTCGTGCCAGTCGACGTCGCCCGGGCGCAGCCGGCTGATGGCGGTGTTGGCCCGATCGACGCAGCCGAGCGCCCCACGCACCCCGAACCCCCGCTCGGAGAAGTTGAGACCGTTGCGCGCCGCCAGTCCGATACCGTCGAACGGCACCCAGTGGACGAAGTCGAGGTCGAGACCGGAGCCCAGGATGATGTCCTCGAGCAGGCGTCCGACCTCGTTGTCGACGAACGCCGACACCAGCGCTCCCCGGAGCCCGAAGCACCGGCGGAAGGCGCGGGCGACGTTGTACTCGGCGCCCGAGTCCCACGCGTCGAAGCTGCGGGTGCTCCGGATCCGCCGCTCCCCGGGGTCGAGCCGGAGCATCACCTCGCCCATCGCGGCGATGTCGTAGCGGCAGGCTTCGGCGGGGCGGGCCTGGATGTGGGACCTGGCGCTGGTCACCGGCGTCCTCGCGGTGCTGTCGGATGTCACCATTCTGCGACCGATCCGTCGTCGTGGCGCCACACGGGGTTGCGCCACCGATGACCGATGGCGGCCTGCTCGCGCACGTACTCCTCGTTGATCTCGATGCCGAGGCCCGGGCCGCCGGGGATCGTCACCACGCCGTCGTGGTAGTCGAACACCGACGGGTCGGTGAGGTAGTCGAGCAGGTCGTTCGCCTGGTTGTAGTGGATCCCGAGGCTCTGCTCCTGGATGGCCGCGTTGTACGACACCGCGTCGATCTGCAGGCAGGTGGCCAGGGCGATCGGGCCGAGCGGGCAGTGCAGCGCCAGGGCCAGATCGTGTGCCTCGGCCATCGTGGCGATCTTGCGGGTCTCGGTGATGCCACCGGCGTGCGACGGGTCGGGCTGGATGATGTCGACCACCCCCAACGCCAGCACATCGCGGAAGTCCCACCGGCTGAACAACCGCTCCCCCAGCGCGATCGGCATCGGGGCGTTCTGCAGGACGGGCAGCGACGGGGTGATGTTCTCGCTGAGAACCGGTTCCTCGACGAACATGAGGTCGAAGGGCTCCAGTTCGCGGAGCAGCGTCTTCAGCATCGGCCGGTGCACCCGGCCGTGGAAGTCGACGCCGATGCCGATCCCGGGCCCGACGGCGTCCCGGACCGCCGCGACGTTCGCGACGCTGCGCTCGACCCGCTCATGGGTGTCGATGAAGGTCAGCTCCTCGGTGCCGTTCATCTTCAGCGCACCGAAGCCGCGGGCCACGGCCTCGGACGCCGCGCGGGCGGTGTCGGCCGGGCGATCGCCCCCGATCCAGGAATAGACGCGGATCGTGTCGCGCACCCGCCCCCCGAGCAGGGCGTGGACGGGCAGGCCGATCGCCTTGCCGGTGATGTCCCACAGCGCCTGGTCGATGCCGGCGATCGCGCTCATCAGCACCGGCCCACCCCGGTAGAAGCCTCCCCGATACAGGGTCTGCCAGATGTCCTCGATCCGGCGGGGATCACGACCGACGAGGTAGTCGGACAGCTCGTCGACGGCCGCGGCCACGGTAGCGGCGCGTCCCTCGACCACCGGCTCGCCCCACCCGACCACGCCCTCGTCGGTCGAGATCCTGAGGAAGCACCAGCGCGGTGGCACGAGGAAGGTGGTGACGTCGGTGATCTTCATGCCTGCTCCTCCTGGGACGCCGCGACGGTGGCGATGATGCGGGCGGCCGCGGCGCCGACCTCCGCGGCCGGGCGTCCGGGCCGATAGAGCGTCGAGCCGACGCCGACGCCGGCAGCCCCGGCAGCCAGCCATTCGTGGATGGTGTCGATCGACACCCCGCCGACGGCGATCAGTCCGACGTGCCGGGGGATCACCGCCCGCCAGGCCCGCAGCCCGGCGGGACGGACGACCTCACCGGGGAAGACCTTCACGCTGTTCGCGCCGGCCTCGATGGCGGTGAACGCCTCGGTGGGCGTCGACGCGCCGGGCACCGATTCCATGCCGAGGTCGAGGGTCGCCCCGATGACCCGCGGGTCGGTGTTGGGCGACACGATCAGCTGGGCTCCGCTGCCATGGCACGCGCGCACATCGACCGCCCGCAGCACGGTTCCCGCACCCACCCGGCAGTCGGGGGGAAGACCCGACCTCAGCGAGCCGATCGAGGTGTAGGGCTCGGGCGAGTTGAGCGGCACCTCGATGTCACGGAAGCCGGCCGCGTACAGCGCCTCCCCCACCCCGGGCGCCTCGGAGGGGGTGATGCCGCGCAGGATCGCGACCACTCTCGGGCCGTCACTCATCACCGGCGTGTCCTTTCCGTCGCCGCGGGCCGGGGTCCCGGCGTCGATCCCGAGCGGCCCACTGACCCCACCTCTTCCGGGTGATTGCCACCCGCACCGCGGATGTGTTGCACTGTGCGCAACACGCGTGCTGCCAACGCAACGAGTCTGGTTCTCGACGGCTCCCGCTGTCAAGCACCACCGGACCTGCCACCATGGACACCACGGGACACGAGGAGGGAACATGTCGCAGTCCGTGCGTCGCGCCCTCGAGGTCGTCGAACTGCTCGCCGGCACACCACGCTCCCCCAGCGACGTGGCCGAGGTCCTCGACACCCACCGCTCCACCGCCCTGCGCCTGCTGCAGACCCTCGTCGACGCCGGTTACGCCCGTCGGCTGCCCGACGGCCGGTACAGCCTCGGCTACCGCATGATCGGCCTGGCGCAGCGGGCACAGGAGCAGTTCGACCTGCGGGCGATCGGGCACCCCCACCTCGTCGAGCTCACCGCGCAGACCGGCTGCACCACCCACCTGGCGGCGATCGACAACGGGCACGTCGTCTATGTCGACAAGGTCGAACCCACCGACTCGCCCCGGATCCTCAGCCAGATCGGGCGTCCCGTACCGCTGCACACGGCCAGCGCGGCCAAGGCGATCCTCGCCCACCTCCCCTCCGATCGGTTGGACCTCCTGCTCGACGGCTGGGCGTTCACCAGGCACAGCGTGTCGACCATCACCACCCGCGAGGCGTTCCTCGCCGATCTGGCTGCCGCCCGGGAGCGCGGTTACGCCATCGACGACGGGGAATACGAGGACTACATCAACTGCATCGCCGTCCCGGTCCGGGACGCGACCGGCGACGTGGTCGCCTCGGTCTCGGTGACCGCCCTGCGGGCGCTCCGCGACCTCGACTCGCTGAGGGCCGACCTCCCGCGCCTTCTCCAGACAGCAACCGACATCTCCCGCGACCTCGGCTGGGTCGCCACCTGAATGGAGTGATCATGTACGACCGGGAATCCCGATGGCCCGACGCGCCGCAGTCCTACCCCGATCCCGCCGTGGTACGCACCGATCCGCGCTTCGACGAACTCGTCCTGCCCTTCGCCGTGATCGAGCGGATCGCCGGCGGCTGCCGCTGGGCCGAAGGGCCCGTGTGGTTCGGCGACCACCGACGCCTCGTATGGAGCGAC
>JAJXWF010000248.1 GCA_021781735.1 Actinomycetes bacterium
TGGTGCGATGGCGTCGGCGAGGAGCCGGCCGACATCTCCGAGTCGGTGCCGTCCCGCGCGGACCACCTCCTCACCGTCGCGGATCACCGTGTCGATGTCGGACGCCGTCGCGGCGTGGACGATCTGTCCCGGGTCGGTGCCGGCGGTCCGTCGGCTGTCGAGGCGCACGGCGACGAGGTCGGCTCGGCTCCCGGCCGCGAGTCGCCCGGCGTCGGGCCAGCCGATCGACCGGTGGGCCGTCGCCGCCGCGAGCAGGTCGTTCGGGGTGAACCGGCCCCGCTCGTGCGACCGCAGCCGCTCGTGGCCCTCGAGCGCGCGCATCTCCTCGAACGGGTCGATGACGGCGTGCTGGTCGGAACCGAGGGACAGCGGGCTGCCGGCGTCACACAGGGCTCGCGCCGGGCCGATGCCGTCGGCCAGGTCGCGTTCGGTGGTCGGGCAGAAGCAGCTCGTCGTGCGCGAGTCGCCGAGCAGCGCGATGTCGTGCACGCCCAGGTGGGTCGCGTGGACGGCGGTGGCCTGTGGTCCGAGCGCCCCCTCGTCGTGCAGCAGTCGGGTCGGGGAGCAGCCGTAGAACGCCCGGCACGCATCGTTCTCGGCCGGCTGCTCCGACACGTGCACGTGCAGCGGTCGTCCGCGCAGGATCTCCGCGACTTCGCCGATCGCGACCCGCGGCACGGCGCGGACAGAGTGGATCGCGCCGCCGATCCGGGTGGTGGCGTCGGGGACGAGGCAGCCCAGGCGGGAGGCCCATCGCTCGACGGTGCCGTCGCCGAAGCGGCGCTGCCCCGGAGAGAGGGCCAGGTGACCGTCGGCGCTCAGGCCCCCGGAGAGGTAGAGCGTGTCGAGCAGGGTCAGCCGGACGCCGGCCCGCCGAGCCGCCTCGGCGAGCGCCTTGCCCACGGCGTTGGGGTCGGCATACGGCCTGCCGTCGGGCTGGTGATGGACGTAGTGGAACTCGCCCACGCTGGTGATGCCCGCGAGCGCCATCTCGGCGTAGACGGCCGTGGCCAGCCGGAGGTAGGAGTCGGGCGTCAGGCGGGCGGCGACGGCGTACATGGCCTCCCGCCAGGTCCAGAACGTGCCACCGCCGTGGTGGGTGCGGCCGCGCAGGGCCCGGTGGAACGCGTGGCTGTGGCAGTCGGCGAAGCCGGGCAGCACGACGCCCGGGAGGGCGACGGCGTCCCCGCGCGCCGCGTTCACGGTGACCGCGGTGAACCGACCGTCGGCGACATCGAAGCGCACCGATGCGGCGAGTCCCGTCGGGAGCAGGGCCCGCTCGGCCCAATAGCGTGTCATCGGGCTCGATTTCCCGTCATCCGGCCAGGTTCTCCGCGACGGTGGCCAGAGCCCCGACGCCACGGTGACAGTCTGCGGCGTCGGCGAACTCCGCGGGCGAGTGCGAGACGCCGGTGGGGTTGCGGACGAACAGCATCGCCGTCGGCACCCCGGCGTTGGCCAGAATCCCCGCGTCGTGGCCCGCGCCGGTGTCGAGCAACGGTGTCGTCTCGCCGAGCACGGCCCGGAGCCGCTCCACGAGCCCACCGTCGAACGCGGTGGCCGGCGTCCACGAATCCTGCGTCAGCGTGCCGCCCAGCTCTGCGACGCTCCCCGAGACATCGGCGATGACCGCCCGGACGTCGGCCTCGTCCGGGCCCCGCGCGTCGAGCCAGGCCGAGACGTGCGACGGGATCGCGTTGACCCCACCCGGGACGATGTTCAGCCTGCCGATGGTCGCGACGCAGCAGTGCCTCGCCGCGGCGGTCCGCGCCCCGATGATGACGCCGGCGGCCGCGAGCATCGCGTCCTGGCGGTCCTCGAGCCGCGTGGTGCCGGCGTGGTTGGCGACGCCGGGCAGGTCGAGGCGCCAGCGACCGTGCGGCCGGATGCCGGTGCCGATCGCGACCACCGAGGTGTCGGGGTCGAGGTCGGCAAGGGCGCGGCCCTGCTCGATGTGCAGCTCGACGTAGGCACCGACCCGGCGGAGGGCCTCGTCGTCGGGGCCGAGGCGTCCGGGGTCACGGCCCGCGGCGTGCAGCGCGTCGGCCAGCGACACGCCGTCGGCGTCGCGCAGGGCCCCGGCCCGGTCGGGGGTGAGCGCCCCGGTGATGAGGCGGGACCCGGCGCAGGCGATGCCGAAGCGGGCACCCTCCTCGTCGACGAAGTTGACGACCGCGACGGGCCGGGCCGGCACGACGCCCTTGTCCCGCAGTGCGTCGACGGACGCGAGCGCCGACAGGACGCCGAGCGGGCCGTCGTAGGCGCCTCCGTCGGGAACCGAGTCGAGATGCGAGCCGAGCACGAGCCCCCGCCCCGGTGCGGCGTCCGGGTCACCCCACCAGGCCCACTGGTTGCCGGCCCGGTCCTCGACCAGGTCGAGGCCGCGGCGGGCGCACTCGCCGGCGAACCACTCGCGCAGCTCACGGTCCTCGGCGGTCCAGGCGAAGCGGCGGTAGCCGCCGGTCGAGGCGTCCCGGCCGATCGGCTCGAGTTCGGCCCACATCCGGTCGAACTCGAGAATGGCCCTTCCGGTCATGGGCTCAGCTCTCCTTCATCGGGATGCGGACGCCGCGCTCGGCGGCCACCCGGTCGGCGATGTCGTATCCGGCGTCGACGTGGCGGAGCACGCCCATGCCCGGGTCGTTGGTGAGCACGCGGGCCAGTTTCTGGGCGGCGAGCGGTGTGCCGTCGGCGACGGTCACCTGGCCGGCGTGGATCGACCGCCCGATGCCCACGCCGCCGCCGTGGTGGATCGACACCCACGTCGCCCCGGAGGCGGTGTTGACCAGGGCGTTGAGCAGCGGCCAGTCGGCGATCGCGTCCGACCCGTCGGCCATCGCCTCGGTCTCACGGTAGGGCGACGCGACCGATCCGGCGTCCAGGTGATCACGGCCGATGACGATCGGCGCACTCACCACGCCGCGCGCGACGAGCTCGTTGAACGCCAGCCCCGCCCGGTCGCGCTCGCCGTAGCCGAGCCAGCAGATCCGGGCCGGCAGGCCCTGGAAGGCGATCCTCTCCCGGGCGCCGCGCATCCACTTCTGCAGCCGGTCGTTGTCGGGGAACAGGTCCATGACGGCCCTGTCGGTGGCGTCGATGTCCCGGGGATCGCCCGACAGGGCCGCCCAGCGGAACGGGCCCCTGCCCTCGCAGAACAGTGGACGGATGTACGCCGGAACGAACCCGGGGAACTCGAACGCCCGCTCGTAGCCTCCGAGACGCGCCTCGTCACGAATGGAGTTGCCGTAGTCGAAGACCTCGGCTCCGGCGTCCTGGAACTCGACCATTGCCCGGACGTGCCTGGCCATTGAGGCGCGGGCCCGGGTGGTGAACTCGTCGGGACGCCGGTCGGCGAAGTCGCGCCACTCGGCGACCTCGATGCCCTCGGGCAGGTAGGAGAGCGGATCGTGGGCGCTCGTCTGGTCGGTGACGATGTCGATCGGCACCCCGCGGCGCAGCAGCTCGGGGAAGACCGTGGCCGCGTTCCCGACCACGCCGACCGACCAGGCCCGGCGCTCG
>JAJXWF010000058.1 GCA_021781735.1 Actinomycetes bacterium
GACCGCGCTCGACCTCGGCGTCCCGGTCAACGGCATCGCCGAAGCGGTGTTCGCCCGGGCCGAGTCGAGCCACGACGACCTGCGGGCGGCCGCCCGGGACACCCTCCAGGGACCCGACGGCACCGTCAGCGTCGACGACCGGCAGTCGTTCGTTGACGACGTGCGCAAGGCGCTGTGGTGCGCGAAGGTCGTGTCGTACTCGCAGGGCTTCGACCAGATCCGCACCGCCGGGCAGGAGTACGGCTGGGACATCAACGTCGCGGACGCCGCCAAGATCTGGCGGGACGGCTGCATCATCCGGGCCAAGCTGCTCGAGCGGATCCGCCAGGAGTACGACGCCAAGCCCGACCTGGTCTCGTTCATGGCGGCCCCCTCGGTTGCCCCCGAACTCGGCCGCGACCAGGACGCCTGGCGGCGGGTGGTGTCGGTGGCGGCGCAGTCCGGTGTGGCGGCGCCGGTGTTCTCGGCGACGCTGGCCTACTACGACATGGCCCGGGCGCCGCGGGTGAACGCCGCGCTCACCCAGGGACTGCGGGACTTCTTCGGCTCGCACACCTACGAGCGGGTCGACGCGCCGGGCAGCTGGCACCTCAACTGGTCGGGCGACCGCGGCGAGGTCGAGGCCTGATCGGGCCGGGCCGGGGCCTTCCGCCCCGGCCCCATCCCTGAGTAGGCTCACCTGGAGACTGACACTGCGGTCAGTTTTCCGGGAGACGTCATGGAATCGATCACCAAGTTCCGCCAGTCGGATGCCGTGCTGCGCGCGCTCATCGAACGGGCCTACGGCGAGGCGGCCGTCCCCGTCGGCCACGGCTTCGTCACCGAGATGGCGCACGGGTGGTTCAACGTCGCCTACCGCCTCGACCTGGCCGACGGCCGCTCGGTCGTGCTGAAGATCGCGCCGCCGCCCGGGGTCGAGGTGATGACCTACGAGCGCGACATGATGGCGGGCGAGGTCGCCGCCCTCCGGCTGATCCGCGAGCACACCGGCGTCCCGGTGCCCGAGGTGCACCACTACGACGACACCCACGAACTCGTGGACGCCGACTGGTTCGCGATGAGCTTCGTCGAGGGCGACAACCTCGGCGTCATCAAGCAGTCGCTCGCGCCCGACGAGCAGGCGGCATACCTGCGACTCATGGGGTCGGCCACCCGCGATCTCAACGCGATCCCCGGTGCCGGATTCGGGCGCTTCAGCGCCGACCTCCACCCCACCTGGCGGGAGGCGTTCGGCCGGATCCTCGAGGACATCGTCGCCGACGGGGAACGTCGGGGCGTCGACCTCGGCTGGGACTACGCCGAGGTGCGCCGGGTGGTCGCCGACCACGAGCACCACCTGGACGCCGTGCGGCGACCGGTGTTCTGCGAGTGGGACCTGTGGGACTCCAACATGATCGTGCGCGACGGGAGGCTCGCCGGGATCATCGATCACGAGCGGGCCTTCTGGGGAGACCCGATCATGGAGGCCGGTCTGGTCCGGTGGGTCGCCGACCCGGAGTCGAAGCGGCCCTTCCTCGAGGGCTACGGTCGCGGCCCGCTCACCGACGCCGAGGCCGCCCGGCGGCGCCTCTACGACCTGCACCTGTTCCTCATCATGGTGATCGAGACCGTCTACCGCGGCCACACCACCACCGACCAGCTCGACATGGCCCGTCCGCTGCTCGATGAGGCCATGGAAGCTCTCGGGGCCCACCGCCGGTGACGGTGGGCGGTCGCGGCCGCGGACCCGACCGGGTGGCCGCGCTCGGCTCCGAGCCGGTCGGACGGCTGCTCGCCCACACCACGCTGCAGACCACCATGGCGGTGGCCACCTACGGCATCTACGCCCTGACCAACGCCTGGTTCGTCGCGCGTGGGGTAGGACCGGTCGCGCTGGCCGCGGTCAACGTTGTCGCCCCCGTGCTGCTGCTTCTCGGGGCGCTGTCGACGACGATCGGCACCGGAGGGGCGTCGGTGATCTCCCGGGCCCTCGGCGCCGGCGACACCCGTCGCGCCGCGGGGGCGGCCGGAACCTGCCTGTCGGTGTTCTGGCTCGGGGCCCTGGCGCTCGGGCTGGCCGGCGTCCTGCTCATCGGCCCGGTGCTGCGGCTGCTCGGCGCCACCGGGGCGGTGCTCGGCCCCGCCCACGACTACGGCGTGATCATCCTCGCGGGCGCCGTGTTCGCGACCGGCTTCTCGTCGCTCATGCGCGCCGAGGGCCGGATGGGGTTCTCGACGCTCACCTGGGTGATCCCGGTCGTCACCCAGATCCTGCTCGACCCGCTGTTCATCTTCGGTTTCGGGTGGGGCGTCCGGGGAGCCGCGCTCGGCACCGTCGGGGGCCAGATGGTGTCGTCGGCCATGGGCACCTGGTTCTTTCTCGGCCAGCGTCGGCGTCCCTACCGCATCCGTCCCCGAGACCTGCTGCCCCGCCGGACGGTGCTCGTCGAGATCGTGCAGATCGGCACGCCGAGCTTCCTCTCGGGATTCGGGCGGACCCTGCTCACCACCGTGATCAACAATCTGCTCGCCGGATTCGGAGGTGTCGGGGCGCTCGGCGCGTTCGCGATCGCCTCGAGGATCGCCACGTTCGCCCTGATGCCGCAACTCGGCATCACCCAGGCCCTGCAGCCGATCGTCGGGTTCAACGTCGGCGCCGGCTACGGCGGGAGGGCGGCGCGGGCTGTGCGGCTCTCGGTCTGGGCGAGCGTCGGCTATGGGACGGTCACGTCCGGGTTCGTCGTGGGCTGGGCCGGGGCCATCGCCCGGACGTTCACCGGCGATCCCATCGTGGTCTCCGAGGCGATCCGGGCCCTGCGGCTACTCGCGCTGAGCTATCCGGTCGCGGGGCTCGTCGCCCTCGTGGCGGCCGCCTACCAGTCGGTGGGACGCGCGGTGCCGTCGCTCTGGCTGTCGGTGGGCACGCTCGCGGGGATCAAGGTGCCCGCCGTGCTGCTGCTGGCCGGGTTCGGGCTTGCCGGGATATGGGTGAGCTTCCCCGCGGGCGAACTGCTGTCGGCCGTCGTCGCGCTGATGGTGCTGCGGGGACTGGCGGGCTCCCCGCTGCGGGCGACGACCGGCCGGTGAACGATCTGCGTCCCCGTTCCGGGCCGCGGCACGCGACATTCATCCGGGGGCAACCGTGCCGTCACGCTATTTGAACCATCCGGTCATCTTCCCTCCCTAGCGTCACGTCCGGACATGCGGCACGACGGGTGCCGCACGAGCGGATGGGAGAGCGATGAGCAACGCCCCGCTGGCGGCGCCCACCGTGGCGACCCGGCCCCGGCCACGCGTCAGCCGGAGAACGCTGCGGGAGTGGACGCTGTTCGGCCTGCTGGCGTTCCCGAACATCGCCCTGATTCTCATGTTCGTCTACCGGCCGCTGATGACGAACATCTACTACTCGACCCTCGACTGGACGCTCGGCAGTCCCACCGCCCGGGTCATCGGACTGGCGAACTACCGGGAGTTCTTCACCGGCCCGGACGCCGCCACCGTGCTGCGCGCCACCGGCGTCTTCACCGTGGCCACGGTCGGCGGCTCGATGCTGCTCGGACTGTTGTTCGCGACGGTCCTGAACCGGCGGCTGGTCGGCAACACGCTCGCCCGCGCGACGGTGTTCGCCCCCTACGTGCTGTCAGGGGTGGGCGTCGGCCTCGTGTGGACGTTCATCTTCGACCCGGTCACCGGGGTGCTGGCGGGGCTGCTCCGCGCGGTGGGGCTCTCCTCGCCGCAGTGGTTCCTGGATCCGAGCCTGTCGCTGACGATGGTCATCCTCGTCTACGTCTGGAAGAACCTCGGCTACTGCGCGGTGATCTACCTCGCGGCCATGCAGGCCGTTCCCCGTGATCTGCTGGAAGCGGCCGCCATGGACGGAGCCGGCCGGGTGCGCACCTTCATCACCATCGTGTGGCCGCTGCTGTCCCCGACGTCGTTCTTCCTGCTGCTCACCACGATCCTCGGCTCACTCCAGGCGTTCGACCTGATCAGGATCATGACACCGCTCGGCAACGGCACGACCACGCTCATGTACGACTCCTACCTGCAGGCGTTCGGTGGCTACAACCGGGCCGGATACTCGGCTGCGATCTCGACCGTCCTGTTCGTCATCCTCCTCGCGATGACCGCGGTGCAGTTGCACCTCATCGAGCGAAGGGTGCACTACGCATGAGCATCGACACCGCCGGGCCGGCGTCCGGCCGCGCCATCGCCCACCAGTCCCTGTCCCGTCAGGTGGCACGCCGCCGGATCCGCATCCGGTTCGACGACGGGGGCGTCGGCCGCCCGACGCTGCTCGGCACGATTGTCGGGGGCTACGTCCCGCTGCTGCTCGCGACGCTCATCATCGCGTTGCCGCTCGGATGGATGGTGCTCGGCTCGTTCAAGACCAGTGGCGAGGTGCTGTCGCAGCACGTGGTGCTGCTGCCGCACGCGCCGAGTTTCGCCGCCTACCGCAGCGCGTCGGCCCAGATCGACTTCGGACGCCTGTTCCTCAACTCGACGATCGTCACGGTCGTCGGATCGGCGACCAAGGTGGTGCTCGCGATCACCACGGCCTACGCGCTCGTGTTCCTCCGGTTCCCGGGCAAGCGCTGGATCTTCCTCGGCATCCTCGTGGCGCTGATGGTTCCCTCTCAGGTGTCGCTGCTTCCCAACTACGTGTTCATCGCGGGCCTCGGCGGCGTCAACACCTACTGGGGCATCATCCTGCCCGGCCTCGGCACGGCGTTCGGCACCTTCCTCCTGCGCCAGCACTTCATGTCATTGCCGCGGGAGATCCTCGAGGCCGCCGAGATCGACGGCGCCGGCCATCTCATGCGGCTGACCCGCATGGTCATCCCGATCTCGACCCCGACGATCGCAACCGTCGCGTTGGTCACGATCGTCAGCGAGTGGAACGACTACATCTGGCCGCTCATCATCACCAACGACGACTCCCGGATGACGCTGCCGGTGGGACTCACCCTGCTCAAGAACGTCGAGGGTGACCCCAGCTCGTACCCGATCCTGATGGCCGGCGCGATCGTCGTCATCGTCCCCGTGCTCGTCGTGTTCGCGTTCCTGCAGCGCTACATCGTCGCGGGCCTCACCCAGGGCGCCGTCAAGTGACGCGGCGCCGCCCCCGATCCCATCACCGGCCCTCCGGGTCAGCGATCCCACCAACCGGTCACCCCACCCACCGGTGACCAGGGCCAGGAAAGGAACTCCCCGCCCATGACCATCAACCCGTCCCTGTCCCGCCGCTCCCTGCTCGGCGTCGCCGGACTCGGCCTCGGTGCCGCCGCGCTGTCCGCCTGCGGTGGCCCCTCGACCAGCACTGCCGCCGACCCGGTGTCGGCCGGCGCCGACCCCAACGGACCCAGCTTCGCCGGCGTCCAGCCCGCCAAGGAGATCACCTTCTGGAGCAACCACCCCGGCAACTCCGAGGCGGTCACCCGCAGCATCATCGCCAAGTTCGCCGCCGCCACCGGCATCACCGTCAACCTGGTGACCGCCGGCAGCAGCTACGAGGAGGTGGCCCAGAAGTTCCAGGCCGCCCAGGCCGGCGGCCGGCTGCCCGACGTCGTCGTGTTCAGCGACGTCTGGTGGTTCCGCTACTACACGCAGAACTCGATCATCCCGCTCACCAACGCGCTCAAGGCCGCCGGCGTCGACACCACCGACTACCGCGACGGGCTGTTCGCCGACTACCAGTACGCCGGTGGACAGTGGGCCGTTCCGTGGGCCCGCTCGACCCCGCTCTTCTACTACAACAAGACCCACTGGACCAAGGCCGGCCTCGAGGACCGTGCTCCGAAGACCTGGGCCGAGATCGCCGCCTGGGCGCCCAAGCTGCAGGCGGCGAACACCGGGGCACAGCACGCCTACGAACACCCGGCCCTGGCCGACTACGCCGGGTGGACGCTGCAGAACATCCTCTGGGGTTACGGCGGGGGCTGGTCGAAGAAGGGCAGTTTCGACATCACCTGCGACGCCGATCCGTCGGTGAGCGCGCTCCAGTACGTGCAGGACTCGGTCTACAAGGGCAAATGGGCGGGCGTGGCCAGCCAGTCCGCCACCGACGACCTGGCGGCCGGTGCCTGCTCGGCCACCCTCGGCTCGACCGGCTCACTCGTCGGTATCCAGAAGGCGGTCGCGGGCAAGTTCGAGATCGGCGTGGGGTTCCTCCCCGGCGGCCCGGTTTCCCAGTCGCCCGTCTGCCCGACCGGTGGCGCGGGCGTCGGCATCCCGAAGGGCATCAAGGCGGCGAACCAGCTGGCGGCGGCCAAGTTCATCGGCTTCCTCACCAACGCCGCCAGCACCGTCGCCTTCTCGCAGGCGACGGGCTACATGCCGGTGCGCAAGTCCGCTGACACCAGCTCGCTGCTGACGGCCAACCCCCTCATCGGGACCGCGATCAAGCAACTCGACGTCACCCGGACCCAGGACTACGCCCGGGTGTTCCTGCCCGGCGCCGACCAGGAGATGGCCAAGTCCGTGGCCCAATTGCTGACCCAGCGGGCCGACGTCAAGCAGACGATGACCGCACTGCACGGCACCCTCGAGCAGATCTACACCACCCAGGTGAAGCCGCACCTGGGCTGACGATGGTCGGGTTCGCACCCGCGGCGCCGCCGCGGGTGCGAACCCTCTGCATCAGCGCTGTGGCACGAGCGCGCGCTGCGGTCGCCCGGCGCCCGCGCCGCAGGCCCGGCGTCGTCGGGCCGGTGACCCTCACCGTGACCGGACCCAGTCGAGGCGGGGCCGCTGCTGGGGGCCGGCGTCCGGGCGGACTAGCCTCGGACGGGTGAGCCCCGAGGATTCCGATGCCCACCCGTGGCGGCTGTTCGCGATCATCGCCACGGCGTCGTTCATGGCGCTGCTCGACACGTCGATCGTCAACGTCGCACTGCCCACGCTGAGCCGGAACCTCGGAGCCAACCCCACTCACGAGCAGTGGATCGTGGCGGGCTACTCGTTGTCGTTCGCTCTGTCACTGATCGCCGCGGGTCGCGCCAGCGATGTCTTCGGCCGCAAGCGGATGTTCCTCCTGGGGGCCACGGGGTTCGGCCTCGTGTCGCTGCTGTGCGGCATGTCTCTGACCCCGGTGATGCTCGTCGTGCTCCGGCTGATCCAGGGTGTATTCGGCGCGGTGCTCATCCCCACCGTGTCGGGCTTCATCCAGCAGTTGTTCTCGGGGCCGCCCCGGGGGCAGGCGTTCGGATACCTCGGCATGGTCATCGGTGTCTCGACCGCGGTCGGCCCGGTTCTCGGCGGATTCCTGGTGTCGGCATTGCCGCCCCAGCTCGGATGGCGGTCGATCTTCCTCATCAACGTGCCGATCGCCGCGGTCATCGTCCCGCTCGCCTGGCGCAAGCTGCCGCACGACCGGCCCCAGGGGCAGGTGAAACTCCGTCTCGATGTCCCTGGCATCCTTCTCGTGTCCCTCGTGACGATCTCGGTGATGCTGCCGTTCGTGCTGGCGACGTCGATGGCGCACGTCTCGCAGGCTCCGTGGTGGCTGATGGCGGTGGCGGTCGCCGGGGTCGTCGGCTTCGTCCTGTGGGAGCATCGCGAGGATTCTCTTGGCCACTCGGTGGTGGCCCCCCGCGACCTCGTGCGGACAGCGTCCTTCGTCTTCGGTGCGGGGATCGGCGCCCTGTACTTCCTCGGGTTCGCGGGCTTCTTCCTCACCCTGGCGCTCTATCTGCAGGCCGGCCTCGGGATGCCCGCGTGGCAGGCCGGCCTGATTCAGACGCCGTTCGCGATCGGGTCGGCCATCGCGGCCGCCCGGGCCGGCCGGCTGGTGCACTCGTGGGGACGCCGCCTCGTGACCTTCGGCCTCGTCGGTGCCCTTGCCGGGTTCGTCGCGATCGATGTCATGTCCGAGTTGCATCCCGATTCGGTCAACCCGTGGTTGCTCACGGTGCTGCTGTTCTTCACCGGGCTGGCATCGGGCACCGTGATCTCGCCCAACACCGCGCTCACGCTCGAGCATGTTCCGGTGGCCCGCTCCTCGACCGCCGCGGCCTTGCAGCAGACCACCCAGCGGATCGGGGCGACGATCTCGATCGCGGCGATGACGCTCGCGTTCTACGCGAGCCTGCCAGCCAGCGGACGCCGCGGCGAGCACGCCACCGGCATTGCCAACGCCACCTATTCGGGGGCCTTCGCGATGTCGCTGCACGTGACCGAAGCCTGCTACGTCGCGGCGATCATCGTGGCCATCGCCGACGGGATGCGGCGCACCCGCGCGGAGGACTGACCAGACCCCCAGCGGTGTCGCTGCAACCGTCGCTGACCATCCGCGGCTGGCGATTTCGACGGTTGTGCTGGCGATGTCTGCTGGGTTGCTGGCGATCTCTGCCGATCTGGTGTTGTTTTCGCCAGCCGGAGCAGATTTCGCCAGCCGTTCGGACGCCGCGGTGCCCAGCGTCCCCTCCGGCCCGGGATGGCAGGCCGAAGGCCGGCCGGCGCCCACCGTCTGGGGTGATGGACGCCGGCCGGCGCGCTCTCAGCGTCCGCCAGAGATCTTGCGGCTGCGCTGCTCGATGCCACGACGCCCATAGGGGTAGTCGGGCAGGTCGGGGGCCGAGACCTGGTCGAGGCGTTCGGCCTGGGCGTCGTCGAGGTGCACGTCGGCGATCTTGAGTGCCTCGGCGAGCTGTCCGGTGGTGCGGTTTCCGAGGATCGGCGCGGTGACCGCCGGGCGATCGGCCGTCCAGGTGAGCGCCACCTGGGCCATCGTGATCCCCGCCTCGTCGGCGACCGACTTCACCGCGTCGAGGATCCGCCAGACGCGGTCGTCGGCGTTGCGCTCCTCGTAGTTCTCCATGCCCCGCTTGGGGTCCTCGCCCAGCCGCGAGGCACCCGAGGGCACGTGGTTGCGCTGGTACTTGCCGGTGAGCCAGCCGCCGCCCAGCGGGCTCCACGGGATGAGGCCGATGCCGTACTCGAGGCACGCCGGCACGATCTCGAGCTCGATGTAGCGGGTGAGCAGGTTGTACTGCGGTTGCAGCATGACCGGCGCGACCCGGTCGGTGGCGGCCGCGAGTTCGCTCAGGGCGGCGATCTGCCAGCCGATGAAGTTCGACAGGCCGAAGTAGCCGATCTTGCCGGCGCTCACGGCGTCGTCGAAGAAGCGCAACGTCTCATCGAGCGGGGTGAGCGGGTCGAACGCGTGCACCTGGTACAGGTCGATGTGGTCGACGCCGAGTCGGGTGAGGCTCGCGTCGAGGGCCTGGCTGAGGTGCTTGCGGGTGAGGCCGACCCCGTTCGGGTGGTTCGACGTCGGGAAGCGTCCCTTGGTGGCGATCACCAACTCGTCGGCGAGTCCGGGGTGGTCGGCGAGCCAGCGTCCGATGATTCGCTCGGACTCGCCGCCGTTGTAGACGTCGGCGGTGTCGATGAAGTTGCCACCGGCTCCGACGAACATGTCGAGCTGCTCGCGGGCGCCGGCCTCGTCGGTCTCCTTGCCGAAGGTCATGGTGCCCAGGCACAGCCGGGACACGCTGACGCCGGTGCTGCCCATCAGGCGGTATTCCATCTCATCTCCTTGTTGGGTGTGGTGTCGGACGCGCGCACCCGGGGGGGTGTCCGCGGGGATTCGTCACTCGCGCGTCCCGATCGGTCGTGAACGACCACCGCCCCCACTCCATCACATCGGCGAAGCAGCGGGGGCGGTGGTCACATCGGCAGGGTCACGTGGTGGGCAGCCAGACCCGCATCGCGCCGAGGTCCCGGTTGCCCCACGCGTAGTAGGGCACCGCGGTGACGTCGACGGACGCCGCACCGGCGGTCTCGTCGCGCGGGCCGTAGGGCCACCAACCGGCGTCCCGGTGAGCCCGGATCGAGGCCTTGGCCGTGAGCGCCAGGATCCCGTCGAGGCCGGACGCCGGCTGCTCGGCGAGCGGGGAGGTCGTGTCGACCACCACGTCGTCGAACCGGACTCCCTGGTTGTCGGTGGCCTCGAGGCAGTAGACCAGCGGTCCGCGCTCGAGCGCCTCGCTGTGCCGCAGCGCGTCCACCCGCGGATCGGCCTGCGAGAAGCGCGGCCGCATCGGCAGGGTGAGGCTGACCGTGTCGCCGGCGGTCCAGCCGCGGGTGATCCGCAGCCAGCCGTCGTCGACCGACGCGCCGTTGGCGGCACCGTTGACCTGGGCGGTGGCACCCTCGGCCCAGTGGGGCACCCGCAGGACCAGCGTCCAGGACGCCGCCGGCGTGGCCGTCACGGTGAACCCGACGGTCCCGTCCCACGGGTAGTCGGTGACCACGTCGAGACTCACCGCCCCCGCGTCCAGGTCACCGGACACCGTGCCGGTGGCGTACTGGTGGACGACCAGGTCGTCGCCGGCGGCCGCAGCGAGGTAGTGGTCGAGGGAACCGAGCAGACGCATGACGTTGGGCGGGCAGCACGCGCAGTGGAACCACGGCACCCGCTGGTAGTCGTGGTCGGTGCCGGTGTCGAGGTGGCCCTCGCGCACCTGCAACGGGTTCGCGTAGATGTAGCGCTGCCCGTCGAGCGAGGTGCCCGCGAGGAAGCCGTTGTAGAGGGTGCGTTCCATGAGGTCGGCGTACTTCGCCTCGCCGGTGGCGAGCAGCATCCGCCAGCTGAACATCACCGACGCGATCGACGCGCAGGTCTCGCAGTAGCTCCGCTCGCTCGGCAGCTCGTACGGATCGCCGAACGCCTCGTCAGCGTGGTGCGAGCCGATGCCGCCGGTGATGTAGGTCTTGCGGGCGGCCATCTCGTGCCACAACCGCTCGCCGGCCTCGAGCCACGACGAGTCACCCGTCTCGGCGTACAGGTCGGCTACGCCGGCCAGCAGGTACAACTGGCGCACCGAATGGCCCTCGACGCTGTCTGTGTCGCGGATCGGTGCGTGGTCCTGCCAGTAGGCGTAGCCGAAGCGGCCGGGCATGGTGCGGTGGCCGCGGCGTTCGAGGAACAGCCGAGCGGTGTCGAGGTAGGACTGCTCCCCGGTCTCGCGCCCGAGTTCGACCAGCGCCGTCTCGATCTCCGGGTGACCGCAGAAGCTCTCGATCTTCCCGTCGGCGAAGGATGCGGCGATGAGGTCGGCGAAGCGCCGGGCGATGCCGAGCAGTCGCTCGTCGGCGGTGGTGCGGTGCATCGCGACGGCCGCCTGGATGAGGTGACCGGCGCAGTAGAGCTCGTGGCCCCAGTCGAGGTGCACGAACCGCTCGCCGGGGGTGCGCACCTGGAAGTTGGAGTCGAGGTATCCGTCGTCCTGCTGGGTGGCTTCGAGCAGGTCGACGGTCTGGTCGACCATGTTGCCCAGCTTGGCGCGCAGGTCGGCGTCCAGTTCGGGATCGGCGAACACCCACGCGATGCCCTCGAGCCACTTGTAGACGTCGCTGTCGAGGAACGGCAGGTCGTTGGTGTACGAGCCTTCGGCCCGGCCCGCCGCCAGTTCGAGGTTGTGGAAGTTGCCGGCCTCGTGCAGTCGGTCCCACCCGGCCGGGACGCTCACCGTGCGGTTGACGCGGCGACGCTCGTGCCACAGCCCGGCGGTGATGGTGCCACGGGCGGGACGCAGCGTCGTGCTGCTGGACCGGGTGAACCTGACCGGCCCGAATCCGGTCGGAACCGGCGCGGTTCCGGAATGGCTCGTGTCTGTGGTCATCGGGGGAGTTCCTTTCACTTGAGGGCACCGCTGAGCATGCCGCTCACGTAGTAGCGCTGGAGGAGGAGGTAGATGACGATGCAGGGGATGATCGTCAGGGCGACACCGGCCTGGAGCGAACCCCAGTCGATCTGCCCGAACGAGCCGCTCGCGACCATCGTCAGGGTGACCGGCAGGGTGAACTTCTCCTGCGAGGTGATGAGGATGAGGGCCGCGAAGAACTCGTTCCAGGTGTTGAAGAACGCCATGAGGCCGGCGGTGATCAGCCCCGGCTTGACGATCGGCACCATGATCTGCACGATCGCGCGGATGGTGCCGCAGCCGTCGACACGGGCCGCCTCCTCGAGGGTCTGCGGTACCGACGCGAACGCGTTGCGCATGATGAACAGCGCGAACGGCAGGTTGAAGGTGACGTAGACGAGGGTCAGTCCGACCAGGGAGTCGTTCAGTCCCATGTTCTTGAGCAGCATGTACAGCGGTGTGAGGATCGCCTGGAACGGGATCATGAACGAGGCCAGGGCCACGAAGAACACGATGCCCGCGCCGGGGAACTTCGTCCGGGCGATGCCGTAGCCGGCCATGCTGGCCAGCAGTACCACCAGCAGCGTCGCCGACACGCTGACCATGATGCTGTTGAGCAGGTTATGGAAGATGTTCAGGCCCTGGACGCTGGTGAGTTTGCGGAAGTTGGCCCACGTCGGGTGGCTCGGCAGCAGGGTCGGCGGGATGTGTCCCTGATCGCCGCTGCTCTTGAGCGCCATCGACGCCATGACGACCAGCGGGGACAGGAACAGCACCGTGAGGGCCACGTTCAGCGTCCACCAGGCTGCCCGGGGGAGGCTTCGTCGGATATCGGAAATCATCAGGGTCCTCAGGTGTGGTCGGTGTTGCGCAGCAGCAACATTTGGACGGCACTGACCATCGCCAGGATCACCATCAGCAGCACCGACAGCGCGGCACCGTAGCCGAGCTTGAACTGGATGAAGGAGTAGCGATAGATCGAGTAGACCGCGGTGATCGTCGAGTTCGACGGCCCACCGGAGGTCATGATGTAGAACTGGTCGAAGGCGAGCAGCGAGCCGGCCACCGAGAACACGAGCACGAGCGCGAGGGTCGGACGCATCAGCGGCACGGTGATGTGCCAGAGCCGTTGCCACCCGGACGCCCCGTCGACCCGAGCGGCCTCGGTGACCTCGTCGGGAATCGACTGCAGGCCCGCCAGCAGCAGCAGCATCTGCAGGCCGACCACCTTCCAGGTGACCATGGCGATCACCACCATGAGCGACGACCAGTGGCCGGCGAACAGGTTGCTCTTGGCTCCGATGAGTCCGATGCGGCGCATGAGGTCCCACATCGGGCCGATCTGCGACTGGGCCATGAACAGCCACAGGAAGCTACCCGAGGCGAGACCGATGGCCACCGGCAGGAAGTAGACCGACTGGAAGAACCGGGCGGGGCGGTTGCCGCGCTTGACGAGCGCCGCCAGCCCGAACCCGAGCACCAGCAGGATCGGGGTGATGACGACCGTGTACTCCAGGGTGAACTGCAGCGCCTGGAGGAAGTTCGGGTCGCTCAGGGCCGCGGAGTAGTTCTCGAGGCCGATCCACTTGTGCTTGCCGAGCAGCGGCCATTGGTTGAACGACATCCAGAAGGTCATGCCCAGCGGCACCAGGAAGAACGTCGCGATCATCACCGCCGTCGGCAAGGTGAACAACGCTCCGAGAATCTGGCGCCTCCGGTTCAGGCTCCTGGGGCGGGCGCCCCCCCGTCGGGGGAGCGCCCGCTTCTGGTCCAGGCTGGCGGTGCTGGTGCTCATGATGCCTGGTCGATGAGCTTCTGAGCGGCCGATTGTGCGGTCGCCTGCGCGGCCTTGATGTTCCCGGTGAACACGGAGTCGTGGATCATCTTCACCCACGGTCCGTTGTTGTCGTTGAAGATGGCGTTCTCCACGACGCTGAAGGGAACCTGGCCCTCTTCGAGGCCCTTGGCGACCATCTCGAAGGACTGGCCCTGCGTCGCGTAGACCGAGTCGAGCAGGTCCTTGCGGATCGGGGCGCTGCCGTTCTTGGCGAGCCACGTCTGGGCCTGGGTGTCGGTGGCCCACTTGACGAAGTCGACGGCTCCCGCGCGGTTCTTCGTCCCGTTGATGACGCCGATGACATCACCGCCCGCGAACGAGGCCGTTCCGCCGTTCTGGCCGGGCAGCGGGGTCGCGGCGTAGTTGACCTTCGACGAGGCGAAGCTCGGGATCGCGAACGCGCCGAGCGCGGTCATGCCGATCTTGCCCGAGGTGAACAGCGGGATCTGCTGGTTGCCGCTGTCGGTCTCGGCCGCCGAGGGGATCGAGCCGTCGTTGTACATGTCGCGGTAGAACTGCAGCGCGTCCGTCACCTGCTGCGAGTCGAGCATGGCGGTCTTGCCGTCCTTCGACAGCACCTGGCCGCCGCTGGCCCAGATGTAGGGGGTGAACTCGAACACGTTGCACCCGCCACAGGCGCCGGCGAAGGTGAAGCCGTAGGTGCCACTGCCGAGCGCGGTGATCTTCTTGGCGTCGGCCCGGATCTCGGCCCACGTCGTGGGGGGAGTGGTGATGCCCGCCTTCGTGAACAGGTCCTTGTTGTAGAAGAGCACCGACGCGTCACCGGTGAACGGCAGCGCGTAGATCTTGCTGTCCCACGTCGACTGGGCCACGTGCCCCGGAACGAACTGGTCCTTGTAGGGCAGCGTGTTGTAGACGTCGCTGATGTCCTCGAGCACGCCGGTGGAGGCGAAGTAGGGGGCGAACACGAGGTCGAGCGACGACACGTCGGGGCCGTTGCCCGCCGCGGCGGCGGTACCGAGCTTCTGCACGTAGTTGGCGCTGGGGATGACGGTGAGGGTGGCCTGCACCTGGTGGGAGGAGTTGTACTGCTTCACCAGGTTGCCCATGAAGTCCTTCTCGGCGTCACGGGCCCACACCGTGATGGTGCCGGAAGGTGTTCCACCGCTGCTGGCGGTGGTGCCGTTGTTGTTGGACGAACATCCTGCGGCCAGAAGGCCGAGGGCCGCCGCTGCGGCGACGAATCGGATGGATCGTGGAATCATCGAGGGGTTCCTCTCTGGGGTGTTGACGGCCGTGTCAGGACCCGGGGGCGCGGGTTGGGCCGCGTGGGGAACGGAAACTTACGAAACCGGTTTCCGTCTGTGTGACAGCCTAGTGTGACCGGTCACATCTGTGCAATAGTTCTCGCCAACTAAGACCGTTTCCGAAACACGAGGCCGAAAGGGGGCAGCCGGATGACCGAGTCCAAACGGGCCGCCACCGTCAGGGACGTGGCCAGGCTGGCCGGCGTCTCCCCGGGCACGGTGTCCAAGGCGCTCAACGGCGTCGGGCAACTCAGCCCCGACACCCGCGCCAGGGTGCATGAGGCCGCCGCCGCGCTCGACTTCCAGCCCAACCACTCCGCCCGCAGCCTCGCGAGCGGGCGCACCTTCACGGTCGGCGTGATCACCTCCGACAGCTTCGGCAGGTTCACCATCCCGGTCATGCTGGGCATTGAAGACAGCCTGGCAGCCGGAAGGGTCAGCACGATGCTCTGCGACGGTCGCGGGGACCCGGTCCGCGAGAACCAGCTGCTCGAGCGGCTCATCAACCGCCAGGTCGACGGCGTGGTGGTCACCGGACGCCGCCGCGACCCGCGTCCCTCGCTCGGGGAGGTGCCCGTCCCGGTCATCTACGTGCTCAGCGAGTCACTCGACCCCGCCGACCTGTCGCTCACCTACGACGACCGGCAGGGCACCGAACTTGCCGCGCACCACCTCCTGTCCACCGGACGCCGCAGCCTCGCCTACGTGGGTGGGCCCGAGCGTCACCTCGCGAGCCGCCTGCGGCGCGAGGGGGTCGAGCGGGCGCTTGCCGCCCAGGGACTCGAGCTCGACCCCGATCTCGCCCTCTACGGCCAGTGGAGCGAAACCTGGGGTCGCTCCGCGGCGACGATCGTCCTGCGAAGTGGGCACTCGGTCGATGGCATCGTCTGCGCCAGCGACCAGATCGCCCGCGGCGTGCTGGACGGGTTGCGGGAGCTCGACGTGCAGGTGCCCCACGACATCGCGGTCGTCGGCTTCGACAACTGGGAGGTGATGGTCGAGGGGGCCCGCCCCCTGCTCACGACGGTCGACCCGCACCTCGAGTCGCTCGGCCGGGAGGCGGCCACCCGACTGCTGTCGGCGATCCAGGGCGACGAGCCGCTCGAGGGCGGCGTCATCACCCGCGGCTGTGAACTGATCATCCGCGATTCCGCCTGACGAGGGAGACGTCGCCGCCCCCGGTTACAGTCGGTGCATGCTGGCCCTGCTGTCACCCGCCAAGACGCTCGACCTCACCTCGCGGCTGCCCACCCGCAAGCACACCGAGCCGCGCCTGCTCGACGAGAGCCGTCTGCTCATCGACATCCTCACCACCTGCACCCCGGACGACCTCGCGTCGCTCATGGGCATCTCCGACGACCTTGCCCATCTCACCGCGCAGCGCTACCGCAACTTCGACCCGCCCTTCACGCCGCGCAACGCCCGGCCGGCGGTGCTCATGTTCGCCGGCGACGTCTACCAGGGCCTGGGCGCGCGCGACCGCTTCGGCGAACGCGACTTCACCGAGGCCGGGAAGACGCTGCGGATCCTGTCGGGGCTCTACGGGCTGCTGCGTCCGCTCGATCTCATCCAGCCCTACCGGCTCGAGATGGGCGTCCCGCTGCGCACCGAGCGCGGGCGAAGCCTCTACGAGTGGTGGGGCGCGCGGATCACCGACCTCGTGCGCGCCGACCTCGCGGAGTCACCGGGGCCCGAGGTGGTGGTCAA
>JAJXWF010000059.1 GCA_021781735.1 Actinomycetes bacterium
GTTCATCAGCGCTCTCGGGAAACAGAGCGCCCGGGTCGTCGACAAGGCGGGTTTCGTGCTCAACCGGCTGCAGTACGTGCTGCTCAAGGAGGCCATCAGCCTCGTCGAGGAGGGCATCGCCACCCCGGAGGACATCGACACCGTGGTGCGGACGACGTTCGGGTTCCGGCTGCCGTTCTTCGGCCCGTTCGCGATCGCCGACATGGCGGGCCTCGACATCTACCGGGACTGCTTCACCACGTTCGAGAAGCACTACGGCTCCCGGCTCGCCAGCCCGGAGATGCTCACCAGCCTGGTGGAGTCCGGGCACCTCGGCCTCAAGCAGGGCGGCGGCTTCATCGTCGAGGCGGGTGACCCGTCGGCCCTGGTCGCCTACCGCAACACCGCCTACGCGCGCCTGTCGCAACTGCTCGACGAGCTCGGCCCGGCCCCCCTCTGAGGCCACCCGCGCCCGCGTCCCGGGGCCCACCGCGACATCCGGAACGTCTCGACCCGTTCACCAGAAGGAGTTGCACCCCATGACCTCCACCGCGGAGACCTACACCGCCGACACCTGGCCGATCGCCTGCGCCATGCTCCCGTTCGGTGGCAGCGACAGCCAGGGCGGCCCGATCCAGGACGCCGACCCGTCCGAGTGGGCGGCGCAACTGGGCCTGGTGCGCCGCCTCGGGTTCACCGAGGTCGACCCCACCGACACCTGGGTCCGGGTGGGAGACCTGTCGCCACAACGCCTGGCCGTGTTCGGGCGGGTCGTCGAGGACGCCGGCCTCACCATCCCCGCGATCTCGACGTCGCGGCGCAGCATCATGGATCCGCGGCGGGGGGCCGAATACCTCGACTACAGCCACCGGCTCCTCGACATCGCCGCCGCGCTGGGCGTCAGGACCGTCAGCTACGGCTTCTTCCAGCCGCTGTCGCAGGCGCAGGGCAGGGCATTGTGGTTCTGGCTCGCCGACGGCTGGAAGGACGATTTCACGCCCGAGGTCCGCGAGCGGGCAGTGTCGATGATCCGTGACCTGGCCGAGCACGCGCAGCGCAACGGCCAGCAGATCAGCCTGGAGATGTACGAGGACACCTACGTCGGCACGGCCGACGACGCCGTCGCCTTCCTCGCCGACGTCGACCACCCTGCCTGCGGACTCAACCCCGACATCGGGAACCTCGTGCGACTGCACCGCCCGATCGAGCCCATCCCGTCGATGTTCGACAAGACCCTTCCGCATGCCAACTACTGGCATGTGAAGAACTACCTGCGCGACGAGGACCCCGGCACGGGCACGTACACCAGCTTCCCCCTCCCCATGGAGTTCGGCGTCATCAACTACCGGGCGGCCATCACCCAGGCCGTCGCGGGCGGTTTCACCGGCGCGTTCCTCTGCGAGCACTACGGCTCCGACAGTCTCGGCGTCTGCGCCCGCAACCGCGACTACATCCGCGGCGTGCTGGCGACGATTCTGGAAGCCTCCTGAACGCCCGGACTCCGGACACCCATGGCCCGGTCACCGATCGCGGGTGGACGCCCCACCGGCGAGCCTCCGGCACAGACCACCACTGACCCGCGGCCGAGACCACCATCCCGGGCTGCGAACGGAAGGATTCCCATGCGCATCGTCATCACCGGAGGGCAAGGCTTCATCGGTTCCGCCCTCGCCGCCGAACTCCTCCGGCGCGGGACGTTCCGGGGGCGGCCGATCGAACGGATCGTGCTCGCCGACAGGATCGCCCCGGTCGCCGGCCGACGCGATGACACCGGGGTGATCGGGACCATCAGCGGTGACCTCGCCGAGTCGATGCCGCAGATCTTCGCCTCCCCGGTCGATGCCGTCTTCCACCTCGCCGCGGCCGTGTCGGCCGAGTGCGAGCGGGACTTCGACCTGGGGATGACCGCCAACCTCGACATCACCAGGCGCCTGCTCGAGACCGCCCGGAGTCAGTCCGAGCGTGGCGGTGGGCCGGTCAGCGTCGTGTTCTCGTCGAGCGTCGCCGTGTACGGGCCGGACGCCGCACTCCCACTCCCCGAGGTCGTCTCGGAAACCACCATCCCGACGCCGCAGTCGAGCTACGGGGCGCAGAAGCTCGCGTGCGAGACGCTGATCGCCGACTACACCCGCAAGGGGTACGTGGACGGCCGGGTGGTGCGTCTCATGACGGTGGCTGTCCGCCCCGGACGGCCGAACGCGGCGGCGTCCTCGTTCGTCTCGGGCATCATCCGCGAGCCTCTCGCGGGGCTGGACACGAGCTGCCCGGTGGGTCGCGACGTGCGGCTCGCGATCGCCTCCCCGCGCACCACGGTGAGAGGCATCCTCACGGTGGCCGAGGCCGAGCGGGGCGACCAGCCGGGACAACTCCGGGGCCGCCTGCCGGTGAACCTGCCTGCGCTCACGGTGAGCGTCGGGGAGATGCTCGACGCGCTGCGGAGTGTCGCCGGACCCGACGTGGCCGCGAGGGTGCACGAGTCGCTCGACCCCGCCATCGAGGTCCTCGTGCGCTCGTGGCCGGCGACCTTCGAGAACTCGCGGGCCCATGACCTGGGGCTGCGCGCCGACCCCGACATCGTCACCGTCATCCGCGAGTATCTGGAGGACCATCCGGACGCCGTCGCGGGCCCGTCCCGGGACTGACCACCGACCGGGCCGACCGCTCGATGCGGCCCGGTGGCATCGGGCAGGGCAGAATGGGCGCCGATGACTGATTCCTTGGCCCCCACCCGCCCCGGCGCCCCGGTGACCGTGCACCTGACCACGCTGGGCTGCGCCCGCAACGAGGTCGACTCCGAAGAGCTCGCGGCCCGGTTGGAGGCCGGCGGGTTCCAACTCGTCGACGATCCGGCCGACGCGCAGGCCGTGATGGTCAACACCTGCGGGTTCGTCGAGCAGGCGAAGAAGGACTCGATCGACACGCTGCTCGCCGCTTCCGACCTCAAGGTGCAGGGCCGCGCGCAGGCGGTCGTCGCCGTCGGCTGCATGGCCGAGCGGTACGGCGTCGAACTCGCCGAGTCCCTGCCCGAGGCGGATGCCGTGCTCGGATTCGACGACTACACCGACATCGCCGCCCGGCTCCGCACGATCCTCGACGGAGGCAGCCACCACAGCCACACGCCCCGCGACCGGCGGACCCTGCTGCCGCTCGCACCGGTCGCCCGCCGCGCCGCCGCCACCGGACTGTCCGTGCCGGGCGTGGTCACCGACCTGCCCGAGGGCGTCGCTCCGGCGAGCGGCCCGCGGGTCGTGCGCCGGCGCCTCGGCCACGGCCCGAGCGCCCCGCTCAAGATGGCGTCCGGCTGCGATCGCCGCTGCGCCTTCTGCGCGATCCCGAGCTTCCGCGGCAGCTACCTGTCGCGCCCGGCATCGCAGATCGTCGACGAGGCCCGCTGGCTCGTCGAGCAGGGCGTCCGCGAGGTGTTCCTCGTCAGCGAGAACTCCTCGTCGTACGGCAAGGACCTCGGCGACCTGCGGTCGCTCGAGAAGCTGCTGCCGCAACTGGCCGCGGTCGACGGCCTCGACTGGATCCGGGTCTCCTACCTGCAGCCCGCGGAGATGCGCGACTCGCTCATCGAGACGATCGCCGGCACCGACAAGGTCGTGCCCTACTTCGACCTCAGCTTCCAGCACGCGTCCGGACCCCTGCTGCGCCGCATGCGCCGGTTCGGGGACGCCGGCAGCTTCCTCGACCTGCTCGGCCGGATCCGGGAGGCGTCCCCCGACGCCGGCGTGCGCAGCAATGTCATCGTCGGCTTCCCGGGGGAGACCGACGACGACTTCGGCGTCCTCACCGACTTCCTCCAGCAGGCGCGGCTCGACATCGTGGGCGTGTTCGGCTATTCCGACGAGGAGGGCACCGAGGCGGCAACCCTCGATGGGCATCTCGACGACGACCTCATCGAGGAACGCCGGAGCACCCTGGTCGACCTTGTCACCGAACTCATGGACGAGCGGGCCGCCGAGAGGGTGGGTGCCGAGGTGTCGATGCTGGTCGAGGAGGTCACGCCCGGGGAGATCATCGGACGGGCCGCCCACCAGGGGCCCGACGTCGACGGCAGCACCCGCGCCACCGGCCGTCCGGACGCGGCGCGGCGTCCCCGCGTCGGCGACCTCGTCACCGCCCGGGTCATCGGCAGCGACGGAATCGATCTGCTCGCGGTGACGGATCGGTAGGCTGGGCCACACGCCCCCGGCACCTTGACGTCCCGGGCCACCACACGAGCGGAATGAGGATGCGATGAGCGAGCCGGTGCCCACCTGGGCGGGGCGCGTCGGATCCCGGTGGAACCTGCCCAACGTGCTCACCACCGTCCGGGTGGTCCTCGTTCCTCTCTTCGCCTGGATGCTGCTCGCCCATCCCCACCAGGAGGGCTGGCGGATCGCCACCACGCTCGTGTTCCTGCTGGCCATCGGCACCGACTTCGTCGACGGACGCGTCGCCCGCCGCTACGGCCTGGTCACCGATTTCGGCAAGCTGTGGGACCCCATCGCCGACAAGGCCCTCACGGGGATGGCGTTCATCGGATTGTCGATCCTCGGCGAACTCCCCTGGTGGATCACCGTGATCATCCTCGTCCGGGAATGGGGGATCACCGTGCTGCGCTGGGGGATCCACAAGTACGGGGTCATGGCCGCCAACCGGGGCGGCAAGCTGAAGACCGCCACCCAGTCGGTAGCCCTGACCCTCTACCTGCTCTGGCTGGCCCAACTGCCGGTCCCCGTGCGCTGGGTGGCCTGGATCCTCATGGGCGCCGCGTTCGTTCTCACCGTGGTGACCGGCCTCGACTACATCCGTGAGGCGACGGCGATGCGCCGCCGCGCCCTGCATGGCACGTCCCGCCCGGGATCCTGACCGGTCGCCGCCGGTCACGTCGCCCGGTCAGGGGCGTGGGGCAGACTGGACCGCATGAGTGACCATCCCGACCCCGCCGTCCCGCCATCGCCCGGCGTCCAGGATCTCGCCGCCGGCGTGATCGGGCGTCTCGTCGAACGCGACCTGACGATCGCCACGTGCGAGTCGATCACCGGCGGGGGCATCGCGGCCGCCCTCACCGAGGTTCCCGGCGCCAGCGCGGTGGTGCGCGGTGGCCTCGTCACCTATGCCACGGCGCTCAAGGTCGACCTGGCCGGTGTCGACGCCGACTGGGTGCAGCGCTACGGCGTCATCAACGAGACCACCGCCGTCGAGATGGCCCGGGGTGCCCTCGACCGGTGCGGGGCGCTCGTGGCCGTGGCGTGCACCGGCGTGGCCGGCCCCGATCCGCAGGACGGCCACGAGCCGGGCGACGTGTGGCTGGCCGTCGCCATGCACGCCGAACCCCAGCCGGCGATCCTCACCCGGCATCTGCGCTTGAGCGGCGACCGGGCCGCGATCCGGCGCGCCACCGTGGCAGGAGCGCTGCAGATGGTGCTCGACCAGATGCGGTGAGCCCGGCGCCGGCGCGATGCCGATCCACGGCCCACTGGCCGGACCGCGCGGCCGGGGAATGTCCGACACCCCATCGCGCGTTGAGTACGACATCGCCCCCTCGTGGGGGGCCACGAACGCTGGGAGGCACCGTGCGCTCATTGCTCCTTCGAGATGTCCTGGGTGAGACGCTGCGTGGGCTGCGCTTCGAGCAGGGACGTACCCTCCGGGAGGTGTCCGTTGACGCGCGAGTCAGTCTCGGATACCTGTCAGAGGTCGAACGCGGTCAAAAAGAAGCCTCGTCGGAACTGCTCACCGCGATCTGCGGCGCCCTGCACGTCTCACTGGCCGACGTGCTCACGATCGTCGCGGGCAAGCTGGCCGCGGCCGAACAGGGCAAGGTCACCCTGGCGGCCTGAGGCGTTGCACCCTCCCGGCGGTCACCCGCCGAGCGTGTCCGGTCCGCCACGGCCCGTCCCTGCGGGGGCGGGCCGCGTTGCCGTCACGGGTGCGCCCCGTTCGCGAACTCAGGGCAGCGTTTCGGGTTGCACGACCGTGACGTCGACGTGCTGGGCCCGGATCAGGGCGAGTTCCCTCGGGTTGGCCGAGGAGTCGGTGACGAGGTGATTGATCTCGTTCAGGTCGGCGATGGGCCACGAGAGCACCCGGCCGATCTTCGACCCGTCGGCGACCGCGATGACCCGTTGGGCATGGGTGATCATCGTGTGGTTGGTGCGGGCCTCGATCTCGTCGTGGGTGGTGAGACCTCCGGTGGCACTCACGCCGTCGCACCCGACGATCGCGGTACCCACCTGCACCTGGTTGAAGGTGGCCTCCGCCAGCGAGCCGACCAGTTCCTGGGAGTTCGGCCGGAGCACGCCGCCCGCGACCAGCACCCGCGACTGGCCCTGGTTCGCCGCCTCGACCGCGAGTGTCAGCGAATTGGTGACGATCGTGAGATCGTGACGATGGTGCAGCGCCCGCATCACCTCGGTGGTGGTGGTGCCACCCGTGAGGCTGATCACGTGTCGTCCGGCCGGGAGCATCCGCAGCACCGCCTGCGCGATCGCCCGCTTCGGGGCACGGTGGCGGGCATCGCGCAGTCGCACCGGGAGTTCGTTGTCGTGGCCCATGCGGCGCACGGCTCCATGGCGCCGCAGCAGCAGGCCCTCCTCGGCGAGCACGGTGACGTCGCGCCGGATGGTCGCCGCGGAGGCGTCGAGCAGGCGCGCCAACTCACTCACCTCGATGGTGCCCAACTCATCGACCAGCGCGAGCAGCGCCACCATCCGAGCGGAGCGCTTGGTCGATCCTCCGTCCACGGGGGCCCCCTCAGCAGCGTCATCCGCGTGCCGCCATGGCACCGGGTCGACACCAGACACTAGCGGGGCGACGGGGATGGGGCCACCGGGGCACGTCCCCGGCCCGGTCGGTGCGGGGCGCGCATCGCTCGCCGGCCGGCGTCTCACGACGGGGCGCGGTGGGGCCGCACCCGGAACCCCTGGGGCGTCATGGCGAAACCCGCCCGGCCGAGGATGTCCCGGCCGCGGGGATCCTCGAGGACGGGCCGCTGATCGATCCGGTCGATCGTGATGCCGGGCAGGCGTCCCTCGGCGGCCGCGCGGGCGATGAGATCGAACGCGGCCACGAGGTGCTCGTCGTCGGCGCCGAACGTGACGGCGGCGTGCACCCCCCGTTCCAGCCAGATCACCGGCCGGTGGTCGTCGAGCACGACGAGGGCACCGGCCCGGCGGCTGGGACGATGGGCCCCGGTGTCGGGCCAGGGGATGGCGGCGCCGAACGGGTTGGCCGGGTCGCACGCGGCGAGCAGCCGCAGGTGTCCGGAGGAGGCGTCGGCGCGGAGCCGGTCGACGGCTCCCGGAACGGCGAACTGGGCAGCGCCGCCGCCGTCGATGAAATAGCCTCGGCGCACGGCCCCGGCATCCTCCAGGGCCGACAGCGTGCGGTAGGCATCGGTCCAGGTGCCGAACAGCGGCTCCACCGCCACGCTGCCGCGGAGTACCACGCCGTGGCGCCCGAGGACCAACTGGGCGGCGAGGACCGCACGATCGGTGTCCCCGGCGGGCGGCTCGGCGATTGCGGTCCAGCGGCCGGACGCCGCGGCCGGGATCGGCGTGCGGGTCGGGACCCGTAAGGAGACCCGCCGGCGGTGCTGGGGCCGGCGGGGGGTCCGCAGCGCGCCCGAGGCCGCCATCGCCCGCACCGCCACGAACGTGTCGCTCGTGATGCGGCCCGCCCACACGAGTTCCCACAGCGCGTCGGCCGCGGCTGCTGGGTCGACTCCGGTGGCGGTGCACAGGTCGTGGAGCGTCCAGGCGCCGCCCGATCTCAGGTGGGCGAGCAGCACCGCCGCCTGCGCGGTCGGCTCGTCACCGGCGGGGCTCGCCAGCACGGCGTCGGCCGGCCAAAGCTGCACCCACCCGTCGGACCGCCCGATCGGCGCTTGCCCGCTCCAGACGATCTCGCCCGATGCCAGTGCCTGGTCGAGCAGCGCAGGGTGGTAGCCCGACACCCTGGCCGGCAGGACCATCGATTCGAGCATCGACGCCGGCAGAGGGTATCCGGCGAGCAGTTCGACCGCGGTGAGCAACGCGTCCGGCCCGTCGGCGGGATCGTCGAGTTCGTGCCACTCCGCGAGGAACTCCGCGAGCCGCCCGGGTTCGACCGGCTCGATCCCGGCGCGCAGCCTGGCAAGAGTGCGGCGGCGCACCCGCTGAAGCACTTGGCGGTGCACCACCGCCCCGTGCCGCCGTGCGGTGTCGTCATCGAGACGCACCGCCACGCCGGCGGTGACCAACCGGCTCAGCGCCTGCTCGCCGACCGAGGCGGGGACGCCGTAGCGATCGGCGAGGTCGCGGGGGGTGACGACGACGTGAGTGAGCAGCCACCGAAGCAGCAGGCGGCCGAGCGCCTCGTCGGCATCGGTCCGGGGACCGGTCGCCACGTGCTGGGGGACGGGGATGCCGAGCGCGTCGCGCAGCAGTGCGTGATCGTCGGCGACCGCCATCACCGGCACGCCCCGGATCATGGTGCCCGCGACCCGCCGGGCGTGCGACAGCGTGGACAACCATCCATCGACGTCGGCGCCCGGCTCGCTGCGCTGGACGCACTCGTCGCGGGTCAGGGGTCCGACCGTGCGGATGAGATCCCACAGCGATTCGGCGGAGAAGGCCCGATGCGATCCGTCGAGGCCCTGCAGTTCGACCTCGACCTCGCCCGCGACGTCGAGGTCGAACAGAGCGTCGCCGCCCTCGCGACCCAGCAACTCCGAGAGCAGGGCGGGGTCGAGGCTGAGGGCGGCGACCCGGCGCTCGGCCAGCGGCTGGTCGCCGTCGTAGATGAACTCGCCCACGTAGCCGAACAGCAGCGACCGGGCGAACGGGGAGGGTTGCCCGGTCTCCACCTCGACGAGCCGGACCCGTCGGGCCGCGATGTCGTCGAGCACCTGGCGCAGGGCCGGCAGGTCGAACACGGCGTGGAGGCACTCACGCATGGTCTCGAGCACGATCGGGAACTGGGGGTGACCGGCCGCGACCGACAGCAGTTGAGCGGCCCGCATCCGCTGCTGCCACAGGGGCGAGCGACGAGCCGGGTCGCGGCGGGGCAACAGCAGCGCACGACCGGCACACTCCCGGAACCGGGCCGCGAACAGGGCCGAGCCCGACAGCTCACGGGTGACGATCCCTTCGAGGTCGTCGCCGTCGAATGCCACGAGTTCGACGCCCGGCGGCGTCGACTCGATGTCGGGGATGCGCACGATGATGCCGTCATTGGTTGCGCTGGCGTGCGCGTCGACCCCGTAGCGCTCGCGCGCCGCCGCCTCGATCGCCAGGGCCCAGGGGGACAGTACCGCGGTGCCCAACGGGGCGTGCAGGCACAGCCGCCAGTCGCCGAGTTCGTCGCGGAACCGTTCGACCACGATGGTGCGGGCGCCCGGCACCACGCCTGTGGCGGCCCGTTGGTCGGCGAGGTAGGCGAGGAGGTTGTCGGCTGCCATGACGTCGAGACCGCGCCGCTGCAGCATCGATCGCGCCTCGGCTGGCGGCATCGCGCTCACCTCGTCGATGAAACCGGCGATGGCCCGGCCGAGTTCCATCGGGCGCGCCGGCTGGTCACCGTGCCAGAACGGCAGCCGCGACACCTGACCGGGCGCGGGGGTGACGATCACCTGGTTGGGCGTGATCTCCCGGATCCGCCACGAACTCGTGCCCAGCGTGAACACATCGCCGACCCGGGATTCGTAGACCATCTCCTCGTCGAGTTCGCCCACCCGGCGTCCGGTGGCCGCTGCCCCGGGACCGTCCCCTGCGGGGAGGAACACCCCGAACAGGCCCCGGTCGGGAATAGTGCCACCGGAGGTGGTGACGAGCCGGCGGGCACCGGGCCGGGCCTCCAACAGGCCGGTCGCGCGATCCCAGGTGAGCCTCGGACGCAACTCGGCGAAGTCCTCGCTCGGGTAGCGACCGGACAGCATCTCGAGCACGGCCTCGAACGCCGACCAGGGCAGGTCGCGGTAGGGGTCGGTGCGGCGGACGAGGTCGAAGACGTCGTGGGCCGTGTGGCCGGGCTGGAGGCAGATGCTCACGATCTGCTGGGCCAGAACGTCGAGGGGATTGGCGAGGTGGGAGACGCTCTCGATGCGGCCGGCGATCATCCGGTCGGCGACCACCACCGCTTCGAGCAGGTCGCTGCGGTGCGCCGGCAGGATCACGCCACTGGACACGGCGCCGACCTGGTGCCCGGCTCGGCCGATCCGCTGGAGCCCCGACGCCACCGAGGGCGGGGACTGCACCTGGATCACGAGGTCGACCGCGCCCATGTCGATGCCGAGTTCGAGGGCGGAGGTGGCGACGACGCAGCGCAATGCTCCGGACTTCAGATCCGCCTCGATCGCTGCGCGACGCTCCTTGCTCACCGACCCATGGTGTGCGCGCGCGATGTCACCCGCGGAGTGCCCGCCCGCCATGCCCGACTGCGCGAGCACCTCGGCGGGCGGGCGGACCGACTCGCGGTCGTCGGGATCGGGGGACTGCTGGTCGTTCGGCGCGTTCAGGTCGCGCCAGCGCTCGTTGAGATGGGACGTGACCCGCTCGGCGACCCGGCGCGAGTTGACGAAGCAGATCGTCGACCGGTGCGTCGACACCAGTTCGAGCAGCCGGGATTCGAGGAAGGGCCAGACCGATTGCGTGGTGGCAGCGTTGGGATCGTCGGGGTCGGCGGGGGAGCGCAGGTCGGTGAGGTCGGGCACCGGCACCTCGATCGACAGGTTCCACGTCTTGTGGGTCGGTGGCGCGACGATGGTGACCGGGCTGGTGCCGCCGACGAACGCGGCCACCCGGTCGACGGGATTCACCGTGGCCGACAGCGCGATGCGCTGGATGGGCCGGTCGGGATTGAGCGCCTGCAGTCGCTCGATCGAGACCATGAGGTGCGCGCCGCGCTTCGTTCCGGCCAGGGCGTGCACCTCGTCGAGGATCACCGTGTGCACGTCGCGGAGAACCTCGACGGCGCGGCTCGACAGCATGAGGAACAGTGATTCGGGGGTGGTGATCAGCACGTCGGGCGGGTGGGTGAGGATCCGCCGACGTTCGTTGGCGGGAGTGTCGCCGCTGCGCACCGCCACCCCGATCTCGGGAATCGGCAGTCCGAGGCGTGCAGCCGCGAAGCCGATGCCCCGCAGCGGCGCCCTGAGGTTGCGCTCGACGTCGACAGCGAGGGCCTTGAGGGGGGACACATAGAGCACCGACACTCCGGGGCGCCCGCCGGCGCCCGCGGACGGCCCCCGGTGTGCGGAGGATCCTGCCTGCGCGGGGGCCGTCGCGCCGCGGACGCTGAGCCGGTCGATGCTGTGGAGGAACGCTGCGAGGGTCTTCCCGGAGCCGGTGGGCGCCACGACCAGGCAGCTCTCGCCCCGGTCGATCACCTGCCAGGCGGCCTCCTGAACGGGGGTGGGCCGATCGAACACCGACGTGAACCACTGACGGGTCGGCGCGGTGAACAGCGCCGGCATCCCCTCGGGTGCAGCGGCGGCCGGGATGATCATGGTGCGATTCTGCCGTGCCCGTCGGACACCATGCGGGTCGGCGTCACCGCAGCCGGTCGGGCAACTCCTCGTGCTTCCAGACGGCCCGCCAAATCTGCCGGTATTCGAGGCCGTCGGCGACGGCCTCGAGTACGGTGCGGTTCCCGAGATCGGCGAGCACCACACTGCTCGCCCAACTGCGCACGTAGGTCGGACCGAAATGCTCGCTCATCCGGGCCCACATCTCGGTCTCCTGCATCCGGATACCTTAGTCGCACCCCGGTCGGGCTCGTGCTCGAGGACGCGACGGCCCTCGGGGACATCGGTGGCTGAGCCGAGGGGATTCCCGGGTGCGGGACACACCCGACCCGAACGCCTCCGCGACACGCCGCCGATGGATTCACTGTTCGAACACCTGTTCGGTAAAGTGGTCCGCGGAGGGTTCCCCCGCACCCGTGGCGCGTCGACTCGGCCCTGGTTATCCACAGGCCACGGCCGATCGGGAGAACTGTCCGACACCGTCCATACAGTTGAGACACGACCGGTTCCCGATGCCGGACACCACACCGCACACGATGCCAGACGGCGCTCGAGGTGCCAGGAAAGGAAGCCCCCATGGCTGTTGCAGATCGCCAGAAGGCCCTCGAGGCCGCGCTCGCCCAGATCGAGAAACAACACGGCAAGGGATCGGTGATGCGGCTCGGCGACGAGGTCCGCCAGCCGATGGAATTCATCCCCACCGGGTCGGTCGCCCTCGACGTCGCCCTCGGCATCGGCGGGTTGCCGCGGGGGCGCATCGTCGAGATCTACGGTCCCGAGTCCAGCGGCAAGACCACCGTGGCGTTGCACGCCATCGCCAACGCTCAGGCCGCCGGGGGTATCTGCGCGTTCATCGACGCCGAGCACGCCCTCGACCCCGATTACGCCGGCAGGCTCGGCGTCGACACCGACGCGCTGCTGGTCAGCCAGCCCGACAACGGCGAGCAGGCCCTCGAGATCGCGGACATGCTCGTGCGCTCCGGTGCGCTCGATCTCATCGTCATCGACTCCGTGGCGGCACTGGTGCCCCGCGCCGAGATCGAGGGCGAGATGGGCGACAGTCACGTCGGCCTGCAGGCCCGGCTCATGAGCCAGGCGCTGCGCAAGATGACCGGAGGGCTCAATTCGTCGAACACCACCGCGATCTTCATCAACCAGCTGCGCGAGAAGATCGGGGTCATGTTCGGCTCGCCCGAGACCACCACCGGCGGCCGGGCGTTGAAGTTCTATGCGTCGATCCGCCTCGACGTGCGCCGCATCGAGACCCTCAAGGACGGCGCCGAGATGGTGGGCAACCGCACCCGGGTCAAGGTCGTCAAGAACAAGGTCGCCCCTCCGTTCAAACAGGCCGAGTTCGACATCATCTACGGCCTGGGCATCAGCCGTGAGGGCAGCATCATCGACATGGGTGTCGACGCGGGAATCATCCGCAAGGCCGGTGCGTGGTTCACCTACGGGAGCGACCAACTGGGCCAGGGCAAGGAGAACGCGCGCACCTTCCTCAAGAACAACCCCACGGTGGCTGACGAGATCGAACAGAAGATCCTGACCTCGCTCGGGCTCGGCCAGCCCGAGGAGCACACCGAGGAGCCGGAGACGCCAAGCACCGGCAAGTCGGGCGGTCGCGCCAAGGTGCCCGCGGGTGTCGACCCGGTGACCGGTGAAGTGGCCTTCTGAGCCCAGCGGGCCCGAGCCCGACGACACCCCCCCGGCCGATGCCTACGAGGTGGCGCGCGCGATCGCGCTGCGCCACCTCGACCGGCGTGATCTCACGGCGGAGGAGTTGCGGAGCAGGCTTGTGGTCAAGGGGGTCGGCGACGAGATCGCCGACGCTGTTGTCTTCCGATTCATCGAGGCGGGGTTGCTCGACGATCGCCGGTACGCACTGCGCTACGCGGAGTCCCGACAGTCGTCGCGGTCCGTGTCGCGTGCCGTGGTGCGCCGCGAGCTGCAACGTAAGGGAGTCGATCCCGACCTGGTCGACGAGGCGGCGTCGGGACTCGACGACGAATCCGAGTACCGCACTGCCCGCGAATTCGCCGAGCGGCGGGCTCGCAGCCTCAGCCGGCATCCCCGCGAGGTGCAGTACCGCAGATTGGGTGGGGCGCTGGCGCGCAAGGGCTTTCCGCCGTCGCTGGTTCACCGCGTGCTGGGCGAGGTGCTGGGCACCAGCGACTCCGACACCTCGTGGTGAGGGCATCATCGCTCGTCCGGTGGCGAGTTGCGCGCCGCCGTGCGTGATCATAGATTCACAGTGGACGCCGTGTCGTCCACACGATGGTTCGACCAGCGTGAAACCCGAGTGACCAACCGGAGCGGTCGGGGCCGGTCCGGTTGACCTGTGACGTTGTGGATGGCTGTGAATCTCGTCAGGAACGGCACCGGCCGCTCAGCGAGGGCATCGTTGACCCATCGTGTGCGCGCACGCCCCCGATGACAGGAGGTTACGGTGCCCGGTTCAGCGAACTTCGTCGGACAGGTCGTGCTGCTCGCCGCCAATCTCACGGCGGTCATCTGGCTGATCGTGCTGCTCCGCCGCGGCTCACGAGGCTCCGGGACGGCGCCCGGGTCACGGTCACGGCAGGCCGAGACCGGCCCCGGGGCCGACGAGCTGCGGCACACGGCCGAGGCGCTCGAGCGTCGCGAGCAGATGCTGGGGGAGCGCGAGCGTGCGGCGGTCGTCTCACGCGGTGAACTCGACACCCAACGGACCCTGCTCGACCAGCAGCGCGGCGAACTCGAATCGTGGCGGGCAGACCTGGAGATCCAGCAGGCGGGGGTGAACGCGGAACTGGAACGGATCGCCGAGCTGACCTCCGAACAGGCTCGGGCCGAGGTGCTGGCGGCGGCCGAGCGCGATGCCCGGCGCGAGGCGCTCGTCGTGGTCCGCGACATCGAGGCCGAGGCGGCCCGTCAGGCCGAGGTGCGCGCGCGGGCGACGATCGTCACGGCCATCCAACGGCTCGCCGCCGAGCAGACGTCGGAGTCGGTGATCTCGACGGTCGACCTGCCCAACGACGAGATGAAGGGCCGCATCATCGGGCGCGAGGGCCGCAACGTGCGCGCGTTCGAGCAGGTCACCGGCGTCAACGTGGTCATCGACGACACGCCCGGCACGGTGCTGCTGAGCTGCTTCGACCCTGTGCGCCGCGAGGCCGCCCGGATCACCCTCGAGGAACTCATCGCCGACGGGCGGATCCATCCCGCGCGGATCGAGGAGGTGCACGCCCGGAGCCAGCAGCGGATCGCCGAGCGGTGCCAGCGGGCCGCCGAGGACGCCGCCGCCGAGGTCGGCATCACCGATCTCGACCCGGAACTCCTGCGGTTGATCGGCACGTTGCGATACCGCACGAGCTTCGGGCAGAACGTCTTGAGGCACCTCGTCGAGAGTTCCCACCTCGCCAGGCTCATGGCGGCCGAGATCGGCGTCGACCCGGTGATCTGCGCCCGGGCCGCGTTCCTGCACGACATCGGCAAGGCGTTGAGCCACGAGGTCGAGGGGTCGCACGCATCGGTGGGCGCCGAACTCGCCGGCCGGCACGGGGAGCATCCCGACGTCGTGCACGCGATCGCGGCACATCACAACGAAGTCGAGCCATCGACCGTCGAGGCAGTGCTGGTCCAGGCGGCCGACGCGATCTCGGGATCCCGCCCGGGTGCTCGCCGGGAGGCCCTCGAGGCCTACGTGCACCGCCTCGATCGGCTCGAACAGATCGCCCTCGACCACGCCGGGGTCGAGAAGGTCTTCGCCATGCAGGCCGGGCGCGAGGTCAGGGTGATGGTTGCTCCCGAAACCGTCGACGATCTCGCCGCCCAGGCGATCGCGCGCGACATCGCCCGACGGATCGAGGCCGAACTGAGCTATCCCGGTCAGATCCGGGTCACCGTCGTCCGCGAGTCGCGGGCCACCGAGATCGCCCACTGAGCCGGCGCGGGCCACCGAGATCGCCCACTGAGCCGGCGCGGGCCACCGAGATCGCCCACTGAGCCGGCGCGGGCCACCGAGATCGCCCACTGAGCCGGCGCGGGCGGCGAACCCCCGGCGCCCCCGATCAGTGGCGGATGATCCGCGACAAGAACTCCCGGGCACGGTCGGTGCCCGGCGCGGTGAAGAACGTCTCGGGGTCGTTCTGCTCGACGATGCGTCCCCCGTCCATGAACACGATCCGGTCGGCGGCCCTGCGGGCGAAGCCCATCTCGTGGGTGACCACGATCATCGTCATGCCCTCGGCGGCGAGGGCCGTCATCGTGTCGAGGACCTCGCTGACCATCTCGGGGTCGAGGGCGGAGGTGGGCTCATCGAACAGGATGACCTTGGGATCCATCGCCAGGGCCCGGGCGATGGCCACCCGCTGCTGCTGGCCCCCCGACAGTTGCGCCGGGTACTTGTCGGCCTGTGATTCGACACCGACGCGGGTGAGCAGCGCCCTCGCCCTGTCGGCCGCCTCGGGTACCGGCACGTGACGCACGCGGATCGGGCCGAGCGTCACGTTCTCGAGGATGGTCATCTGCGGGAACAGGTTGAACGACTGGAACACCATGCCCACGTCGGCGCGCAGTGCGGCCAGGCCCCGCGGATCACGGGGCAGGGCGGTCCCGTCGAGGAGGATGCGCCCGGAGTCGACCGACTCGAGTCCGTTGATCGTCCGGCACAACGTCGACTTGCCCGACCCGGACGGGCCGAGGATCACCACGACCTCGCCGGAGCGCACCGACAGGCTGACGTCGCGCAGCACGTGCAGGTCGCCGAAGTGCTTGTCGATGTGGTCGACCACGACCAGGTCTCCCGGCGCGGCGTCGGGTGGAGAGGTCATGGAACCACCCTAGTACTACAGCCGCACTTATGGTGAGGCGCCTCGGGCTGCGTAGTGGCATCGTTTGGCGCGTGCTTGGTGTCGGCGGCGCCAGTGGGACCAGGACAGCACGTCGTCGTAGCTGTCGTTGGGGG
>JAJXWF010000249.1 GCA_021781735.1 Actinomycetes bacterium
TCATCCCCACCACCGGGTTCCTCCAGGAGCGGCTGACGACCCGCACCGTGTTCCTGCTGTCGATGAGCCTGTTCAGCCTCGGGACGCTGCTCGGCGCCACCGCCGCGAACTTCGGCTTCCTCGTCGTGGCCCGGGTCGTCCAGGCCTGCGGCACCGCGATCATGCTGCCGCTGCTCACCACGACGATCCTGGTGATCGTGCCGGTCGAGCGGCGCGGCCGGGTGATGGGGATGATCTCGGTGGTGATCTCCTTGGCACCCGCGCTCGGACCGACGGTGTCGGGATTCATCCTCCAGTACTTCAGTTGGCGGTGGCTGTTCTGGCTCATGCTGCCGATCGCCCTGCTCATGCTCGGGGTGGGGTATACCCGCATGGTGAGCCTCGGGGAGTCCCGCCGGGTGCCGCTCGACGTCGCCTCGGTCGTGCTGTCGGTGTTCGGGTTCGGCGGGCTCGTCTACGGGTTCAGCGAACTCGGGTCGCCGACGAGGTCGGTGCCGGTGATCGTTGTCTCGCTCGTCGTGGCCGCGGTCGGGCTCGTCGCGTTCGTCCGCCGCCAGGCGGTGCTCGTGCGGCGCGACCAGGCGTTCCTCGATCTGGGAACCTTCGCCGTCCCCAACTTCCGGCTGGCCATCGGCATCCTGTGCGTCACGTTCGCCGCCCTCATCGGGGTGTCGCTGCTGTGGCCGATCTTCCTGCAGCAGGTGCGGATGGTGAGCCCGGTGATGACCGGGCTGATGCTGCTGCCCGGCGGACTCGCCATGGGCGTGGCCGGACCTCTGATCGGGCGCCTGTTCGACCGCTTCGGCGCCCGGGTGCTGGTGGTGCCGGCGGCGTCCCTGCTCGTGGTGATGCTCGTGCTCATGGGCTTCAGCAGCGCCCGCACGCCCCTGCTCGTGCTCGTGCTGTTCCACCTGCTGTTCAGCGGTTCGCTCAGCTTCGTGTTCACTCCCACGTTCACAGGGGGGCTCAACGACCTACCCCCGCACCAGTACAGCCATGGCAGCGCCCTGTTCGGCGCGCTGCAGCAGGTGGCCGGGGCGGGGGGAACTGCGCTGCTCGTGTCGATCATGGCCGCGCGGCGAACATCGCTCATGGCCGGGGGCGTGGACGCCGCCGGCGGCACCCGGGGCGGCGTCCAGGTGGCGCTGTGGGCGGCCGCGCTGCTCAGCGTCACGGCTGTGGTGATGGCGACCCGACTGCGGGGGTCGGGGGCACCGCAGGAGCATGCGCCGGCGGTGCGCGCGATCGCCGCAGTGGAACACTGAGCCTGTCAGACGTCCACGACGGGAACCCGCACCGATGCCACGACTGCTCGCCGACACCGAACCGCTGGCCAACCAGCACTTCCGCCGGCTGTGGTTCGCGAATATCGTCACGGTCATCGGCGCCCAGCTGACGGTCGTCGCGGTGCCCGCCCAGATCTACGCGATCACCGGCTCGTCGGGTTATGTCGGGCTCGCCGGGCTGTTCGGGCTCGTGCCGCTCGTCCTGTTCGGCCTGTACGGCGGCGCCCTCGCCGATCACCTCGACAAGCGGTTGCTCCTGGTCGTCAGCACCATCGGACTCATCACCACGAGCGGGCTCTTCTTCGCTCAGGCCGCCACCGGGAACACGAACGTGTGGATCCTGCTCGGCATCTTCGCGGTGCAGCAGGCGTTCTTCGCGGTGAACCAGCCGGCCCGTACGGCGCTGCTGCCGCAGATCCTCGACCGGCTGGAGCAGTTGCCGGCAGCCAACTCGCTGAACATGACGGTGTTCGCGGGCGGTGCGATCGCCGGACCCCTGGTGGCCGGGGCACTGATCCCGGTGGTCGGCTACGCGTGGCTCTACCTCATCGACACGGTCACGCTCACGGCGACGCTCTACGCCGTGTGGCGACTGCCCGCGCTGCTGCCGGCGTCGGGCCCGACCGGTTCCCGGGCGCCCGGATTCGCGGCGGTCGTCGACGGCTTCCGCTATCTCGCCGGGGACCGGGTCGTGCTGATGAGCTTCGTCGTCGACATCATCGCGATGGTGTTCGGCATGCCCCGGGCGCTGTTCCCGGCGCTCGCCCACCTCAGTTTCGGCGGCCCCGCGACGGGTGGCCTCGCCTTCGCGCTGCTGTATGCGGCCATCCCCACCGGGTCGGTCATCGGCGGTGTCTTTTCGGGGTGGGTGTCGCGGGTCGATCGGCACGGGCGGGCCACGGTGCTCGCCGTGATCGTGTGGGGCGGGTCGGTCGCGCTGTTCGGCCTGGTCGCCGGGGTGGCCCACGGGCACGCGACCCCGTGGCTGTGGTTCGCGTTCATCGCGATGGCGGTGGCCGGCGCAGCCGACATGATCTCGTCCGCGTTCCGGCAGACGATCCTGCTGTCGGCGTCGGCCGACGCCGTGCGTGGGCGACTGCAGGGCGTGTTCATCGTGGTCGTCGGCGGCGGTCCCCGGGTCGCCGACGTGGTCCACGGCGGGGCGGCGGATCTGTGGGGCAACGCCACGGTCACCACGGCGGGAGGCCTGCTGGTCATCGGCGGCGTGCTCGTCGCCTCGGCGCTGGCCCCCGAGTTCTGGGGTCACCGGGCCGTCCGGACGCCCGTCCCCGCGGGGTCCCCACCAGAATCCTGAGAAAATCACAGGATCGTGGGAGGTCGGTCACAGCGTCCACACAGGTGGGCACGGCATGGTGGGGGATCTGGTCGCAACCGGCCAGGAACCGGCTTCCCGTCGCTCCTTCCCCCGTGAATCGAGGAGACCGTATGTCCCGTGCACTGCTCGCCGCCAAGGCATTGACCACATCGACGCTCGTCGTCGCCACCGCCGGAGCCGGAGCTGTCGGCGTCCACCTTTACAACGCCCAGCACGGCGCCGACGAGCGCGCGGCCAGCCCGGCGACCACGACCAGGCCGGCGACGACGTCACACGCCGCGCAGACCCCCCAGTCGAAGGCGACCTCCGGGTCGTCCCACCCCGCCACGCGCCGCGCGACGAAGGCGACCGCCACGGCGACGACGTCGACGAGCCGGCCCGTGGTGCAGGCCCAGCAGCCGGCCCAGACCCGCACCCAGGGATCCTGACCGACCGCCGCTGATCGCACCGCGAGGCCCGCTTCACAGCGGGATCAGCCCGTGCGCACAGCCTGCTCACATCCGCGCGCGGATCGTTGACGGTGCGGCCCGTTCCGCGACCAGCGACCCATCATCGAAAGGCAAGGCCATGTCGGCAGCACTCAGCGCAGCCAGGGCACTCACCACGGGGACCCTGATCGCTTCGACCGCGGCCACGGTCGGCATCGGCGTCCACCTCGCCAACGACCGTGCCGCGGCCCTGTCCGCGACGCGTACCTCCCAGGTGTCGGCGCAAGCCCCCCGGACCACCACCCGCACCCGCTCCGAACGCTCCGGCGACGACTCCGGGGGAGTAGTGGGGCAACTGTCCCAGGGCTCGTCCGGCAGCAGCGGCCAGAGCGCGGTCTCCTCCGGCGTCTCGGGTGGTTCCCAGACCCGCACGAGCGGCAGCTGA
>JAJXWF010000250.1 GCA_021781735.1 Actinomycetes bacterium
GCCTGATCTCAGCCCCTGCAGGGGCTCCCGTGGGATCAGCGGTAAGTGTAGCCAGCACTTCATGACCCGCAGCAACCGTCGCACGGTATGGACGGCGACGCGACAGAGGGCAGAATCAGCAGGTGAGCATCCCCCGCCTGCTGACCATCGCCGGTTCTGACCCCTCCGGGGGCGCCGGGATCCAGGCCGATCTGAAGACGTTCCTCGCGCTCGACACCTACGGCATGGCGGTCATCACCGCGATCACCGCCCAGTCGACCCGGGGGGTGGCAGCCTCCCACCCGCTGGACGCCGCGCTGGTGGCCGAACAGCTCGACACGCTGCTCGTCGACATCAGCCCCGACGCCGTCAAGATTGGCATGTTGGGCTCGCCAGAAGTGGCTGCCGTGGTGGCCGAACGCCTCGCCGGTCCCCTATCGAGCACGCCCAGTGTCCTCGACACGGTGATGGTCTCGAGCTCGGGGGCGAGCCTGCTGAGCGACCCCGTCGCCACACTACGCGGGCTGCTGCCTCTCGTTGATGTCGTGACACCCAACCTGGACGAGGCCGCCCTCCTCACCGGAACACCGGTGGCACGCAGCGTTTCGGACATGATCATCCAGGCCGAGCAGGTCGCCGCCCTCGGAGCCCGCCGCGTGCTGCTCAAGGGCGGCCACCTGTCCCAGGAGTTTGCGGCGGTCGACGTGTGGTGGGAGGCCGACGCCCCCCGACTGTTCGAGTCCGCGCGGATCAGCACCCGTCACCTGCATGGCACGGGCTGCACGTTCAGTTCGGCCGTCGCCGCCCTGCGGCCTCAGTGTCCGAGCTGGGAGCAGGCGGTGGCCGACGCCAAAGCGTGGGTGAGCGACGCTATCCTAGGCGGCGTTGATCTGAGCGTGGGGAACGGTACCGGGCCTCTTGATCACGGCGTCGGCCTCAGGGCTCGGCGCTGAGCGGTGGTGGTGCCGCTCTCTCCCGCCCTGTGGGCTTCGCGAGCCCCGTGGAGGGTGGCGCGGGACTGGTGGCCGGGTCCCGGTGGAGACGGGACGCCCCGTAGTGTGTGCTGTCAGTCAATGGGGGAGGTCTCGCCATGGTGGGTGGGTGGTCGACTCGAGCAACGATTCAGGTGTCGGCATCGTGAGCCGTGAGCTTGCTCTGATCGGCATCGGAGCCGGAGACCCAGACTGGGTCACGATCGAAGCGGCTGGCGTGATCACATCTCTGGACGTGCTGTTCGTGGTCCGCAAGGAGGAGTCGCTGGACGATCTGGTGGAGGCGCGACGTGCCGTGATCGCTCGGCATCGCCAGACACCGCTTCGAACGGTCGAATTGAGGGACCCGCCCCGTCCGTGGCGCAGCGCCTCGGACTATGACGTGGCGGTGGCTGAATGGCGGGCCGAACGCCTCGTCCAGTGGGGCGCGGCGATCGATGCCCACTTGGACGATGGCCAGTGCGGGGGATTCCTGGTGTGGGGCGATCCTGGTCTGTATGACAGCACCGTGACCATCGCGCGTGATCTGGCGGACGAGGCCGCCGACAGCGAGTCGCCGATCAGGCTTCGAGTGATCCCGGGAATCAGCAGCGTGTCCGCGCTCACGGCGCGCCACGGCATTCCTCTGAACAGGCAGGGCCGTTCCGTCGAGATCACTCCGGCGCGCCTGGTCCATGACGGGTTGCCGGATGGGGTCGATGACGTTGTTGTGATGCTCGACGCGCACCAGACGTTCACCGAGATCGACCCCGCCGGCATCGACATTTATTGGGGGGCCTACCTCGGTACTGACGACGAGATCCTCATCCGGGGGCCTCTGGCGCAGGTGAGGGACGACATCGTGCGGGCGAGGGCCGAGGCTGTCGCCCGCAAGGGCTGGGTGTTCGACACGTATCTGCTCAGGCGGCGCTGATCTGAGCCAGGTTCCGGGCCGGGGTCGCGTCCGGGTCAGCGTCGGGTGTTGCCACGAATGCGGGCCGCCCACGAGAACGCCTCTCGTGGCGAGGACACGGTCGCGAGACCCGCCGGAAGGGCAGGTCGCCGGACGATCACGACGGGAATGTTGAGCGCGGTGGCGGCATCGAGTTTGGCCGTAGTGGGTCCGCCGGAGTCCTTCGTGACGAGCACCTGGATGTTCCGGCTCCGCATCAGGTCCTGCTCGTCGTCACAACGGAAGGGCCCGCGAGCCGAGATCACTTCCCATGACTCGGGCAGGGCTGACTCGGGTGCGGTGATGACGCGGGTCAGCACGTACCGGTGCTCCCAGGACGCGAACCGGTGGAGGTCTTGTCGACCGATCGCGAGGAAGATGCGGGAGCCGAGGCCCTCGGCGACGATGCGAGCCTCGGTGAGGCCGTCGGCCCAGTGCCATGTGGCTGCTTGGGCGCGCGTTGACCAACTGGGGCGGGCCAGCCGCAGCAGGGGTGTCCCGGTGTGGTCGCAGGCGAGCGCCGCGTGCGCGGTGATGTGTTCGGCGAACGGGTGGGTGGCGTCCACGACGGCCGTGATCGCGTGGCTCCGGAGGAAGTCGATCAGGCCGGTGGTGCCACCGAACCCTCCGATTCGGACGCCGCCTGGCGGCAGGTTCGGCTGGGTCACCCGGCCGGCGAGCGATGAGGTGACGGGGATACCGGCAGCCACCAGCAGTGTGGCGAGTTCCCGGCCGTCGGTGGTGCCCCCGAGAACGAGAACAGGCCCGTGGTCGGCGGGGCCCGTCGTCGTGCGATCCACGTTTGTCCCTCCCGGGGTCAGGGCCTGGAAGCGAGTGTGCCAGACTGGCGGGGCAGCGAGAGGTCGAGGAACTCCGGTGAGCCGAGAGGTGAATCCGGGGCGGTCCCGCCACTGTGACCGGTTTTCCGGGAGCCAGGAACTCGCCTCGCTGCAGAGCGTTGTGCGTCAGGCGTGGACACCTGAGGAGGCTCCGTGATTTGCCCTGCCCGAACGACGCCGACCCTGATCGGGGTCGGCGTGGGTCCCGGTGACCCTGAACTGCTCACCCGTAAGGCGGTTCACGTCTTGGAGTGTGCAGACGTGATCCTTGTTCCCGCGACTGAGTCGAGTGGTGATGGGCCCGGGCATGCGGAGCGCATCGTAGTGGCCGGGTGTCCCGCGGTGGTCGGAAGGATCCGGCGGATCCCGTTCAGCATGGCGCAGCGGCGGGGGGTCGGCGCTGAGCGCCGCAAGTCCTGGGCCGCGTCCGCCCAGGCGACGATCGACGCCTTCCAAGCTGGCGCCGGCCTGGTGGTCTTCGCAACAGTCGGGGACCCCAGCGTGTACTCGACGTTCTCCTACCTCGCCGATCACGTGCGAGCCGCGGTGCCGGGCATCGCCGTCGAGGTGGTGCCGGGAATCACCGCGATGCAGGCACTCGCCGCGGAAAGTCTGATTCCTCTGGTGGAGGGCCAGGAGACGTTGGCGTTGATCCCGGCCACCGCCGGCGACGAGGTGGTCGCAGCGGCGCTGGATGCGTCCGATGCGGTCGTGTACTACAAGGGTGGACGCCGACTCGCCGACTTGGTCGC
>JAJXWF010000060.1 GCA_021781735.1 Actinomycetes bacterium
GCTCAGGGTCACGGCGTCGGGAGCCGAGCTGCTGCCCGTCGGCCAGCCGCAGCGCACGCTGGTGGAGACGCTGCGCACCGACTATCCGTTGCTGGCCGCACCCGACGTCCTGGTCATCTCCAAGCCCGGTGTCACCGAGCAGCAGGTCAGCGCCTGGGCCACCGGCACCGCCGCCACCCTGCCGGGCGTGACCCGCGTCGACCCTCCGGTCGCTCACGGTGACCTGTTCCTCGTCGGGATCCACACCGGGGACGGCGGGCTGGGCGAGGCGTCCCGGCAGGTCACGACCGCGCTGCGCACGGACCACCGGCCGCCGTTCCCGGCGTACATCTCGGGTCAGGCCTCCAGCCTCGACGACTTCACGGCGTCCACCTGGCGCTCGGCGCCGTGGACCATCGGCCTGGTCATGGGCGCCACGCTGGTGCTGCTGTTCCTGTTGACCGGCTCGGTGGTCATTCCCGTCAAGGCGCTGGCGATGAACGTGCTCTCATTGGGCGCCAGCCTCGGGGCGGTTGTCTGGGTGTTCCAGGACGCCCACCTGCAATCGGTGCTGCGGTTCTCCTCGGTCGGCGCGGTCGAGCAGATCATTCCGATCATGGTGCTCGCCTTCGGCTTCGGCCTGTCCATGGACTACGAGGTGTTCCTGCTCTCGCGGATCGTCGAACTGCACGAGCAGGGACAGCCCACCGACGAGGCGGTGGCGCTCGGGCTCGAGCGTTCCGGGCGGATCATCACCTCGGCCGCCGTGCTCATGGTCATCGTCTTCGCCGGATTCATCTCGGCCAAGGTGCTGGTCATCAAGGAGACCGGGCTCGCCCTGGTGCTGGCCATCGCCCTCGATGCCAGTCTGGTGCGCATGCTGCTCGTGCCGGCGACCATGACGGTGCTCGGCCGGGCCAACTGGTGGGCGCCCCCAGCCCTACGGCGACTGCACGAGCGGTTCGGCATGTCCGAGTGAGGACTCCCGCGGGCCGCTCGAGCCCACTGGCGGACAATTCCTCCGGCCGCAGACACTAGGCTGAGACCCGCTGTCGCCAGCACCGAGCGCCGCAGGAGGGCCACGCATGATCACCCGGATGTCGCACCTGTTCGTCAAGACCCTTCGTGACGACCCGGCCGACGCCGAGGTGCCGAGCCACCGGTGGCTCGTGCGAGCCGGATACATCCGCCGCGTCGCACCAGGCATCTACTCCTGGCTTCCGCTCGGGCTCAAGGTGCTGCACAACGTCGAGAGGATCGTGCGCGAGGAGATGGACGCCATCGGCGCCCAGGAAGTGCACTTCCCGGCGCTGCTGCCCCGCGAGCCCTACGAGGCGACCGGGCGGTGGACGGAGTACGGCCCCAACCTGTTCCGGCTCAAGGACCGCAAGGGCGCCGACATGCTGCTCGGCCCCACCCATGAGGAGATGTTCACCCTCATGGTCAAGGACCTCTACTCGTCATACAAGGACCTGCCGCTCAGCCTCTACCAGATCCAGACGAAGTACCGCGACGAGGCGCGTCCCCGCGCCGGCATCCTGCGCGGCCGCGAGTTCGTCATGAAGGACTCCTACTCGTTCGACATCGACGACGCCGGGCTCGAGGCGAGCTACCAGCGGCACCGGGAGGCCTACATCCGGATCTTCGACCGGCTCGGTCTCGAGTACGTGATCGTCAAGGCCGACGCCGGCGCGATGGGCGGGTCGGCGTCCGAGGAGTTCCTCGCCGTCGCCGACAACGGTGAGGACACCTTCGTGCGGTCGCCCGGTGGCTACGCCGCGAACGTCGAGGCCGTCACCGTGCCCGCACCCGCCGCGGTGCCCTTCGACGACGCCCCCGCGGCGCACGTCGAGGACACTCCCGACTCGCCGACGATCGAGAGCCTCGTCGCGCTGGTCAACGCGCGCTTCCCCCGTGCCGACCGGGCCTGGACCGGAGCCGACACGCTGAAGAACGTGCTCTTCATGCTCCGTCATCCCGACGGACGCCGCGAGCCTGTCGCGGTCGGCCTGCCCGGCGACCGCGAGGTCGACGTCAAGCGGCTCGAGACGGCCGTGGCCCCGGCCGAGGTCGAACCCTTCGGCGACGCCGATTTCGAGGCCAGTCCCGGCCTGGTCAAGGGCTACATCGGCCCGGGTGCGCTCGGTGAGAAGGCGTCGAGCGGCGTCCGCTACCTCTGCGACCCGCGGGTGGTCACCGGCACCCGGTGGATCACCGGAGCCGACGAACCCGGACGTCATGTGCTCGACCTTGTCTGCGGCCGCGACTTCACCCCCGACGGCGTCATCGACGTCGCCGAGGTGCGCGAGGGTGATCCCGCCCCCGACGGGTCCGGCCCCCTGACCCTCGCCCGGGGCATCGAGATGGGCCACATCTTCCAGTTGGGGCGCAAGTACGCCGACGCCCTCGGACTGCAGGTGCTCGACCAGTCCGGCCGGCTCGTCACCGTCACCATGGGCTCGTACGGGGTCGGCGTGTCGCGCGCGGTCGCGGCGGTGGCCGAGAACACGGTCGACGAGAAGGGCCTGTGCTGGCCCCGCGAACTCGCGCCGTTCGACGTCATGGTGCTGGCCACCGGCAAGGACGTCGCCGTTTTCGACGCGGCCGAGCGGCTCGCGTCCGACCTCGACGAGGCGGGGATCGGTGTCCTGTTCGATGATCGCAAGGCCTCCCCGGGCGTGAAGTTCACCGACGCCGAGTTGCTCGGCATCCCGACCACGGTCGTGGTCGGCCGGGGCCTGGCCGACGGCCTCGTCGAGGTGCGCGACCGGCGGTCGGGCATGGCCGAGAGCGTCCCGGTGGCCGACGCGCTCGCCCACCTCGTGCGGGTGGTGCGCGGCTGAGCCGGCCTGCGTCGCCGATCAGGCGCCGTCGAGGCCGAGGAACTCGCGCCAGCTCGGCAGTTCACGACGCGCCTGGGCCAGGCCCAGCTCGTGGGCGGCGCTGAGCCGCTCGACGCGTCGTTCGCCGTTGCTGACGGGCATGTCGTCGGGCACGAACAGCACGGCTCTGCCGTCACGTTCCAGTTCGAACAGCAGTTCGCGGGTCTCGTTGTAGCCGCGCCACCGGGTGAGCAGGCTCTCGGCCATGGCCGGGTAGCGCCGGAACACCTGCCGGTAGACCGTGGGGAGCCGAGCGGGCCGCTTGACGTAGCTCCGGGGGCGGGTGAGCACCACCAGGAACTTGTCGAAACCGTCGGCGAGGGCGGCGTCGAGCGGGATGCCACCGGTCGGTCCGAGGGCGCCGTCGGCGTAGTCGATGCCGTCGATCGAGGTCAGCGGCATGAGGCCGGGCATCGTCGAGGACGCCCGCACCCGCACCATCATGTCGAACGGTTCGTTCATGTCCGCTTCTGACCAGTAGACCGGTTCCGCGTCGGCGCAGCGCACCGCGCCGACGCGGAGCCGGGCCGGGTTGGACCGGAAGGTGTCCCAGTCGAACGGCATCGACCCGTCGGGCAGTCCGGTCTGCTCGTAGATGTAGGCCGCGTTGAACAGCCCCTGCCCGCGCAGGAACGTGCGCCAGTCGCCGAACCGAGGGTCGGTGACGAAGTCGACGAACGAATGCCGGGCGCGCCACGCGTCACGGGACAGGTAGTTCACCGCGTTGCTGGCCCCGGCCGAGATCCCGGCGACCCAGTCGATGTGGATGCCGGCCCGCAGCAGCGTCACTGCGACCGCCGAGGTGTACGACGCCCGCATCCCGCCGCCCTCGAAGATCAGGGCGGTGTCGGCGACGTTGCTGATCAGGGGCGCGGGGCGGGACGACGCGTCGTCGGGGGTCGGTTGTCGCGGCATCCGGTCACGCGTCCGCGCGGAGATGCCGGATGAGCCGTGCGATGAACGCGTCGCAGGCCGCGAGTTGATCGAGGCTCACGAACTCGTCGGCCTTGTGCGCCTGGGCGATGTCGCCGGGGCCAACCACGACCGTCGAGACGCCACCGCGGTCGTAGATTCCGGCCTCGGTGCCGTAGGTGACCTTGTCGGGGCACACCTGGAGGCCCAGCTCGCGGCCCAGCAGCACCGACTCGGCGTCCTCGGGGGTGTCGAGGCCCGGTGCGGAGGCGATCATCTCGACGGTGATCGAGGCCGCCGGGTTCTCGGCACGCATGTCCTGCTCGACCCCCGCGCAGAAGTCCTGCAGGGCGGCGATCTCGGCGGCGTCGTCGAGTTCACCGAGCGAGCGCCACTCGAGGGTCACCACGCACTGGTCGGGCACGATGTTCACCGCGGTGCCCCCCGAAATCTGGTTGACCGAGCCGGTCGTGTACGGCACGGGGTAGGCGTCGTCGAAGGGCCCCTCGGCGCGCCAGCGGTCGCAGCGTTTCCGGTGGAACAGCACGATCCGGGCCGCGTACTCGATCGCGTTGACGCCGTCCGGCGTCAACGACGAGTGGGCGCCGACCCCCCGCACGCTCACCTGCGCGACGTTGATCGACTTGTGCGCCCGGATCATCCGCATCGACGTCGGTTCCCCGACGAAACAGACCCGCGGGCGGATGCCGGCGGCCTGCAGGGCGTCGACGAGGGGCTGGGCGCCCCGGCAGCCGATCTCCTCGTCGTAGGTGAAGCACAGGTGCAGCGGTTCGCGCAGCGGACCGGCGGCCATGTCGGGCAGTGCGGCGGCGACCGCGGCGTCGAAGCCCTTCATGTCGGCCGTGCCGCGGCCGTAGGCGAGGCCGTCGCGGATGTCGACCCGGAACGGGTCACTGGACCAGTGCTGGGCGTCGACCGGCACGCAGTCGACGTGGCCGGCCAGCATGACCCCGCCCTCGGTGGAGCCGTTGGCGTCGGGGATCGACACGATGAGGTTGGCCTTCTGCCCGGTCGGGTCGGGAACGATCCGCGGGGTGAGCCCGGCGTCGGCGGCCGCCGCACCCAGCGCGGCGATCAGCTCGCGGTTCGAGTCGCGGCTGGTGGTGTCGAAGCCGACCAATCGGGTCAGCCAGGTCATCGTCTCGTCTCGGGGAGCGCTCATGTCCCCATTCAACCCGATCGACCGGACACGGGCGGGTCACGGGCCGACGACCCGGTCGCCCGCAGACCTCACCGCGCGGCGAGCCACACGGCCAGTCCGACGCCGCACAGGGCCACGATCACCCGCAGGACGGCGGGCGGGATCAGCCGCTGCACGACCGGTCCGAGATTCCCTCCGGCGACGCACCCCACTCCGAGGGCGATGGCCGCGGGCCAGTCGACCGGTCCGAACGACACGAAGACCACCGACGCCGCCAGGTTGCTGACCCCGAGCAGCACCGAGCGCAGGATCATCGAGACGTGCAGGCCCTCGGAGGTGAGCACCAGCATGGTCGCCAGGTACATGACCCCCGCGCCCGCTCCGAAGTAACCTCCGTAGACGCACAGCGGAAACAGCGCGATCAGGGCGGCAGTGCGGCTGTCGGTGCCGCCGCGCAGCGCCCGCAGCCGGGGGCTCAGGAGCAGCGCGACCGACGCGAGCGCGACCAGCCAGGGCACGACCCGGGCGAACACGGCGTTGCCGCCGAGCAGCAGCAGGACAGCGCCCGCCAAGCCGCCGAGCAGGGCGATCGTCACCTGCACCAGCAGGTCGCGGCGTCCTCGGCCCCGCAACAGCCGCGCCGAGCGGGTGGTCGCCCCGAGACCGATCCCGATGAGACCGAGGGTGTTGGTCACGTTCGCGGCCACCGGGGACAGGCCGACGGCGAGCAGAGAAGGGAAACTCACCAGGGACGCCAGGCCGGTGAGGTAGCCGATCAGCCCGGTGCCGACGCCGGCGACGACGAGCAGCAGGAGGTCGGTGATCGTCATGGCGGTGACAACCTAGCTGGGACGCCGCCCGCGTGGCCGCCGTCTCGAGTCGGCCGCCTGAGATCACCGGCGGCCGGCCCGGGAACCGGTCAGAAGCCCGCGGGCAGGTGCGGCGCGTACGGCTGCTCGAGCCGGCTGATCTCTTCGTCGCTCAGGTGCAGGTCCAGTGCGGCGGCGGCGTCACCCAGGTGGTGCGGTTTGGTGGCTCCGACGATGGGTGCGGTGACCACCGGATTCTTGAGCACCCAGGCGAGGGCGACCTGCGCCATCGGGACGCCGCGCTCGGCGGCGATCGCCTCGACCGCGTCGACCACCGGCCTGTCGGCGTCCCCGTAGAGCCGCTTGCCGAACTGGTCGGTCTCGGCCCGCAGGGTCTGCTCGCCCCAGGGCCGTGCCACCTTGCCGCGCGCGAGCGGGCTCCAGGGGGTGATCCCGACGCCCTGGTCGGCGCACAGGCCGAACATCTCCCGCTCCTCCTCACGCTGGATGAGGTTGTACTGGTCCTGCATCGAGACGAACCGGGTCCACCCGTGCAGGTCGGCGGTGTACTGCATTGTGGCGAACTGCCAGGCCCACATCGACGAGGCGCCGAGGTAGCGGGCCTTGCCGGCCTTCACCACGTCGTGCAGCGCCTCCATCGTCTCCTCGACCGGCGTGTGCGGGTCGAACCGGTGGATGATGTACAGGTCGACGTAGTCGGTGCCCAGCCGGGTGAGGGAGGCGTCGATCTGCTCCATGATCGCCTTGCGCGAGAGCCCCTGGCCGCCGGGCCCCTGGTGCATCTGCCCGTTCACCTTGGTGGCCAGCACGATGTCCTCGCGGCGCGAGTAGCGCCTGATCGCGCGGCCGGTGAACTCCTCGCTGCTGCCGAGTGAGTAGACGTTCGCAGTGTCCCAGAAGGTGATGCCGAGTTCGACCGCCTGCCGGAAGAACGGCTGGGCGGCGTCCTCGTCGAGCACCCATTGGTGGCCGCCGCGGGCGGCGTCCCCGTAACTCATGCACCCGAGGGAGATGCGGCTGACCTTCAATCCCGATGTGCCCAAGCGTCGTGTGTCCATGTCGCCGAGTCTAGAAGCGCATCACAGCGGTCCCGCTCGGTCCGGCTAGGGTTCTCGGGGAGGTGGCTGGGGTGGACGTCGGGTGGCAGGTGGTCGCGGCGCTGATCGGCGCCGCGTTCGTCGCCGGGTGGGTCGACGCCGTCGTGGGTGGCGGGGGGCTGATCCAGTTGCCGGCCCTGCTGATCGGACTGCCTCAGGCGACACCGGTGGCCACCGTGTCGGGCACGAACAAGATCTCCTCGGCCGCCGGCACCCTGATGGCCACCGGCACCTACCTGCGGCACGTGCGGGTCGAGTGGCGCAGCGCGGCGCCGCTGATGGCGAGCGCCTGGATCGGTTCGAGCGTCGGCGCGGACCTCGTGCGGTTCATCCCGAAGGAGTACTTCACACCGCTGGTGCTGGGGGTACTCATCGGTGTGGGGTGGTACACGGTGCGGCGTCCACAACTGGGACTCGTACACGAGCTTCGCCACGCGGGCAGCGGGCACTACCTGCGGCTGGCCGGGTTGGGGCTCGCGATCGGGGTGTACGACGGGCTCATCGGCCCGGGCACCGGCATGTTCTTCATCATCGCCCTCGTCGGGATGCTGGGTTACGGGTTCCTCGAGGCGAGCGCGATGGCCAAGCTCGCCAACCTCACCACGAACGTGGCGGCGCTCACGGTGTTCGGGGCCGGGGGACACATCCTGTGGAAGCTCGGTCTGACGATGGCCGCGGCGAACCTCACCGGCGGGCTCACCGGCGCGCGGATGGCGCTGCGCTTCGGCAACGGGTTCGTGCGACGGGTGTTCCTCGTCGCCGTCGTCGGACTCGGGGCGAAGCTCGCATGGGACAGCCTCCAACTGGTCCTGTGACTCGTCCCGATCGCCAGCGGGTCACCGTCGCGATCCCTAGCATCGGGAGCATGGATTGGACGCGGATCAAGGCGGTGTTGTTCGACCTCGACGGGGTGATCACCCCCACCGCCGAGGTGCACATGTCGGCATGGCGGGAGATGTTCACCGAGTACCTCACGGCGCGCGGCGAGTCCCGTCCGTACACGGATGCCGACTACTTCGACCACATCGATGGCAAGCCCCGCTACGACGGAGTCCGTGACTTCCTCGCGTCCCGCGGCATCGTTGTTCCCGAGGGTTATCCCGACGACGATCCGACGGTCGAGACGGTCTGCGGCCTCGGGAACCGGAAGAACGCGACGTTCAACCAGATCATCGCGCGCGACGGGGTGCGGGCATATCCGGGATCGCTGGCGCTGCTCGCCGATCTCGAGCGTCAGGCAGTGCCCGCAGCGGTGGTGTCCTCGTCGAAGAACGCCGTCGCGGTGCTGCGCGCCGCCGGCCTGGGGGAGCGGTTCGGGGTCATCGTCGACGGCGGACTCGCCCATGACGAGGGCCTGAGCGGCAAGCCGGCGCCCGACACCTACGTACGGGCCGCCGAGCTTCTCGGCGTCCCCCGGGAGTCGTGCATGGTCGTCGAGGACGCCGTGTCGGGCATCCAGGCGGGTCGGGCCGGCGGTTTCGGCGTGGTGCTGGGCGTCGACAGGGGCGCCGGCGTCGACGCCCTCACCGGCGCCGGGGCTGACCTCGTCGTGTCGGATCTCGAGGAGGTCAGGCCGTGAACGTCGATCCCCACGAGGTGTCGCCCGATCCGATCGATCGCACGCGGTTCCCCGTCGACCCCTGGGCCCTCGTCGAGACCGAGCCGAGCGCCGACGATCTCGGCAGGACCGAGACCCTGTTCGCCGTGGGCAACGGCTACCTCGGACTGCGCGCCAACCCGGAGGAGGGCCGCCAGTCCTTCGCACACGGTACGTTCATCAATGGCTTCCACGAGACGTGGCCGATCCACCACGCCGAGGAGGCCTTCGGGTTCGCGAAGGTCGGCCAGACGATCGTCAACGTGCCCGACGCCAAGACGATGAAGATCTACATCGACGACGAGCCGCTGTTGCTCGCGGTCGCCGACCTGCACTACTACCGGAGGGAACTCGACTTCCGGGCCGGGGAGTTGCGCCGCGACGTGATCTGGCGAACCCCGTCCGGCAAGCGCGTGTCGATCCGCTCCCGGCGCATGGTGTCGTTCACCGAACGGCATCTCGTGATCATGACCCTCGAGATCACCATGCTCGAGGGCGACGCCCCGATCGTCGTGTCATCGCAGGTGCTCAACCGTCAGGACGGCATCGACGAGTACGCGCAGAAGGCGCGGGTGGATGAGGTGTTCGATCCCCGCAAGGCCAGCCGGTTCGCGGGCCGGGTGCTGGAGCCCAGGGGGGACTGGCACAGCGAACGCCGGATGATCCTCGGGTATCAGACGGCGAACTCCGGGATGACGCTCGCGGTGGGCGTCGACCACTCGATCGAAACCGACAACGACGCCGAGGAACTGATCAGCACCGAGCCCGATGTCGGCAAGAAGGTCTACCGCGTGCAGGCTCGGCAGGGACGCCCGATCGTGATCAACAAGGCGGTCGCGTACCACAGCTCCCGTGGAGTGGCCGTGCGCGAGTTGTTCGACCGCTGCCGGCGCACCCTCGACCGCGTCCGCCAGAACGGGCTGGAGTCGTATCGGGTCGCTCAACGGCAGTGGCTCGACACCTGGTGGGACGGGTGCGACATCGAGATCGCCGGCCAGCCCGCTCTCCAGCAGGCCATCCGATGGAATCTGTTCCAGCTCGCCCAGGCCTCGGCACGGGCCGACCAGTTGGGCATCGCCGCGAAGGGTGTCACCGGCTCCGGCTACGAGGGCCACTACTTCTGGGACACCGAGGCGTACGTGGTCCCGTTCCTCATCCACACCCATCCCGCGCTTGCGCGGAACGCGCTTCGGTTCCGGGTGACGATGCTGCCCAAGGCGCGCGAACGCGCCCGCGAGCTGGCGCAGCAGGGGGCGCTGTTCCCCTGGCGCACGATCAACGGCGACGAGGCGTCCGCGTACTACGCCGCGGGCACGGCGCAGTACCACATCAACGCCGACATCGCCTTCGCCCTGATGAAGTACTACATGGTGACCGGCGACACGTCGTTCATGTTCCGCGAGGGCGTTCAGGTGATGGTCGAGACCGCGCGGCTGTGGGCCGACCTCGGCTTCTGGCGCGAGGACGCGGCGGGTGACCGCTCGTTCCACATCCACGGGGTCACCGGACCCGACGAGTACACGACGGTGGTCAACAACAACCTGTTCACCAACGTGATGGCCCGGGCCAACCTCTGGAACGCCGCGCAGGTGCTCCGGGACATGTCCGAGCACGACCGGGAGGCCTACGAACGGGTCCGTACCCGGCTGTCGGTCACCGACGACGAGATCGCCGAGTGGCAGGCGTGCGGCGACGCCATGGTCATCCCCTACGACGAGGTGTTGCGGGTCCACCCGCAGGACGAGCACTTCCTGGAACGTGAGCTGTGGGATCTGGAGAACACCCCACCCGAGAACCGTCCACTGCTGCTGCACTATCACCCGCTGGTGATCTACCGCTTCCAGGTGCTCAAGCAGGCCGATGTCGTGCTCGCCCTGTTCCTGCAGGGCGACCAGTTCGACTCGGAGGTGACGCGCCGCGACTTCGAGTACTACGACCCGATCACGACCGGGGATTCGACCCTGTCGGCCTTGGTGCAGGCGATCGTCGCCGCCGAGGTCGGCTACCAGGAGATGGCCATGTGGTACTTCCGCACCGGCCTGTTCGTCGACCTGGCCGACCTGCACAACAACACGTCCGACGGGGTGCACATCGCATCGGCGGCCGGTGTGTGGAACGCCATCATCCACGGCTTCGGTGGCATGCGTGACACCGGGGGCCATCTGACGTTCGATCCGCGGCTGCCCCGGGAATGGCCCTCCATGGACTTCCGTGTGCGCACGCACGGCACGCTGCTGAACGTGCGGCTCGAGCGCGACCACATGGAGTTCCGGGTCCTCGACGGGCAGGGGGCCAGCGTCGGCGTCCGCGGCCGGGAGATGTGGATCGGGGCAGGGGAGCCGGTCACGGAGCCGCTCGACGGTCAGGGCCCGGAGTTGACGAGCCTCGAGGGACACCACCCGGTGGTGGGCGACCTGCGGGCCGACGGCACGGTGATCACCGCGAATGTGCCGGAGGCCCTCATGAGCGACGACGCCGACGTCGGGGGCTGAGTCCGGTCGGCCGGGCCTGTCCGCTCAGACCCATCCCGGCCACCAGGAGATGCCGACGCCGTGACCGGCGACCAGATCCTGCTGTGACACGGCGGCGTCGAATGCGGCGCCCCGGTCTGCTCCGATGGACGCGGCCGCCACCCGCAACCAGGCGGCCATGACGTCGCGTTCGAGCATCCCCCACAAGGTCTGGACGTGGGCGGGGGAGTCGGTCGTCCCCGGCAGCGCGTAATCAAGTGGCCCCGGGGTCGGCGTGACGGAGGCGGCCAGCAGGTCCTGCTGGATCGTGTCCCGCAGCGTTTCCACCTCGCTCAGCCGGGTCAGGCCGGGAGTGTAGGCGGGGTCATGGAAGGGCAGCGCCCCGAGCCCCTGGTCGAGTCCCTCGACCAGCGCGTCCACGCGGCTGAGCAGCACGATGAGCGCGGCGCTGCGATCCCCGACGCGGCAATGGAAGGGGACGATGCCGGTCGCCACCACCGGTACCGAGGGGTGGCTCACCGCGTGCGCGGCGACGCCCAGCGAGGCGAACAGCAGCGCGAGGTCACCCGATGGCGCTGCCAGGCATCGGTCGCGCATGGCGGACTCGATGCCGGCCTGGTCGGCCGCGACCCGCGTCAGGGCACCTGCGGTCGCCGCGGACGGGGTCGCCGTCGGCACGGTGCCGGCGGTCGATCCGCTCGGGGTGGACCCGGCGTCCGGGGGAACCGGTGTCCCTGTGAGGGGGTCGGAGCGGCCGAGAACCGCCGCCTGGGCGTGGCACATCGCCGCGGCGGCGCTCGCCCACGCGGCGGTCGACGGGGGTGCGCCTACGAGCATGCGGAAGTCGAACGCGGCGGTCGAGAGCCGGCCGGCGAGATCGGCGTAGGAAAGCAGCGCCGGCGGACCGAGTGTGCCGCCGGAGGCCGCGCCGGGGTCTGCCGCCCCGGCGGCCATCCCGGTATTGCAGCCGGAGGCCAATGCCACCATCCCGGCGGGTATCACCCGCGTCAACAGGGCCCGGCGAGACAGCGGCGGGCCGGACGTCGGGCGGCGCGGGTGGAGCACGGGTGAACCCTATCCGCAGGGGGAAGGCGCGGTGCTGCTCCGCGCGCCGGGGCCGCGCCACAATGGAGGGGGATCAGGCAGACGCGCCCCTCGCCGCGAATCTGTAAGGTTGACCATCCGACGGGCAACCCTGCGGGACGCCGGGGCCCGGTCGAACAACAGAAGAGACAATCGAACACGAAAGAGGAACCATGAACGAGCAGGCGATCACGCGAGCGGTCGAACCGGTGCTCACCAGTCACGGACTGGAACTCGACAGGCTTGAGATCGTGCCGGCCGGACGCCGCAGCGTCGTGCGGATCACCGTCGACGGCGATGGCCCTCATGGCCGTGGACCACTCCTCGACGACATCGCCGAGGCGGCCCGTGACCTGTCGGCGGCACTCGACGCGGCCAACATCGGCAACCAGCCGTACACCCTCGAGGTGAGTTCCCGCGGCACGAGCCGCCCGCTCACCGAACCCAAGCACTTCCGTCGGAACCTCACTCGGCTGGTGCGGATCGTGCTGGCCGACGGCGAGGTCGTCGAGGGCCGGATCCTCGCAGCCGACGACACCGTCGTCCAGCTCGACCCCGAACGCCGGATCGCGTTCACCGACATCACCCGGGCCACGATCCAGGTGGAGTTGAACCGTCCCGAGGGGCTCGGCCCCGACGATGACGACTCCGACGATGACGACTCCGACGATGACGACTTCGACGATGACGGCGCCGATGAGCAGGACGAGGAGGACTGAGCCATGGATGTTGATATGGCCGCGCTGCGCGCGATCGAGCGGGAGAAGGAGATCCCCTTCGACGTGCTCGTCAAGGCGCTGGAGGACGCGATGCTCAACGCGTACACGAAGACGGACCACCCGGTCCACGGCGCCCGGGTCGAACTCGACCGGCGATCCGGCAGGGTCGCGGTGATGGTCCCCGAACGCGACGACGAGGGCGAGATCGTCGGCTGGTACGAGGGGACGCCGGCCGACTTCGGTCGCGTCGCCGCCGCCACCGCGCGCCAGGTGATCTTCCAGCGGCTGCGCGAGGCGGAGGACGAGCAGAAGTTCGGGCACTTCTCGGCCGTCGAGGGAGACATCATCCTCGGAACCGTGCAACAGGATCGAGACTCGCGGGTCGTCCGGCTCGACGTCGGGAACAAGACCGAGGCGATGCTTCCGCAGGCCGAGCAGGTGCCCGGCGAGGACTACTCGCACGGACGCCGGATGCGGGTCTACGTCGTCTCGGTACGCCGCGACACCCGCGGGCTCCAGGTCGTCGTGTCGCGCACCCACCCCAACCTCGTGCGCAAACTGTTCGCCCTCGAAGTGCCCGAGATCGAGCGGGGGGTCGTGGAGATCAAGGCCGTCGCCCGCGAAGAGGGCCACCGCACCAAGATCGCCGTGCTCTCGCACAGCCCCGACGTGTCGGCCAAGGGCGCCTGCATCGGCCCGATGGGTCAGCGGGTAAGAGCCGTCATGCACGAGCTCAACGAGGAGAAGATCGACATCATCGACTGGTCCGACGATCCCGCGCAGTTCGTCGCCCACGCCCTGAGTCCCGCCAAGGTCACCTCGGTCACCATCGTCGACCCGGCCGCCCGGGCCGCCCGCGTCATCGTGCCCGATTACCAGCTGTCGCTGGCCATCGGACGCGAGGGGCAGAACGCCCGGCTCGCCGCCCGGCTCACCGGGTGGCGGATCGACATCCGGTCCGACACGGCCCCCGTCGCCGCGGATCACCCCGCTGACCGGGCCGCTGACCACCCCGCGGAGTGAGCATCCGGTGATCCCTCACCGGGCCGGTAGCCTGATGCGGTGACGCGAGCAGAACCTACCCGCACCTGCGTGGGCTGCCGCCGGGCGGTGCCGGCGTCCGAGTTGGTGCGCTACGTCGACTCGCCCGCCGGGCCGGTGCCCGATCCCGGACGCCGCCTGCCAGGCCGCGGCGCCTGGCTCCACGACGACGCCTCCTGCCGGGAGGCCGCCCGGCGTCGCAACGCCCTGCCCCGGGCCCTGCGACGCCGGCGGTGAGTCGAGCGCCGCGTCCCGGTTCGCGGAGAGGGTGGGCGACGAGATACCCTAGGCGATGCGCGTCCCCCCGGGTTCCCGGGGAGGACTTCGTCAGTGCGTGCCCGGCGACCCGGGCCGCGAATCAGAAAGTGGGCTGACGCTCATGACTGTGCGATGAGTCATCACCGATGAGCACCAAAACCAACTAGCTGGTCCGGTCAGTCAGACGCGGGCCTGAAGGAGAGTAGTGGCCAAGGTCCGTGTCTACGAGCTCGCGAAAGAGCTTGGACTGGAAAGCAAGGATTTACTGAAGACCCTCGGCGACATGGGCGAATTCGTTCGCTCGGCGTCGTCGACGATCGAAGCCCCCGTCGTGCGACGTCTGCGCGAACAGGTGAAGACCCCCCAGGTGTCCACCCCAGCGCCCGTGCGCGAAACCCCGAAGGCCTCCAGCGGCGCACCCGCTCCCAAGGTCACCGCGCCCGCAGCACCCGCCCCCCGGCCCGCTCAGGCCGCCCGGCCGTCCTCGGCGTCGGCTCCCGGGCCTCGCCCGGGCCCCCGCACCTCGCCGGCGAGCGCGGGGGGACCCACGACCAGCGCGACGCCCCGGCAGGTTCCGGCCCCGGCGAGCAAGGCCCCGGCGAGCCCTGCCCCGACGAGTGCGGCTGCCACGAGTGCGGCCCCGACGAGTGCGGCCCCGGCGAGCCCCGCCCAGACGAGTGCGGCGGCGCCCACGAGCCCCGCCCCGACGCCCCGGCAGGCTCACACGCCGACCACCAGCAGCACCCCCAGGCCGCAGGCGCCCACCCCCAACCAGGTGGGTCCGCGACCGGCCGCTCCGCGTCCCACCGCCGCGCAGCGTCCCGGCGCCGGTGGGGCCCAGCACACCCAGGGTGCCCGTCGTCCCGGAGCCCCGCGCCCCGGCAACAACCCGTTCGCCTCGTCCCAGGGCATGGGTCAGGCCCGGCGCCGTGACGACACCGGAACCCGTGACCCCCAGCGTCGTCCGGCCCCCGGCGGCATGCCCCGCCCGGGCGGTTCGTCCGGTGTTCCCGGCATGCCTCGCCCCAACCCGGCGATGATGCCCAAGCAGCAGTCGACGCAGCTCACCGGTGCACCCACCCGTGGCGGACGCCCGGCCGGAGGTCCCGGCCGTGGGCGTCCGGGCGCCGCTGGTGGCCGCACCGGTGCGCCTGCCCTCGGTGCACCTGCTGGTGGTGGCCGCGGCGGCCGTGGTGGCCGCGGCGGATCCGGCACGCAGGGTGCGTTCGGTCGTCCCGGCGGAGCCGGGCGTCGTGGACGCAAGTCCCGCAAGCAGCGCCGACAGGAATTCGACCAGATGGAGGCGCCGCTCATCGGTGGCGTGCGGGTCCGGAAGGGCGACGGGCAGACCGTCCGGCTGCGTCGCGGCTCCTCGCTCACCGACCTCGCCGAGAAGATCGGCCTCGAGCCCGCCTCGCTCGTGCAGGTGCTGTTCAACCTGGGCGAGATGGTCACCGCCACCCAGTCGGTGAGCGATGAGACCCTTGCGGTGCTGGGGTCCGAGCTGAACTACGACATCCAGGTCGTCTCGCCCGAGGACGAGGACCGCGAGCTGCTCGAGAGCTTCGACCTGGAGTTCGGCGAAGACCTGGGCGACGAGGACGATCTCGCCCCGCGTCCCCCGGTGGTCACCGTCATGGGTCACGTCGACCACGGCAAGACCAAGCTGCTCGACGCACTGCGTCACAGCAACGTGGTGGCGGGCGAGGCCGGCGGCATCACCCAGGCCATCGGCGCCTACCAGGTGGCGACCGAGGTCGACGGCGAGCCGCGCGCGATCACGTTCATCGACACCCCGGGTCACGAGGCGTTCACGGCCATGCGTGCCCGTGGCGCCAAGTCGACCGACATCGCGGTGCTCGTGGTGGCCGCCGATGACGGCGTGATGCCGCAGACGATCGAGGCGCTGAACCACGCGAAGGCGGCCGACGTGCCGGTTGTCGTGGCGGTGAACAAGATCGACAAGCCCGCGGCGGATCCCACGAAGGTGCGCGGCCAACTGATGGAATTCGGCCTGGTGCCCGAGGAATACGGCGGCGACACGATGTTCGTCGACGTGTCCGCGATCACCGGCGAGGGGCTCGACAGCCTGCTCGAGGCCGTCGTGCTCACCGCCGACGCCGCCCTCGACCTGCGGGCGAATCCCGACATGCCCGCCCAGGGTGTGGCGATCGAGGCGCACCTCGACAAGGGCCGCGGCCCGGTGGCCACGGTGCTCATCCACCGCGGGACCCTGCATGTCGGCGACTCGATCGTCGCCGGATCGGCC
>JAJXWF010000251.1 GCA_021781735.1 Actinomycetes bacterium
CGGCGGCGGATGGCGTTGATCGACTCGTCGAGGCGCTGCAAGAAGGACGAGCGGTCGCGCTTCGTGAACGGCGGCGGGCCGCCGGTCATCTCGCCGAGGTCGCGCAGCTCGGCGAGCAGGCCGCGCGTGGCGAGGGCGTCGCCGATGTTGGCGGCGGTGAACGGCGGGCCCGCGTAACCGATGACGGTCGCCCCGCGGGCGAGGCAGCGCGCGGCGAGCTGGATGTCCGCAGTGACCACGATGTCGCCGTCCCCAACGTGCGCGGCGATCCAGTCGTCGGCGACGTCGATCCCTTCCCCGACGACCTCGAGCGCGATCCTTGGGTGGTCGGGCCTGCGCATCCATGACCCCGCCACGAGCGTGACGTCGAGCTCATAGCGCGCGGCCACCCGATAGACCTCGCCCTTCACCGGGCAGGCGTCGGCGTCGACGAAGATGTGGAGCACGCGGTCCCCTCCGCGCCCGATCATACTGCCCCGACGAACCTTTCCACGGGGAGTGAGCGATCGCCTTCGGAGTGGCCGGCGTTCTTGGAGATGAGAACGAGATGGGCAGGGCGGCCGCGGCCGCCCTGCCGGTTCGATGGATCAGTTCGACTCTACCGTCTTCGCGGGCGCAGCCGGCGGAGACGTCGCCTCCAGGAGCTTCGCGTACGTCTTGCAGGGCTCGTCCAACGGCTCAGCCAGTTCCGGCAAGACCATCGACCGCACCGAGTGGTCCTCGGCCAGCACCCACGCGCGCTCATCGGAGAACCCCACGAGCGTTTCCGAGCTGTTGAACGGCAGCACGGCCACGAGCGACTCCGTCACCATGTCCCAGATGTCGAGCCGGCTGCCGCCCTTGGGCCGGGGGTCGTTGGGCGTCACGGCGAGATAGCGCCGGTACGCGACGACCGATCCAAACGAGTATTCGAAGCCGGTGATCTGGCCGCCCTTGCTCAGTCTTTCCTCGGATTGTTTGCGATCGTCCGGTGAAAGGCGCTTCAGGATCTTGTCGCGAAAGATCTTCGCTGCGTCTCCGCCGTTCCGGACCGTTCCACCTGCCGCAAGGCAATCGGGCGGCTCGACTGTTCGCAGCGGCAACCCGCCCTGCGGGGGCCGCAGCAAGGCGTACGTCGCCTTGGGCAGGATCCACACCTCGTTGGCGGCGACGGCCAGGTCCGCAAGATGGGGACCGAGCGGTGCGTTGAGCTTGGCCTTCTTCACGAACCCATCGACCGCATCGTAGACATTGTACTCGGCGGTGATCTCTCCCTCTTCGTCGAACGCAACGAAGACAAAGCGATCGAGCTCCTTCGCAACGGGCCTCGCCGCGGTCAGCCAGTCGTACCGCCCGGCCGCGAGGTAGACCGGGTGGCCGATTGGGAACGGCCCGGTCGCGGCGATCTCGCAGCGGTCGATGTCGACGACCGCGAATCGCCGTTCGTCGCTCTTGCCGACGACCGAGTCCGAGAACACGAACATCGCGTCACTCCCCCGTGCCGCGACCTTTGCCCATTCGTCACCAAGTGGGAACCTCGGCTTGCACGTTGCGGTGAGCACCCCGGTGGCTTTCCAGTGGGAGAGCGTCCGGCTCTCGTCATCCCATCCCACCAGCCCGCCGGAGCCGTCGCTGAGAAGTCGGGTGGTCGGGAACGTCCGCCCCGGGTCGTCGACGCGGGGCATCGCGGTCTGGGCCACCGCCCAGCTCGAAAGCGCGACAGCCACCAGACCAGCCGTGGCCAGCCCGATTACCTGGCGTCTCATGGGATTACCCCCAGCAGTACTCCTCCGTCCAACTCCCGTCATTGCACACATAGGTTCTTAGGATGCAGGTCTGCTCCGCCACTTGGTAGGCAGGCGTGTCGCACACGTCGCAGCCGTTGGAGGAATGACAACCAAACGCAGCGGGGGCAACGGATACTGCGGCGATGACGGCGCCAGCGACCACAAGGCCCAGCACGATACGACGAAACGCGGTCTTCATCTTGATCCCTCCATCCTTCTGCTGTCTGATTCTGACTTACTTCTGGTCGGTAGGTTCACACTCTCCTGAGCAAGGAGAGGTCGTCCCTCGCCCCGCGGGGGGGGCGTCCGCCCCTCCTGAGATGGAAACTACAACCTATCTTTGAGTCGCTGCCCATGGAAACCACTCGACCTTTCCGTGTCGCCTCAGCCAGAGGCCATTCACACCCTGGTAGACGGCGTCGGGACACGGGCCAGGAATCCGGGCCGACGGTCCCGGTCTTGGCCCTGGGAATGACCAGAGATCCGCCCTGCAGCGACCGCTTTCGGCATCCGGGCGGTCCTCGAGGAGAAACGCCACGGTGTCCCCACTCGGGCTCGCCTGCCTGACGGCGGGCTCCCAGATCGCCGCTGCGCGCCTTGGCCCCTGTGGGATTCCCCGCTCCTCATACCGTCGGACTGCCGTCTCGCCCGTGAGGTAGTTCCCTCTCACTCGCTGGACTGGCTCGATCTGAACTCGCAATGGCGCCTCTCCAAGCCGCCACAGCTCATAGAGACCGCCCGGCACGCCCCACAGCTCATCGCCGTGGAAGAACGTCCGTACATGCGCGAGCCATGTCGAGCCGGCTTCGAGCCGTACCGATCTAACAAGCTCGGTGGGGAGCGGGTAGGTCGCGACCGCTCTCCCGTTAAGGTCGAACACCTTGACCGGGGCTGGGTCGTCAACGGACAGCTCTTCCATGACTATGGAGCTGGGGCCCAATGCCACCGTGACCACGGATGAGGGGAAGGTCAGCTGGCGGACGAATGGTCCGCCTGCCAATGAGTAGAGTTGGACCACGAGCCTGTCGTCAACGCCCCGCCACATCAACGCGATGTGTGTCCGCGACGCCGCGGGCGGCAGGGGACTCGCGTCGGCCGGCGGGCCGACGATACCGATGGTTCCGTCCGGGTGGCCAGCCGCGTTCCACATCCGTACGGGGCCTGCCTGCCCCTCCATCACCGCGATTCCCCCGGCCGGCAACACACACCACGAGGCGCCGGCCGGCGCCACGTAGTCGGCGAGCCTGGCTGTTGGCAGCGGACCGGCGATCGTGACGCGGCACCCAAACACGACCAAAGCGAAAAGCACCTGTTGGAACTGTCTCATTTTCGTACCCCGGACTAGTAAAAGTAGTCTATGTCAGGTACAAGGCCATGTCAAGTTCGCAACTCTAGATTATGTGACGAGACTCACGAAACCGAGCGTTAGAGGGGCGGCGGCCACGCGATGGTGGCGGAGTACCGGCAACGGCAGACGCAGCGACGAGGGGCGGTTGTCCCTGTGTCGCGGCCTCGGACAGGTGGCAGCGTCAGATCCGGTCCCAGCTTCCAAGTCGGCGGCGGATGGCGTTGATCGACTCGTCGAGGCGCTGCAAGAAGGACGAGCGGTCGCGCTTCGTGAACGGCGGCGGGCCGCCGGTCATCTCGCCGAGGTCGCGCAGCTCGGCGAGCAGGCCGCGCG
>JAJXWF010000061.1 GCA_021781735.1 Actinomycetes bacterium
GGGTCACTAAGAGTGTCCGAGAGAGGACTTGAACCTCCATGCCCTTAACGGGCACTAGCACCTCAAGCTAGCGCGTCTACCTATTCCGCCACCCGGACGAGTGTTGTTTCGTTGTCGTGCGATGCCCTGCGGAGACGAAGTCGCCCCGACGGCTTGAGAAGCCTAGCACCAAGTCACCCGGCCATGCACGCCGAGCTTCCCCGGCGTGAACGCGCCTCCGGTGCACGCTTGCTGGTCGTGTCAGGATGTGCGCATGAGCGCGGAGCGGACCCGGGTGGTCGGGCGGTGGACCTCGATCGAGCACGTCGGGAACTCCGACTTCGAGGTACAGCAGATCCGCCTGCCGCATGACGCCGGACGCAACGCCGTGCGCCGCCTGCTGGTCGATGAGGCCGAATACGGGGGATGGGAACTCATGCGCCTGCGCCGCTACCGCAGCGGCGTCCGGGATGCGTGGTTGCGCCGACGGATCATCCGCCAGCGCGCCACGCTCGCCGGCTGAGACACCCACGCCCCACGCCCTGGCCCGCCGGCGCGTCCCGCCTGCCATCCCGCCCCGCTGCTGACCCGGACGCCCCGGAGGCCCAGGAGGGGGCCCGAGGCCCAGGGGAGACCCGGAGGGCCACTGGGGAGACCCGGAGGGCCACTGGGGCGGCGTACGACCGGGCCATCGGCGTACGACCTGGCCGCCCAAGGTGACCATCTCGTACGCCGCAGCCGGCACGACGGCCCCGTCGGCGGCGCCGCCCGCACGCGGACGCCGGGTAGACTCCACGGCTGACCGCACCAGGCACGATGCTGACGGGTAGGACACCATGACAGAACCACTGATTCTCGGCATCGAGTCGAGTTGTGACGAGACCGGTGTGGGCATCGTGCGCGGCAACACGCTGCTGGCCAACGAGGTGGCCTCCTCCGTGGAGCAGCACGTGCGCTTCGGGGGCGTCGTGCCCGAGGTCGCCTCACGCGCACACCTCGAGGCGATGGTGCCGGCCCTCCAGCGGGCCGTGCAGAAGGCCGGCATCGACCTGTCGGACCTCGACGGCATCGGCGTCACCGCCGGGCCGGGGCTCATGGGCGCCCTCGTCGTCGGGCTGTCGAGCGCCAAGACCCTGGCCAGCTACCTGAACAAGCCGCTCTACGGCGTCAACCACCTCGCCGGGCACGTGGCGGTCGACCTGCTGGACCACGGCGACCTGCCCACCCCGAGCATCGCGCTGCTGGTCTCGGGCGGTCACACGTCCCTGCTGCTCGTCGAGGACATGGCGACCAGCATCACCGAGATCGGCTCGACGATCGACGACGCGGCGGGGGAGGCCTACGACAAGGTGGCCCGGGTGCTCGGCCTGCCCTACCCGGGCGGCCCGGTCATCGACAGGGCGGCCGCCGAGGGCGACCCCACCGCGATCCGCTTTCCCCGCGGGCTCACCGCCCGCCACGACATGGCGGAGCACCGGTTCGACTTCTCGTTCTCGGGTCTCAAGACCGCGGTCTCCCGGTGGGTCGAGGCGCGCCGGCGCGACGGGCTCGACATTCCGATCAACGACGTCGCCGCATCGTTCCAGGAGGCCGTCTGCGACGTGCTCACCGCCAAGGCCGTCGACGCGGCGCAGCATTACGGCGTCACCAACATGCTCATCGGCGGCGGCGTGGCGGCGAACTCGCGGCTGCGGGCGCTGCTCGAGGAGCGCGCCTCGGCGGCCGGCATCGAACTCCGCCGCCCACGACCGGGGCTGTGCACCGACAACGGGGCGATGATCGCGGCCCTCACCACCCAGGTGGTGCGCGCCGGGGGACGCCCGTCGAGCATGGATATCGGCGCCGACTCCGGCCTGCCGGTGTCGACGATCCTGGTCTGACCTGCGCCGCGCCCGATGCCCTACACGCCGATCCTGGCCACCCTCGGCTACGTGCTGGACGCCGAGCGACGCCAGGTGCTGCTCGTGCACCGCACGGCCCGCAGCCACGACGAGCAGTACGGCCTCTACAACGGGCTGGGCGGCAAGCTCGAACCCGATGAGGACGTCGTCGCGGGGCTGCGGCGGGAAATCCGTGAGGAGGCGGGCATCGAGGCCACCGGGATGACGCTCCGCGGCACGCTGAACTGGCCGGGCTTCGACTCCCAGGGTCGCGACTGGTTCGGCTTCGTGTTCCTCGTCCCCGGCTTCACCGGCGTCCCGGCCGAGCGGAGCCCGGAGGGCGAGCTGACCTGGGTCGATATCGACCGCCTGGGGCAGTTGCCCATGTACGAGGGTGACCGGTTGTTCCTGCCCCTCGTGTTCGACGCCGCGGTGCGTCAGTTCCACGGCGTCCTGCACTACGAGGGACGACGTCTCGTGCGGCACCACATCGAGGCCCTGACCGACTGAACCGGCCACCCCCCTGGGTGGAATGTGCGGCCGAACGCCCCGCAGGGGGTCGCGTCCCGGGGCATGAGCGGACACGATGGCACCATCCGTGGACGCGTTGACTGCGCCCCGGCCAGCCGAGTTCGGCGTGCCGTCCGGCGGCCGAGCTCCCACCGGAAGGCAGGAACCAGCATGACTGCACGCATCGGAGGACCCATCGCCGTGATCGTCATCGGCCTGGTGCTGAGGTACGCCGTCGCCGACCGCGTGAGTGGCGTCAACCTCCCGATGATCGGCCTGATCATCGCCGCCGCGGGCGTCCTGTGGCTGCTGCTGGAACTGCTCATCAACCGGCCCCGCAGCCAGGTCACCCGCGAGTCGACCACGGTGCGCGGCGCCACACCCGCCGAGGACGAGCAGGTCGAGCGTGAGGTGCGCCGCGAGGAGATCTGAACCTCGCCCGCGTCCGCCCCGGCCCTGAATCGTCCCCGACGGAATCGTGGCGCGACGGGTAGCTGCGCTTGAATGGTGACAATGCGCGCGAACGAACTCAATCCCGCCGACCGTGAGCGGCTGCGGCACCTGCGCCGGATGAAGGCGCTGGCGCTCAGCCTGCTGATCCTCGCGGCGATCATCTATCTGGCGACCCTGCGGCTCGATCATGCCGGCGGCTGGGGATGGGTGAACACCGGGGCCGAGGCGGCGATGGTCGGGGCGATGGCCGACTGGTTCGCGGTCACGGCGCTGTTCCGCTACCCGCTGGGACTGCGCATTCCCCACACCGCGATCGTGCCGACCAAGAAGGACGAGATCGCGGTCAGCCTGCAGGCGTTCTTCGCCGAGAACTTCCTCACCGAGGAGGTCGCCCGTGACCGGCTGGCGGCCGCCCACCTCGGTCTGCGCATCGGACGCTGGCTCGAGGACGAAGGGCACGCGTCACGGGTCGCGACCGAATTCGCCCGCGTGGCTCGTGCCGGCCTCGTCCGGGTGGGCGACGACGACGTGCGCACACTGGTCGACGACGTGATCATGCCGCGGCTGGTGCGCGAGCCGATGGCGGGCCTGGCCGGTGAGGTGCTCGCGGGCGTCGTCGCCGACGGCGCGCACCGTGGCTTCGTCGACCTCGTGGCCCGCGAGGTGCACGGCTGGCTGCTGCGTCACCCCGACAGCTTCAAGAAGATGGTCGCCAATCGGGCGCCGTGGTGGGCCCCGGGTGCCGTGAGCACCCGGGTGGTCGACTGGACCTACACCCAGGCGCTCGACTGGGCCCAGTCGATCCTCGACGATCCCGAGCATCCCACCCGGGCATCGATCGACGACCTGCTGCTGCGGATCGCCGGCGACCTCCAACACGATCCCGAGGTGCAGCAACGCGCCGAGACGCTCAAGGCCCGGCTGCTCACCCACCCGCAACTGGGCGAATCCGCGCTCAGCGTGTGGCGCAGCGTCCGCGAGAGTCTCACCGCCGCCCTCGACGATCCCGATTCCCGGCTGCACGGACGCTTCCGCCAGGCGCTCACCGACCTCGGCTCGACGCTCGTCAGCGACGAGGCCCAGCGCGAACGCCTCGAGTCCCGGGTCGCCGACATCGTCGCGTTCTTCGTCCACACCTACGGCGGTGAGGTGTCGAGCATCATCACCCACACCATCCAGCGGTGGGACGGCCAGGAGGCCTCCCGTCGGATCGAACTCCATGTCGGCCGCGACCTCCAGTTCATCCGGATCAACGGCACCGTGGTCGGCTGCCTCGTCGGCCTGCTCATCCATGCCGTCACCGTCCTGCTGGGCTGACGGAGTCGGCCGGTGATGGACGCGGAGCGTCTCACGGGTCCCCTCGGCCGGCAGGCACTGGCCCTCGCGGCGCAGCAGTCGGACCCCGGCTCGCTGGCCGCGGCCGACGCGTTGCGTCGGGTGGTTGACCCCGACCTGGCGGCGGCGGCCCTCACCCAGGTGGTGCTGCGTCGCCGGGCCCACGCGAAGTTCGGAGCCGCAGCCGGACGGATGCTGCTCACCGCCGACGGGCTGGAGCAGGCGACCCGCCCCGACGTCGCCACCTGGCGGGCCGAACGCTTCGTCGCCGCCGGTGTCCGGCGGGTCATCGACCTCGGCTGCGGACTCGGGTCGGACGCCGTCGCGTTCTGCGAGGCCGGCCTGGAGGTCGTCGCGGTCGAGCACGACCCCACGACGGCGGCCTACGCCCGTCACAACCTGGACGGTCATGACGCCACGGTGGTCACCGGTGACGCCGAGGTTCTGCTGCCCACCCTCGTAGACCGGGCGCACCCCGGGGCGGTGGGGGTCTTCTGCGACCCTGCGCGGCGCACCGGCCGGGGACGCACCTGGCGGGTCGACCAGTTCAGCCCGCCGTGGGACTTCGTCGTGTCGCTGCTCGGCCGATTCGAGACCGCCTGCGTCAAGCTCGGCCCGGGGCTGCCCCTCGACCTCATCCCCGACGGGGTCGAGGCGCGGTGGGTGAGTCACCGTGGCGACCCGGTCGAGGTCGGGCTGTGGCGGCGTCCGGGGGTCGCGGGGGGTCGGGCCGTCACCCTGCTGCCCGACGCCGCCGATCTCGGCCCGTCGGAGCCGGTGGACCTGCCGTTCGGAGAACTCGGCGCCTTCGTCGTCGAGCCCGACGGCGCGCTGCTGCGGGCCGGGCTCGTGGCGCTCGCCCATCCGCACTGCCGCCGCGTCGCCCCCGGAGTCGGATACCTCACCTGTGACCACCTTCCATCCGGGAGGGCGGCCTCCGACCGGTGGGGCACGACCTTCGAGGTGCTCGAGGTGCTCGACCCGGGCGAACGGACGCTGCGCCGGTGGGTGCGCGAGAACGCGATCGGGACCCTCGAGATCAAGAAGCGGGCGGTCGACCTCGATCCGGCCGTCCTGCGCCGTCGGCTGAAGCCCGCAGGTCCGCGGGCCGCCACCATCATCATCACCCCGACGGCGCGGGGCACGCGCGCCCTCGTGGTCCGCCGGGTAGACCCGGCGGCGGGTGGGGGAGCGGAGTCGACCAACCCACCCGACTGGCACTCGGCTTGAACGAGTGCTAACGGCGGTATAGATTCAGCGTTGGCACTCTCAGCATGAGTGTGCCAACGGACGGGACGGCACCGCGACGACGCCCCGGCCGAGACCTGCACCCGCCGGAACACCGGCACGACCTGCACATCACCGTCGGACGCCGTCAGGGCGCACGATGACGAACTAGTCAGAAAGGGTTTTGACGTGGCAACCACGATCAAGCCGCTCGAGGACCGCGTCCTCGTCCAGCCTCTTGAAGCCGAGCAGACGACCGCCTCGGGTCTTGTCATCCCCGACACCGCCAAGGAGAAGCCGCAGGAGGGCAAGGTCATCGCGACCGGCCCCGGCCGCTTCGACGACAACGGCGCCCGGGTTCCCCTCGACGTTGCCGTCGGCGACGTCGTGATCTTCAGCAAGTACGGCGGCACCGAGGTCAAGTACGACGGGCAGGAATACCTCCTGCTCAACGCCCGCGACATCCTCGCTGTCGTCACCAAGTAGTCGACGGTGGGGTGCGGGTCGATCCACACCGCACCCCACCAGGCCGGCGCCGGTTCATCCTGAACCGTGCCGTCCGGCCGGGCCCGGGACATCCTCCCGGTCCGTGGGTCACCCGCGACACCGGTCGGCACCGGCCCGGCGGACGCCCGATCGGGCTGGCCGGGGCACGAGCCGCACCACCCGTCGGTGGACGCAGCACACCACAGGTGCACCTGTCGACAAGTGCACACACGACACAGAAGCAGAAGGAACCGATCCGATGCCCAAGATTCTCCAGTTCGACGAGGAGGCGCGCCGCTCGCTCGAGCGTGGCGTCGACATCCTCGCCAACACCGTGAAGGTGACCCTCGGCCCCAAGGGCCGCTACGTCGTCCTCGACAAGCAGTGGGGCGCTCCCACGATCACCAACGACGGCGTCACCGTCGCCCGTGAGGTGGAGCTGAGCGACCCGTACGAGAACCTCGGCGCGCAGCTGGCCAAGGAGGTCGCCACCAAGACCAATGACGTCGCCGGCGACGGAACCACCACCGCCACCGTGCTCGCCCAGGCACTCGTGCACGAGGGTCTGCGCGCCGTGGCGTCCGGATCGAACCCGATCGCCCTCAAGCGCGGCATCGACAAGGCCGTCACGGCCCTCGAGAGTGAGCTCAAGTCGATCGCCAAGCAGATCGAGACCACCTCCGACATGGCCAACGTCGCGACGATCTCCTCGCGCGACGAGCAGATCGGCACGCTCATCGCCGACGCGTTCGACAAGGTCGGCAAGGACGGCGTCATCACCGTCGACGAGTCGCAGACCTTCGGCACCGAACTCGAGTTCACCGAGGGCATGCAGTTCGACAAGGGCTACCTGTCGCCGTACTTCGTCACCGACGCCGACCGCATGGAGGCCGTGCTCGACGACCCCTACATCCTGATCAACTCGGGCAAGATCAGCTCGATGAACGACCTGCTGCCGCTGCTCGAGAAGGTCATCGCGGCCAAGGGCACGCTGTTCATCGTCGCGGAGGACGTCGACGGCGAGGCGCTGTCGACCTTGGTCGTCAACAAGATCCGGGGCACGTTCACCTCGGTCGCCGTCAAGGCGCCGGCGTTCGGTGACCGTCGCAAGGCCATGCTCGAGGACATCGCGATCCTCACCGGCGGTCAGGTGGTGGCCCCCGAGGTCGGGCTGAAGCTCGACCAGGTCGGTCTCGAGGTACTCGGCCGCGCCCGCCGCGTGCTCATCACCAAGGACAACACCACGATCGTCGACGGCGCCGGTGACCCCGCCGCCGTCCAGGGCCGGGTGCAGCAGTTGCAGGCCGAGATCGGCCGCTCCGACTCCGACTGGGACCGGGAGAAGCTCCAGGAACGGGTCGCCAAGCTCGCCGGCGGCGTGTGCGTCATCCGCGTGGGTGCGGCCACCGAGGTCGAGCTCAAGGAGAAGAAGCACCGCATCGAGGACGCCGTCTCCGCGACCCGCGCCGCGATTGAAGAGGGCATCGTCGCCGGTGGTGGCTCAGCTCTCGTGCACGCTGCGAGGGTGCTCGATGGCGGCCTCGGTCTCACCGGTGACGAGAAGGTCGGCGTGCACATCGTGCAGAAGGCCGTCGTGGAACCGTTGCGCTGGATCGCTGAGAACGGTGGCGTGCCGGGCTACGTGATCGTCAGCAAGGTGCAGGAGATGCAGCCCGGCGAGGGCTACAACGCCCGTACCGGCGTCTACGAGAACCTGCTCGAGTCCGGGGTCATCGACCCGGTGAAGGTCACCCGGTCGGCGCTGGCGAACGCCGCCTCGATCGCCTCGCTGCTGCTCACCACCGAGACCCTGGTGGTCGAGAAGCCCGAGGAGACCAGCGACGCCAACTGAGGGTCCGATCGCCCGACCCGGCAGATCCGTGGGGTCGCCGTCCGCACCACTGCGGGCGGCGACCCCACGGTCGTCTCCGGGGTCCGTCCCGTCCTCCCGCCGAGCCCCGTCGTCCCGCCCGGTCGTCCCGCGGCGTACGACCCGGCCTCGGCGGCGTACGACCATGTCACCGCGGGCTGCCGACTCGTACGCCGTTGGCCGATTCGTACGCCGCCCAGGGGTGCGAGGGGCATCGCGGGGAGCCGCGCACGACGGTCTTCTGCGGGAAGCGCCGGAGGCGTGAGCCGTCGCGGGTGGCGTAGCATGGGCACTCGCCCGGAGCCGTAGACCGAAAGGTGTGTCGTGACCGATCAACCCGCTCTCACCGGCTCGGGGGTGCCGGACAAGTTCGCGATGCTGGGTCTCACCTACGACGACGTGCTGCTCCTGCCCGGGGAGACCGACGTCATCCCGTCCGAGGTCGACACGACCGCCGCCCTCACCCGGGAGCTCAGCCTGCGCATGCCGCTCATCTCGGCCGCGATGGACACCGTGACCGAGTCGCGCATGGCGATCGCGATGGCGCGCGAGGGTGGTCTCGGCATCCTGCACCGCAACCTGTCGATCGAGGATCAGGCCTACCAGGTCGACCTCGTCAAGCGAACCCAGACCGGACGCATCTCCAATCCGGTGACGATCGGACCCGACGCCACGCTCGAAGACCTCGACCGCGTCTGCGGCGAGTATCGCGTCTCTGGGCTGCCGGTCGTCGACCCCGACCGGCACCTCCTCGGCATCTGCACCAACCGCGACCTCCGGTTCACCCCGGTCGCCGAGTGGGGCACGACCCTGGTGCGCGATGTCATGACGCCGCTGCCGCTCATCACGGGCAGTGACGACATCACCCGCGAGGAGGCCACCCGCCTGCTGCGTCAGCACAAGCGCGAACGGCTGCCGCTGGTCGACCGGGAGGGACGCCTCACCGGCCTCATCACGGTCAAGGACTTCGTCAAGTCCGAGCAGTTCCCCGATGCCAGCAAGGACGACCACGGGCGTCTGTTGGTGGGTGCCGCGGTCGGCTACTTCGGTGACGCCTGGGACCGTGCCACCACGCTCGTCGAGGCGGGTGTCGACGTGCTGGTCGTCGACACCGCGCACGGGCACGCCCGGCTGCTGCTCGACATGATCCGCGTCCTCAAGTCAGACCCCGCGACCCGGCACGTGCAGGTCATCGGCGGCAACGTCGCGACCCGCGCCGGGGCCAAGGCACTTGTCGAGGCCGGCGCCGACGCGGTGAAGGTCGGGGTCGGTCCCGGCTCGATCTGCACCACCCGGGTCGTCGCCGGCGTCGGCGTCCCCCAGATCACCGCGGTGCACGAGGCCGCCCAGGCGTGCGCGGCCGCCGGCGTCCCCGTGATCGCCGACGGCGGCCTGCAGTACTCCGGCGACATCGCCAAGGCACTGGTCGCCGGCGCCTCCACGGTGATGATCGGATCGCTGCTCGCGGGCTGCGAGGAGAGCCCCGGCGAGACGGTGTTCGTGGCCGGAAAGCAGTACAAGCAGTACCGCGGCATGGGCTCCCTCGGGGCGATGAGTTCCCGCGGCAAGAAGTCCTACTCCAAGGACCGCTACTTCCAGGCCGACGTTACCTCCGACTCCCAGCTGATCCCCGAGGGCATCGAGGGCCAGGTGCTCTACCGTGGTCCGGTCAAGGCCGTGGTGCACCAGTTGGTCGGCGGGCTGCACCAGTCGATGTTCTACGTCGGCGCCCGAACCATCCCCGAACTGCAGGACCGCGGGCGCTTCGTGCGGATCACCCCGGCCGGGCTCAAGGAATCACACCCTCACGACGTGCAGAACGTCGCCGAGGCTCCCAACTACAGCCAGCACGGCTGACCCACGCAGGAAGGCATGCCAGGAGCCATGTACGACATCGGACGCAGCAAGCGGGCGCAGCGTGCCTACAGCCTCGACGACGTCGCGATCGTCCCGTCGCGGCGCACGCGAGGGATGGACCAGGTCAACCTCACCTGGCGCATCGACGCCGTCGATTTCGACTTCCCGATCATCTCCGCCCCGATGGACTCGATCATGAGCCCGAAGACGGCGATCGAGGTCGGACGCCTCGGAGGTCTGGGCGTGCTCAACCTCGAGGGACTGTGGACCCGCTATGAGAACCCCGAGCCGATCCTCGAGGAGATCACCGCGATCTCCGACGGGGTCGAGGCCACCCGTCGCATGCAGCAGGTCTACGCCGAGCCGATCAAGGCCGAGCTCATCACCGAGCGCATGCGCGAGATCCGCGAGGCCGGCGTCCCGGTGGCCGGGTCGCTCAGCCCGCAGAACACCCAGGAGTTCGCCGCGGTCGTCGAGGGGGCGGGCGTCGACTTCTTCGTCATCCGCGGCACCACGGTCAGCGCCGAGCACGTGTCGAGCATCGCCGAGCCGCTGAACCTCAAGCGCTTCATCTATGACCTCGAGGTGCCGGTCATCGTCGGTGGATGTGCCAGTTACCAGATGGCCCTGCATCTCATGCGGGCCGGAGCCGCGGGCGTCCTCGTCGGCTTCGGAGGTGCCGCCACGCGCAGCACCCAGCGGGTGCTCGGTGTCGCCGTCCCGATGGCCTCCGCACTCGCCGACGTGGCCGAGGCACGGCGCGACTATATGGACGAGTCCGGCGGGCGCTACGTGCACGTCATCGCCGATGGGTCGGTCGGTCGGTCCGGCGACATCGCCAAGGCCATCGCCTGCGGTGCCGACGCGGTGATGGTCGGATCCCCGCTGGCCCGCGCCGTCGAGGCTCCCGGTCGCGGGTGGCACTGGGGCGCCGAGGCCTGGCACGAGACATTGCCGCGCGGGCAGCGCGTGCACTTCGACCCTGTGGGGACCCTCGAGGAGGTGCTGGTCGGACCCTCGCACGTCGCCGACGGCACGATGAACCTCGTCGGCGGCCTGCGCCGGGCGCTCGCGTCGACGGGCTACTCGGAGGTCAAGGAGTTCCAGCGCATCGAACTGGTCATCCTCGGCTGAGCAGCATGGATGCCCGCGCGGAACGCGTCACGGGGAGCGTCGGGACGAGTGTCCAGAGCGTGGACCGACCCGACCCGGTGGCTTGGTCGGCTCGGCTAGCCTGTCGGCCATGACGTCCGAGATCCCCGCGGAGCTCTCACGCCTGAGGTCCAGCATCGACAACCTCGACGCCGCGCTGGTGCACCTCATGGCCGAGCGGTTCAAGTGCACCCAACGCGTCGGCGAACTCAAGGCCGGCCTGGGCCTGCCTCCGGCCGACCCCGACCGCGAGGCCGAGCAGATCCGCCGGCTGCGGGGCCTCGCCGAGGAATCCCAGCTCGACCCCGAGTTCGCCGAGGACCTGCTGGGGTTCATCGTCGGGCGCGTCGTGCGCAACCACGAGGCGATCGCCCGGGACATCGGCTGAGCCGCGCTTCGTCCCGGCCAATGGCGTCGGGCTGCGGACATGCCACCGGCCGGCACACCGCGACGGTGGCCGGCCGGTGGGCTCGCTCCGAGGGGCGGATCAGTTCATGAGGTCGGCGTACAGCAGGGTGGACAGGTAACGCTCGCCGAAGTCGCACAGGATCGTGACGACGGTCTTGCCCGCGTTCTCGGGACGGTTGGCCACCTCGACGGCCGCGGAGAGGTTGGCTCCGGCCGAGATCCCGACCAGCAGGCCCTCCTCCTTCGCCGCGCGGCGCGAGAAGTCGACCGCCTGCTCGATGTCGCGGGTCATGACCTCGTCGATGACCGATCGGTCCAGGATCTCGGGCACGAAGTTGGCCCCGAGTCCCTGGATCTTGTGTGGTCCGGGCGCGTTGCCGGACAGGATCGCCGACTCGGCGGGCTCGACCGCGATGATCCTGATGTCGGGGTTGCGGCTCTTGAGGTACTGGCCGACACCGGAGATCGTGCCGCCCGTGCCGACGCCGGCGACGAAGATGTCGACCTTGCCGTCGGTGTCGTCCCAGATCTCCGGGCCGGTGGTGCGCCGGTGGATGTCGGCGTTCGCCGGGTTGGCGAACTGGCGGGCCAGGACGCCGCCCCGCTCGGCCGCGATCTGCTCGGCGCGGGCCACCGCCCCCTTCATGCCCTCACCGGGGGGAGTGAGGATCAACTCGGCGCCGTACGCGCGGAGGAGCGCGCGGCGCTCGAGGCTCATCGATTCCGGCATGCACAGCACCACCGTGTAGCCGCGGGCCGCACCGACCATGGCCAGGGCGATGCCGGTGTTGCCCGAGGTGCCCTCGACGATGGTCCCGCCCGGCTTCAGCTCGCCCGACGCCTCGGCGGCGTCGATGATGGCGACGCCGATGCGGTCCTTCACCGAGTTGGCGGGTCCATAGAACTCGGCCTTGGCCAACACGGTGCCGTGGTTCGGGGAATCGCCGACGAGCCGGTTGATGCGCACGAGGGGGGTGCGACCGACCGCACCGGTGATGTCTGTGAAGAGAGTCATGCTTCAGCGAACACCCCCGGGGGCCGCCTCATTCCCTCCGTCCGGATCATGGAAATCACCGATAGCCCCGGGGGTATTCCGCGCTGACCAGTGCAGACGGGCGACTCCGCGTCGGATGACTAGACTCTCGGCCATGCCCGTGAGCCCCGTGCCCGCCCCCGCCCCGTCCGCTGACCACGACCTCGTCATCGTCATCGATTACGGGGCCCAGTACGCCCAGCTCATCGCCCGGCGCGTCCGCGAGGCGCACGTCTACTCCGAGATCATGCCGCACACCGCCGGGGTCGACGAGATCGTCGCGCGCCGCCCCCGCGCCGTCATCCTGTCCGGCGGGCCGAGTTCGGTCTACGCCGAGGGTGCGCCCCAGGTCGACCGCGCGCTGTTCGAAGCCGGCATCCCCGTGTTCGGCATCTGCTACGGCTTTCAGGCGATGGCCCGCGCGCTGGGCGGGACCGTCGCCCGCACGGGGCTCAGTGAGTTCGGCCGAACCCCGGTTCGGGTCGCCGACCCCGGGCGCCTGCTGGCCGGCCTGCCGACCTCGCTGAACGTGTGGATGAGCCACGGCGACTCGGTCGCCCAGGCCCCCGAGGGATTCACGGCCCTGGCCAGCACGGCCGGAGCGCCGGTTGCGGCGTTCGAGGATCCCAGCCGCGCGCTGGCCGGCGTGCAGTGGCATCCCGAGGTGCTGCACTCCGAACACGGCCAGGAGGTGCTCAGGCGGTTCCTTCTCGACGTGGCCGGTTGCCGACCCGATTGGACCAGCGCCACGATCGTCGAGGATCAGGTGCGGCTCATCCGTGAGCAGGTCGGCGATCGCAAGGTGCTGTGCGGACTGTCGGGCGGCGTCGACTCGGCCGTTGCCGCCGCGCTGGTGCAGCGGGCGATCGGCGACCAGCTCACCTGCGTGTTCGTCGACCACGGGTTGTTGCGCAAGGGGGAGGCCGAGCAGGTCACCCGCGACTTCGTCGCCACCACCGGCGTCGCACTGGTTGTCGCCGACGAGAGGGAGCGGTTCCTCACCGCGCTCGCCGGGGTCACCGATCCCGAGACGAAGCGCAAGATCATCGGTCGCGAGTTCATCCGGACCTTCGAGTCGACCGCCCGGCGGATCAACGACGACCGTGACATCGACTTCCTCGTGCAGGGCACGCTCTATCCCGACGTCGTCGAGTCGGGGGGCGGTGAGGGCGCCGCCAACATCAAGAGCCACCACAACGTCGGCGGCCTGCCCGACGACCTGCAGTTCCAGCTCATCGAGCCGCTGCGGACCCTGTTCAAGGACGAGGTCCGCGCGGTGGGTGCCGAACTGGGTCTGCCCGACGATATGGTGTGGCGGCACCCGTTCCCCGGCCCGGGGCTCGCGATCCGGATCATCGGGGCGGTCGACCAGCACCGCCTCGACCTGCTGCGCGACGCGGACGCCATCGCGCGTGAGGAACTCACCGCCGCCGGCCTCGACCGCGACATCTGGCAGTTCCCGGTCGTGCTGCTGGCCGACGTGCGCTCGGTCGGCGTCCAGGGTGACGGGCGCACGTACGGTCATCCGGTCGTGTTGCGACCCGTCACCAGCGAGGACGCGATGACCGCCGACTGGGGCCGGTTGCCCTACGACGTCATCGAGCGGATCTCGACGCGGATCACCAACGAGGTCCGCGAGATCAACCGCGTGGTGCTCGACGTGACCAGCAAGCCGCCGGCCACCATCGAGTGGGAGTGATCGTGACGTTCAGCGGCGGTCGTCGTAGAGGTTGAACGTTTCGGGGGGCTGCTGCTCATCGGTGCCGGGGCCCTGATCGTAGGGAGCCTGGTCGTGGGGGCCGCCACCGGGGATCGTGCGCTGGGCGTTCCACTGCTTGGCCTGGCCCACGAGCGACTCGAGCGCGCTGGCGTCCTCGCCCTGCTTCGGGATCGCCAGCCACGCGCCGATGTACGCCAAGGGACCGATGCCGGTGAACACCACGATCGCGGCGACGATGAGCCGCACGATCGTGACATCGGCGTCGAAGTAGCGGGCCAGTCCGGTGCAGACACCGCCGATGATCTGGCCTTCCGGAATCCGGACCAATTTTCCCTGGGGCATTGTGGTCTCCTTGTCTGGGTGGGGTCTCCCGCCGATGTGGTTCATCCGCGGGGGGATAGTGGGCTGCTGCGCCGGCGTGCCGGACGCCGTGACGCGGAGGGTACGCGGCCGAGCATGAGCCCGAGCAGACCGATGGCGATCAGCAGGATCGGCAGGCCGAACCGGAAGACCGCCCCGGGAAGGTGGTGTCCCAGGCCGTAGACCAGGCCGAGGACGGCACCCAGGAGGAACACGACGCCGATGATGAGCACCGCCGGGTTCGCTCGGGTTCCGCGCGGTCCCCGGCGTGATGCGGTGCGCCGACGGGTTCGCTCAGTCATGGAGGATCACCACCCGCGACATGGTGGCGTTGATCACCAGGGTGACGGTCGGGCGCGACGCCCCGGGGGCGCCCGGCGCGCTGGCCGGCAGCGTGTAGTTGTTGCGTGCGAATCCCGCGATGCGGCGGCTCGCCACGGTGAGATCTGAGTAACGGATCGAATAGTCGATGCTCGCGATCATCGTGTCGGGAACGGTGATGATGAGGTCGGAGGCCTTGGCCTGGAGGTAGACGGTCGTCCCCGCCTCGGCCGGCGTGATCGTCACCTGCGCCCGGGTGCCGGAGAAGGTCATCGGCGTCTTGATGCTTCCGGTGCCGCCCTGGACCGGTGACCAGGTGCCGTTCGCCGAGACGAGTCCGGCCTGCAGGGCGGCGAGCCACACGCACAGTAGAACACCCACGGGGACCAGAAGGCGGGACCTCAGTGAGGTCACCGCGAGAACGATCAGCCCGAGTCCGATCACCCCCAGGGCGACCGCGACGGCGACCATCATCCGGTGCCGCGGCCCCAGGGCGATAGGCACCTGGTGGGCCAGCACCCCCGTGGCGAGAGCCAGGGCGAGGACGACGACGGGGGCGAGGGCGCGGACGGCGCGTCCAGGCCGGGGGGTCGATGGCTGCCGAGCGGACACCGCGATCGGGTCGGCGTCGACCAGCGCCGGCGTGCGGGAGATCGGACCCCCGGGGGGCGGGGGCAGCGCGTCGGCGGCGGGCGGCCCGGCCGCGGTGACATCGGTGAGGCGTTGCTGCCACGCGGACATCGCGGTGGTGAACTCCGAGGGCTCCGTCGAAACCTCGCCCGGGGTGTCGGAGCGGCGCAACTTGCGGCCGCGTCGTCGGTGGTCGATGACGAGCAGCGCCGCGACGACGATCACCGGAGTGATGCCGAACGGCGTCCAACTGCCGAAGAGCACACAGGTGATGGCGGCTGCGACGGCGGCGATGACGAGCTTGGTCCTGGCGTCCCAGTGTTGGGCCGGGGGGAGGATCCTCGCCAGCGGCACGTCGTCGCGTCCGGAGGCCGGTAACAGCAGCCATCCGCTCGCATAGAGCGCGATGCCGATTCCCGCACAGAGCGCCAGCACGACGGTGGCGATGCGCACCAGGCTGACGTCGACGCCCGTCCGCCGCGAAATCGCCTGGCACACCCCGCCGAGGCGGGCGCCATCGGGCTCACGACGCAGCGACACCAACGCCTGCGAGGCGGTGTCGACGAGGTCGGGGCGCGGCATGCTCCCCATCGTGTGCCGTGGCCGCCGCCGAGACCATGCGGAAGAGCCCTGAAGTGTCCCGCATTCGGCCGAGGGCGGATGGGGGCAGGCTGGCATGATGCGCGCGGTCGTGTGACGCTTGAGGCACCATGACCATCGATCCGGGCTCCGATCACCTGGAGCGGACATCGCACGGCCCGTCGGCGTCCGAGCCCGCGGCGCGCCCGGACGCCGGCGACCCCGAGCCGGCGTCGCCGGACCGGCCGAGCGATCCCGCATCCCCGCCGGTTCCCCCGAGGCGCCCCCTCGCCCGCGACGTCGACCGGCGGTGGCTCGCCGGGGTCGCGGCGGGCGTCGCCGAGCACCTCGACCTGCCGGTCGGCCTGGTGCGCGTGGGTTTCGTGCTGCTCGCCCTGGTGCACTTCCTT
>JAJXWF010000252.1 GCA_021781735.1 Actinomycetes bacterium
GGTCGGCAAGACCACCCGGCACGGAACGTTCTTCCAGATGCTCGGCAACTTCTCCTTCGGCGACTACTTCAAGCAGGGCGCCATCGAGATGGCCTGGGAACTGGTCACCACCGACCAGCAGCACGGCGGCCTCGGTTTCGACTCCGACAACGTGTGGGTCACCGCGCTGCACGGCGACGACGAGACCGTCGACCTGTGGCGGGCCGTGGGTGTGCCCCGCGAGCACATCCAGTTGCGTGGGCTCAAGGACAACTACTGGCACATGGGCATCCCCGGCCCGGGGGGCCCCTGCTCCGAGATCTACATCGACCGCGGCCCGCAGTTCGGCCCCGACGGTGGCCCCGAGGCCGACGAGGACCGGTTCCTCGAGATCTGGAACCTCGTGTTCCAGACCGAGGAACTCTCGGCGGTGCGCGCCAAGGACGATTTCGACGTGGCCCGGCCGCTGCCCAGCCAGAACATCGACACCGGCGCCGGACTGGAGCGGATCGCGCTCCTGCTCCAAGGCGTGAACAACATGTACGAGATCGACGAGATCTACCCCGTCATCGCCCGGGCCGCCGACATGGCCGGCAAGAAGTACGGCGCAAACCCCGACGACGACGTCCGGCTGCGGGTCGTGGGCGACCACGTCCGCTCCGGGCTGATGCTGATGACCGACGGCGTCACCCCCGGGAACGAGGCACGAGGCTATGTGCTGCGGCGGCTGCTGCGTCGCGTCGTGCGCGCGATGCGGCTGCTCGGGGTGCACGACCCGGTGCTGCCCGAGCTGCTCGGCGTCAGCCGTGGGCTCATGCAGGCCACCTATCCCGACATCGACGACCAGTGGGCGCGGGTGCTGCCGGTCGCCACCGGCGAGGAGGAGTCGTTCCGGCGCACCCTGACGGCCGGCACGACACTGTTCGACCTCGCCACCCGTGAGGTCAAGCAGCAGGCGTCCGCCCAGTTGAGCGGCGACAAGGCGTTCCAGCTGCACGACACCTTCGGCTTCCCGATCGACCTCACCCTCGAGATGGCCGCCGAGCAGGGCCTGAGCGTCGACCGCCGGCGCTTCACCGAGCTGATGGCGGAGCAGAAGGCCCGGGCCAAGGCCGACGCCCGTGCGAAGAAGAATGCGGGGGTGTCCACCGAGGTCTACTCCCAGCTGCGCGAGCGGGGGGAGACCCCCTTCCGCGGCTACACCGACCTGCGCGTGCCCACGCGCGTCCGGGGGATCATCGCCGACGGGCGGATCACCGACAGGGTCCACGACGGGGTGGTCGAGCTCGTCCTCGACGAGACCCCCTTCTACGCGGAGTCCGGTGGCCAGGACTCCGACTCGGGGGTGCTGCGGGTCAACGGCGTCGAGCTCGACGTGCTCGACGTCCAGCGTCCGGTGCCCGGGCTGATCGTGCACAAGGTGCAGATCCCCGAGTCCGGCGCCGAGTTCACCGTGGGCGACGAGGTCGACGCCGCCGTCGACGGGTTCCATCGGACGGGCTCGTGCCAGGCGCACTCCGCGACCCACATCATCCACGCGGCCCTCCGCGAACTGGTCGGGCCGACCGCCACCCAGGCCGGCTCGTACAACAAGCCCGGCTACCTGCGCTTCGACTTCTCGGCGCAGCAGGCCCTGTCGCCGGCGCTGCGCGCGGAGATAGAGCAGCGGGCCAACGAGGCGATCCGCGCCGACTTCATGGTCACCGCGACCGAGATGCCGCTCCAGCAGGCGCGGTCGATGGGCGCCATGGCGATGTTCGGCGAGAAGTACCCACCGATCGTGCGCATGGTCGAACTCGGTGGCCCCTGGTCGCGGGAGCTCTGCGGCGGCACGCACGTGCAGCGCACCTCGCAGATCGGGCTGCTCAGCCTGCTCGGCGAGCAGTCGGTCGGATCGGGAACCCGCCGGGTCGAGGCGCTGGTGTCGGCCGACGCGTTCGACCATCTCGCCGCCGAGCGGGCGCTCGTCCACGGGCTCACCCGGATTCTGCGGGTGCAGCCAGATCAGCTGACCGACCGGGTGGAGCGGCTGGTGGCCGAGCTCCGCGACGCCGAGAAGCAGATCGCCGACCTGAAGTCGGCCCAGCTGCGAGCCGGTGCCGCGGACATGGTCGCGCGGGCCACCGATGTCGGCGGGATCAGCTACGTCGGTGAGCAGGTCCCTGGCGTCAGCGGCAACGACCTGCGCGCGCTCGCGACCGACATCCGGTCGCGCCTCGGCGACCGCGCGGGTGTCGTCCTCCTCGTGGGGGGCGGCGTCGACAAGCCGTCGGCGGTCGTGGCCACCAACGAGGCCGCACGGGCGCTCGGCGCGCGGGCCGGCGCGCTCATCGGCATCGCCACGGCAGAGCTCGGCGGCCGCGGGGGTGGCAGAGACGACCTCGCCCAGGGTGGCGGCACCGATGGCACCGGGTCCGCCCGGGCGGTCGAGGCGGTGCGGCGGGCCCTCGCCGGATGAGCATGCGCGAGGGTGTCCGTCTGGCGCTCGACTGGGGCAGTGCCCGGATCGGGGTCGCGGCCTGCGACCGCTCGGCGATCCTGGCGTTCCCGGTGGCGACACTGGCCAACTCGCCCGACGTCTGGGACGCCCTCGCCCGCCTGGTCGTCGAGTACGAGCCGTTCGAAGTTCTCGTCGGGCTGCCCGTGGCCCTGAGCGGCCGCGAGGAACTGGCCGCCACGGCCGTGGCCCAGGTCGCTCTCGACATCGCCGCCCGGGTTGACCCCGTTCGGGTCCGACTCGTCGACGAGCGGATGTCGAGCGTGGCGGCACACCGTAGTCTGGCCAGTGCCGGACGCGGGTCGCGGGCCCGCCGTGCGGTGATCGACCAGGCCGCGGCGGTCGCGATCCTCGAGCACGCGCTGACGTTCGAGCAGCTCACGGGCACGCCCCCGGGGCGGCTCGTGGACGCCGGGACCCGGCGTCAGGAGCAATCAGAACCGGCCGCAGGCCCTACCACCGACGTGAGGACCCCAGAGTGAGCGGATTGTTCGTCGATAACGACGGCCGATGGAGTTGGCAGAAGGCCGGCTACCGGGCACGCTCGGCGTTCGCCGTGCTGCTCAGCCTCGCCATTCTGGTCGGGGGCGGATGGATCGTCTACGACAAGCTCGATCAGGTGTACATGAGCTTCCGGTACGCCACCGACTATCCGGGTCCGGGTGGGGGCTCGGTGACGGTGACCGTCCCGAGCGGGGCGACGGTCACCCGGATCGGCCAGGTGCTGGTCGACGCGGGGGTCGTCAAGTCCGTCGGGGCCTTCACCAAGGCGGCATCCGACACTGGGGACGCCTCGAAGTTCCAGGCCGGAGACTTCAAACTGCGGACTCAGATCCCGGCGGCGACGGCGGTGGCGATGCTGCTCAACCCGGCCAACCGGGTGCAGCGTGCGGTGACGATCCCCGAGGGGCAGCGGCTGAGCGTCACCCTCAGCACGATCAGCAAGAAGACTGGTATCCCGCTGGCCGA
>JAJXWF010000062.1 GCA_021781735.1 Actinomycetes bacterium
ACCTCGAAGTGCCCGACGGCGTCGTTCTCACCCGCGAGGATCCGCCCGGAACGGGGCCGGCCGCCGGGCTCGCCGCCGGCCTCGCAGCGGTCGACAGGCCCGCACCATGGACCCTCGTGCTCGCCTGCGACCTGCCCGACGCCACCGGCGTCGTGCCGGCCCTGCTCGACGCGGCGTCCACCGCCGAAACCGGAACCGATGGGTGCTGCGCGGCGGGGCGCGACGGCAGCCCCCAATGGCTGCTCGCCCTCTACCGCACCGACGCCCTGCACCGCGCCGTCGCTGCGTACGGCGATCCCCGGAACCGGTCGGTGCGCGGACTGCTCGCCCCTCTGTCACTCCGGCTGGTCCGACCGGCCGACGCGATCGTCGACGATCTCGACACCTGGGCCGATCACGCCCGCTGGAACGCCCATCTGAGAAGGAAGAACCGCATGCGCGAACCCGAGGACCGCAGCCAGTGGCGTCCGTTCATCGAGGCCGCCTGCCGGGCTGTCGACATCGACCCGGGCGTCGTCGACGAGGACGCGGTGCTCAACCTCACCCGCGTGGTCGCCCACGCCGGAGCACGCCCGATGGCCCCGGTGACCGCGTTCGTCCTGGGCCTCGCGGTCGGCGCCTCACCGGAGGCCGACCCCGACTACCTGCGTCGGTTGATCGAGGACGCCGTCACCGCCGCGCCCCTGCCTCCGGAGGCGTGAGCCGAGCCCCTGACTCTGGCCCAAGGAAGGGCCCCGGGCCCCCGCTTGCGCAGCCGACTCGCCCGGCGCCTGCCGTGGTGACTGTCCCAGACGTCGGTCGCCTGCAGATTCGGGACCATCCCCTCTCCTTCATGAGGCAGCACCCGTTCCCGCCCCGCGGGCCGCTCGTCCTTGGGCCGCCGGGCACTGGGGTCAATTGCGGTGTACCGTATATTACGAAATCATCAAGTCGAGGAGTCGCTTGTGCCCGTTCCCCTCCATGAAGCGAAGGCCGACCTGTTCCGGACCCTCGCTCACCCGGTTCGGATCCGCGTGCTCGAGCTGCTGTGCGAGCGGGAGCACGCCGTCCACGAGCTGTTGGCGGGCATCCAGGTCGAGCCGAGCACTCTCTCCCAGCAACTGGGGGTTCTTCGCCGGGCCGGGATCGTGCGGCAGCGCCGACTCGGGGGCGAGGTCCGCTACTCGCTGATGATTCCCTCGATCGGCGAGTTGCTCGCCGCAGCCCGGACGACGCTGGGGATATTGCTTGCGGAGCAGGCCCAGCTGCAGGCCGATCTGGACGCGGAGACTGCCGCCGGGGACGGCGTCGAGGAATGAGCACCGCCCGCCTGCTGAGGCTCATGGCCAGGACCGGCCGGGTGACCGAGCCGCTGACCCCCCCGAGTGAGGCGGACCTGCAGGTGCGCGAGGGCTTCGAAGCGCCCCGGGCGCTGCGGGGCAGCGTCCAGGTGCGGCACGTCGACGCCGGCTCCTGCAACGGCTGCGAACTCGAACTCGGTGCGGCGTTCGGCCCGGTCTACGACGCCGAGCGGATCGGCGCGCGGTTGGTCGCATCACCCCGGCACGCCGACGTCGTGACGGTGTCGGGCGTGGTCACCCGGAACATGGCCGAGCCGCTGATCAACACCGTGGACGCGACCCCCCACCCGCGAGTCGTGGTGTCGATCGGCAACTGCACCCGGGGGTGCGGGGTGTTCGCCGGCTCGTACGCCGTGGCCGGTTCGGTCGACGACTTCGTGGAGGTCGACGTCCACGTACCCGGCTGCCCGCCGAGTCCCGAGGCGATCATCGCCGCCCTGCGCGTTGTGACCGGTCGATGACCCCCCTCGGGATCGCAGTCCCGTTCGTGGACGCCGGTCTGCTCGCTCAGCTGCTGCTGGGGGCGCTCGCCATCCTGGCCGCCGTCACCGTCACGGCCCGGTGGCGGAGCGTTGCGGCCGGCACAGCCGTCGTGGCGGCCGGACTCGCCGCGGCCGCCACCGGGATCGCGGCCCTGCTCGGCGCGCAGGGATCGGGCCTGCGGATCCCGATCGCTCTGACGGTGACCGCCCCTCTGGATCCACTGGTGCTGGCGCCGGATCGGCTGGGCGGGCTGTTCATGGCGCTGGCCGGCGTGGTGGTCGCCCTGGCGGCACTGTTCGGGATCGGCTACGCCCACGGCCCGGCGGCGTCGCGCACCGGCTGGACCGCCTTCGCCGTCTTCGCCGTCGGCATGCAGGTAGTGCCCGCCGCCACCGACGCGATGACGTTCCTGCTGGCCTGGGAGTTGATGGCGGCCGGATCCACGGCCCTCCTGCTCGCCGACCACGCGAGCCGCGAACCGGTTCGGCGGGCGAGCGTGTGGTACGCGGCGATGACCCATCTGAGCTTCCTCTTCCTGCTGGCGGGCTTCGGTGTCCTGGCCGCCGCGGCGGGCGGTACGTCATGGGCCTCCATCGCGGCGGCCGGCGTCACCGGCCCGGCTGCCACGACGGCCTTCGTCCTGCTCACCGCCGGCTTCGCGACCAAGGCAGGCCTGGTTCCGATGCACGTCTGGCTGCCACGTTCCCACCCCGAGGCGCCCAGCCACTTGTCGGCCGCCATGAGCGCGGCGATGGTGAAGATGGGCGTCTACGGTCTGCTGCTGTTGACCCTCCGTCTGCTTCCCCACGGACCCCGGTGGTGGTCACTCGTGCTGATCGCCCTCGGTGCCGCGTCCGCGCTCTACGGGATCCTGCAGGCATCGGTCCAGTCCGACCTCAAACGGTTGCTGGCCTACTCGACGACCGAGAACCTCGGCCTGACCACAACCGCCATCGGCGTCGGCCTGCTCCTTCGGGAAAGCGGTCAGATCCCCGTGGCCGACGTCGCCCTCGTGGCCGCCCTGCTGCTGGCGGTCAGTCACGCGGCGTTCAAGTCCGTCCTGTTCCTCGCCGCCGGTTCGGTCCTGCACGCGACGGGCGAGCGGGACCTCGACCGGCTCGGCGGCCTGGCGGCCAGAATGCCGTGGACGTCCGGGGCGTTCGGGATCGGCGCCCTCGGCGCCGCCGCACTGCCGGTGACCTCGGGCTTCGTGGCCGAATGGGTCCTGCTGCAGTCCCTCATCCATGTGCCGGCGCGGTCCGACCGGCTGCTCGCCATCGTCATCCCGATCACCATGGGCATCGTGGCCCTGACCGTCGGCCTCGGGCTGCTCACCTTCGTCAAGGCGTACGGAATCGGCTTCCTCGCCCGTCCCCGGTCCACGGCCGCGGCAGCCGGCCACGAGTCCGGAGCGGCGATGCGCGTGGCCCTGGTCGTCGGAGCGATGCTCGTCATCGCGCTCGGCCTGGTTCCCGGACCCGTCGCCCGGGCCCTGGCCGGGGCCGTGTCGGCCGAGGGAGTGGCCACCGTCGGCGGGGCCGGGTTGTCACTCGCGGCGGTGCAGGTGGTCCTCAACCCGGTTGCGCTGACCGTCCTCGCCCTGGTGATCCTGGTTCCTCTGGCCGCGGTGAACGTCGTCCTTGCCCGCCGGTACCCTCGCCGCGACGTCGAGTTGGCCTGGGGGGGTGGAGGCCAGCGAACCGGGCCGCGGATGGAGTACAACGCCACCAGTTACTCCGAGCCGCTGGTGCGGGTCTTCCGCGGTCCGCTACAGGCGAGCCAACTCGTCGACGTGGCCTATCACGACCGGGCCCCGCTGCTCATCGAGCAAATGACCTACACCCAGGAAACGGGCGACGTGGTCGAGGAGCGCCTCTACCTGCCGGCGGCGCGTCTGGGCACACGACTGGGCGATCTCGCACGGACCGTGCAGAACGGCAGCATCCACCGCTACGTCGGCTTCTCATTCGCGGCGCTGGTCCTGGTCCTGGTGCTGGTGGCGCTGTGACGATCGGCGCAGTCACGGTCATCGTGATCCACCTGGTACTGGCGGTCCTGCTCAGCCCGGTGCTGATCGGTGTGATGCGCACCACCCGGGCGCGCCTGGAGGGCCGGGTCGGCGGCGGCATCCGCCAACCCTGGCGGGACCTGCGCAAGCTCCTCGCCAAGCAGCCCACTCGGGCGCCCGGGTCGACGCCGGTGCTGACCCTCGCTCCGATCCTGCTCATGGCCTCGAGCCTGGTGCTGTGCGCGCTGATCCCGTTCGTGAGCACGGTCGCACTGACCAGCGTCCCCGGCGACCTGTTCGTGGTCGTCGGAGTCCTTCTGCTCGGCACGGTCGCCCTGGCCCTGCTCGGCCTCGAGTCCGGAACGGCCTTCGGCGGCATGGGATCCAGCCGGCACATGGTCATTGCAGCCCTCGTTGAGCCGACCGTCCTGCTGAGCATCTACGCGCTGAGCGTGCCGGCCGGGACCTCCGCCCTGGCCGCGATCGTGCGGGCCCGGCTCGCCGATCCGGCGTCCCTGCTGAACCCCGCCAGCCTGCTGGCCATCTTCGCGCTCGTGGTGGTCGTGATCGCCGAGACCGGACGCCTTCCGGTCGACAACCCGTCCACGCACCTCGAACTGACCATGATCCACGAGGCGATGATCCTGGAGAGCGGTGGGCGCGACCTCGGCTGGCTCGAGCTCGGCTCGTGGCTGCGTCTGACCGCGCTGCTCGGCCTGGTGGCCAACCTCGCACTGCCGTGGGGCATCGCCCAGGATGCGGCACCGCTGGGCCTTCTGGTGGGCGTCGCCGCCATCACCGGCAAGCTGCTGCTCCTCGGTGCCGCGCTGGCCGCCGTCGAGGTGTTCATCGCCAAACTGCGGCTGTTCAGGGTTCCGGAGCTGCTGGCGGGCTCCTTCGTGCTGGCGTTCCTCTCGGTGAGCGCCTCCTACCTCGTGTTCTAGAAAGGGGGCCGCGATGTCGAACGGTGTCTACCTGCAACTGCTGGCGACGACGACCGGCGTGCTGCTGTTGAGCGCCGTCCTTCAGGTCTGGGGCCGCTCGACTGTCAGGGCGATCGGGCTGCTGGTGCTCCAGGGAACAGCATTGGCCGGGCTGGTGCTGACGGTGGGGGTGCATGCGGGCGAGGCGGCGGCACCGCTGGTCGCCGGCCTCGTGCTTGTGGTGAAGGCGCTGGTCATGCCGTGGGCGATGCTCCGTTCCGCCCGGGTGATCGGGGTGACTCGGGAGCGGTCGGCCAGGGTGAAGCCCGCGATCGAGCTGATCGGAGCGGCGGCGCTGACGCTGCTCGCGTACGCGGTGAGCGGGCCGATCCTCGGCGACCGGACCGATCCCGCGACGCAGGCCGTTCCGGTCGGGGTGTCGCTGGTGCTGCTGGGTTTCTGGCAGCTTTTGGTCCGCGGCTCGGCGATCACGGAACTGATCGGGTTCCTGATGCTCGACAACGGCATCGCCACCATCTCGTTCCTCACGTCGGGGGGCCTGTCGCTGGTGGTGGAACTCGGCGCGACGCTGGACGTGCTGCTCGTCGTGCTGATCCTCGGGGTGCTGGCCGTTCGACTGCACGCCGAGCAGGGTCACATCGACATCTCCGAACTCAGGGAGTTGCACGACTGATGGCCATCGTGATCTGGATACCGCTCATCCTTCCGCTGGTGCTGGGGGTGGTCAGCGGCCTGCGCCAACGCAGCGCCTGGACGCTCTGGCTGCCGGTCGCCTCGGCTGCCGTCCTCCTCGGGGCGGGCGTGGTGCTGATCCTCGACGTCAGCGATCGTGGGCCGATCACGACAGCGGACGGCCTGCTGAGGGTCGATTCCCTCAGCGCCTGGATGCTGGCCGTTGTCGGGGTGGTGGCGGTGGTCGCCCTGTGGGGCGGGGTGCCGCACCGGACCGATCGCAGCCGCAACATCGGCCGATTCGCCGGGCTGCTGTGTCTGTTCCTGGCCGCAATGAGCCTGGCCGTGGCCGCCGACAACATCGGCCTCATGTGGGTCGCGATCGAGCTGACCACGATCACCACCGCCTTCCTCGTCGGGTCGCGCGGGGGTCGCGGTGCCCTCGAGGCCGCCTGGAAGTACGTGATCCTCGGATCGGCTGGCGTCGCGATCGCGTTCCTCGGCATCGTCCTGATCTTCGCCGCGAGCCGGACGGGCGGCGCGCCGTCCCTGTCGTGGGTGGTGCTGCTGGCCCACGCCGGAAGCCTCGACCCGACGCTGACCCGCGCCGGAGCCGCGCTGGCCGTTCTCGGCTTCGCCACCAAGGCCGGGCTGGCGCCCATGCATTCGTGGCTCCCGGACGCGCACAGCCAGGCCCCCGCGACCGTGAGCGGCCTGATGTCGGGCGTGCTGCTCTCGGTGGCCTTCTATGCCATCCTCCGCATCCAGGCGGTCGCCGACGCGGCCATCGGCCCGGCGTTGATGCGCGAACTGCTGCTCGCGGCGGGGCTGCTGTCGTTGGCGGTGACGGCGGGGCTGGCGATCACCCAGAAGGACTTCAAGCGGCTGCTCGCCTACAGCAGCATCGAACACATGGGGTTGCTGGCCCTGGGCGCAGCGGCCGGCGGTCCGCTGGCGATAGCCGCCGTGCTGCTGCACATCCTCGGTCATGGGCTGGTCAAGTCCTCGATGTTCGTGCTGTCCGGGCGGATCCTCGGGTTCACCGGCAGCCACGACATCGCCGACGTGCGCAACCTGCTGCGACGGCGTCCGGACCTGGGCGGCCCGTTCCTGCTCGGCGCGGCCGCGCTGCTCGGCTTCCCCCCGTTCGTCACGTTCTTCACCGAGGTCGCGATCATCGTCGCGGGGTTCCAGCGGGGACTGGGGTGGCAGATGATGGTCGCCTGCATCCTGCTCGTGGTGGTCTTCGCGGGGATCGCCCGCCATGTTCTGGCGATGACCGTGGGCACCGACCCCGACCCCGAGGTGGCCCGGACATTGCCCGCCCCACCAGACAAGCCGGCCCGCTTCCGCCAGGTGCCGATCGGCATCGCGCTGGGGCTCTGCGCCGTCGTGGGCTTCGCCGCCTGGCCGCTGGCCGGACCGTTGGTCGCCGCCGTCGCCGCGCTGGGTGGTGGCCGATGAGTCGCCTCGACCCACCGGAGGTCATCCGGGTGGACCGCGAGCGGCTGGTCGAGACGATCGCCGCCCAGCTCGCCGGGGGGCTCCGGCTCGGGTTGGTGGCCGCACACGAGGATCGCCCGTCGACCTCCGACGCTCGGTTCCGGATCGTCCACGTGCTCCTCGGCGCGGACGGGAGGCGGGTCGAGGTGGTCGTCGAGATTCCGCGCGCCGGCGCCTGGTTACCCACCCTCGCCGGCGTCTCGTACCCTGCGGGCCGGTTCGAGCGGGAGATGCGCGACCTCTACGGAATCGTCCCCCGGGACCATCCCCAGCCCTATCGCCTCGTTCGCCACGGTCACTGGCCCACCGGCTACCATCCGATGCTCGCCGACGCCGACCCGAATCCCGATTTCGGGGCGGACGCGGGCTTCCCGTTCGCGGAAGTGACCGGGAAGGGCGTCTACGAGATCCCGGTCGGGCCGGTGCACGCCGGTCTGATCGAACCCGGGCACTTCCGGTTCTCCGTGGTCGGCGAGACCATCGTGCGGATGTATCAGCGCCTCTACTTCGCGCACCGGGGTGTGGAGAAGCTGTTCGAGGGGCGTCCCGCCGCCGAGGGGATCGCGCTGGCGGAACGGATCAGCGGGGACACCGCGGTCGGCCACAGCCTCGCCTTCGCCATGGCCGTCGAGGACGCCCTCGGGATCGAGGTCGCCGAGCGCGAGCGACTCGTCAGGGCACTTCTCGTGGAGTGCGAACGCCTCTACAACCACATCAACGACATCGGCGCGATCATCAACGACACCGGGTTCGGCATCGTGAACCAGCACGCGGCACGGCTGCGCGAGACGCTGCTGAGGCACAACGAGCGACTCACCGGCCACCGGCTGCTCCGCGGGGCCATCCGGATCGGAGGCGCCGACCTGCTCGATCGGCCCGACCTGGCCCTGGTGGCCGCTGTCGCCGACGAGGCCGCCGAACTCGCCCGCATCTCCACCGAACACCCCATGGTGGCCAACCGGCTCGACACCACCGCCGTACTTCCCCCGGACCAGGCCCGGAGCCTGGGTGTGCTCGGCTACGTGGCCCGCGCATCCGGAATCCGCGTGGACGCGCGGGCCGACCAACCCTTCGCCGACCTGGGTGATGGCTTCCATGTCGTCACCGCCGAAGCCGGGGATGTCCGCGCCCGCTTCGACGTCCGGGTCGGTGAAATCGCGGTCTCGGCCCGCCTCGTAGCCGACCTGGCGGTCCGGATCCAGGCCCTGGAGAGGTCGAGCGCCGTTCTCGAACTCGCCGGTCCCGGCGCCGGGCTGGGTGTCGTCGAGGCCTGGCGGGGGACGTTGGTGCACCGCGTCGAGGTGGGCGCCGACGGGAACCTGACCCGGGTGAAGGTCGTCGACCCGTCATTCTGCACTTGGCCGGCGCTGGGGATCGCCCTCGCCGACACGATCGTCCCCGACTTCCCGCTGGCCAACAAGAGCTTCAACCTGTCCTACGCGGGTAACGACCTGTAGAACCCATCCCGGGAATCGACACCGCGGATTCCGCCGGAGCTCTGGGCGTGCGGAGACGATGTCAGGGGGCTTGAGGTGGCTTGTGACGCTTTTGTCGACGCGGGCAACTCCGAGCTCAGCGGAACTCCGCACTTCTCTTCCGCGAGAGCTGGCGGCCAGCCGCACGGGGGATGTTCCGATGTGCTCCAATGACCGGGAATGCGTCGGGGGACGGATGCTCACGAACTTTGTCATCCGGGAAGTCGACCTGAGCGACCGGCTTCCCAGGAACGTCCACGGGTGAGGCCCTGCCGATGCCCACGCCACACATCATCCCCTTATGTCATAGGCGCTGGTCCTTCCTCCGGGACAAGCATGCTGCAATAGTTGCGTGTCGACCGTGAAACGCAGCTGGTGGACCCGGCCGGTGAGCCTGCGCAAGCAACTTCCCCTCACTGCCCTGTACCTGATGACGCTGGCGCTCGCGGGCATCAATGCGAACGTCGCCCTGCACGAAGACCTCGGCACGGACGCGCACGCCTACTGGCACGTCTGGCGGGCTCCGATGTACACCACGGGTCCGATGACCCGCGACGCCTACCTCTATTCCCCGGCCTTCGCCCAGGCAATCTGGCCGCTGACACTCATCCCGTGGTTCACCGTTTTCGCCATCCTGTCGGCCGTGATGAGCGGGGCCCTCCTCATCTGGATGCTGCGGCCCCTCGGCTGGCACTGGGCGATCCCGCTGACCGTGTTCCTGCTGCCCGAACTGGTCAACGGGAATATCTTCATCCCCCTCGCAGCCACGGTCGTCCTCGGCTTTCGCCATCCGGGAGCGTGGGCGTTCTCGGCACTCACGAAGGTGGCACCCACCGTCATGCCGGTGTGGTGGCTGGTCCGCCGGGAGTGGCGGCCCCTCGTCGTCTTCGTCGGTACCACTCTGCTCATCGCCGCGGCATCAGCCGCCGTCGGCCCCCATTTGTGGCTTCAGTGGGTGACACACCTGGTCGTCTGGGCGACCACCGAGTCGCAGCAGCGCCTCGGAATCGCGGGATTGCTGCCGCTCGCCTATCGCGCCCCGGTCGGGCTCGTGCTGGTCATCGTCGGAGCGCGGAGGGACTGGCGCTGGAGCGTCCCCGTCGCCGCCCTGCTCTGCACTCCCGTCATCTGGCTGGGGAGCTATGCCTGGCTGGCGGCCATCCCGCGGGTTCTAGTGGAGCATAAGGGGCAACAAAAGCCAGGGGATGACGAACGCCCGGGAACAGCGGACCGCCTGAGCCTGATGGGGCCCATTCAGTCCTGAACCGAGCCTCCGGGCGCTTGGCACTTCTCAACTGGGGTCACGGGAGTCTGATCCCACTGGTCACAACCCCGTCAACCGGATGGCCACCGTGCGCTGTTAGCCTCACCAGGGTAATCACACGCGTTGAGTTCGTCGCGGCGTGCTCGCAAGATGCGCGGAATCGCAGCGAGCCACGCGAACGAGCCGAGCCAATACACGGGGGTGCAGAAAAGGGCAGCAACGGGGACAGTCCAACGCCAATCCTTGCGCGCGCCGATTACCAGGAGCAACAGGCCGATCGGCGCACGGTAGAGAAGGGGGAGCATCTGTTCGGTGCCGAGCGCCCGCCCGGACTCCCCTGCCCAACTGACCATGTGAGACACCCAATCCATCCACAACTGGGGAGCGATCAGCACTGAGACGATCACGATGACTGCCGTGGTTCCGACCCACAGGGCGAGGGATCCCCACTCGCGCCGAACAACCCACCAAACGGGCATCACGGTCGGGGCGACCTTGGTGAGGGCTGAGAACGCCCACACCGACGGGTAGCGGAACCCGAGAACGCACATGGCGGCGAGTGGGATGTAGATGTTGCTGGACGTGACTTCCGGGAGCAATGCGAAGAACGTAGGCACGCTCCACCTCCACCCCACCGGCCGCAGCAACCAGGCGAGGACGGCGGCATCCATGAGTGCGAAGGCGGCTGCGAACACCGGCCAGGGGAGTTGCGTGGCTGGCCAGAGTGCCTGCGCAAAGGCCGGGCTGTAGAGGTAAGGGTTCGGACCCGTCCAGTTCGGTGTCACCGGACCGGCGGTGTACATGGGTCCGCGCCAAGCCATCCAGTACGCGTGCGAGTCGGCGCCGAATCCTCCGAAGGCGATATTGACGATCAGAACCAAAGCGAGGCCAAGCGCGCCCAGTGCCCAAGCGGTGATCAACAAAAGGCGGCGAACATCCCGGGGAAGGCGTTCGCGCACGTTGACCTGTCTGGACGCCGCGCGAGCATTGCGGGCTGCTTGCACGCGCCCATTGAAGCATGCCCCGGACATTGGACGGCTCCCCACGCCGCTCGGAGTGGCTCGACAAAAACGGCCGGGCGCCCGCCGGTTCAGCCGTCTCCTCTCGGGGAATCAACCGCAACGGTTCGATGAGGCTCGTCCCTCATGGTCCAATAGGGACATGCGGACGCCTATCAGGGCTCGGCCCTCGAGAGGCCGGGATATCGACGTCCGGGAGCGGCTTCCGCGCGATATGCGACGGATTCTTTACGTGGCCTTGTGGGTGATCGTTGCGCGAGTCGTGTTCGTCATCGCCCGAACGCTCGCGCAACATGGCCCCATCGGCCTCGATGCCCACGCCTATTGGCTGGCCTGGCGTGGGCCGATGTACACGGCAGGCCCAGGACTTCTGGACGCCTACCTCTACAGCCCAGCTTTCGCACAGGCGATCTGGCTACCGTCACAACTGCCTTGGCCGGTGTTCGACACGCTCATCTGCGTCTCCAATGCCCTATTGCTGGCGTGGCTACTACGCCCCGTCGGGTGGAAGTGGGGAGTGCCGCTCTACCTCGCGCTTCTCCTCGAGGTTCTGTCGGGCAACATACTCGTGCCGATGGCGATCATCGCCGTCATCGGATTCCGCTATCCCGGCGCGTGGGCGTTCTCCCTCCTCACGAAGGTCGCGACGACGATGGGGCCGATCTGGTGGCTGTCGCGCCGTGAATGGCGTCCCCTAGCCATCTGGACAGCGACCGTGGTCATCATCGTAGGTCTCTCGGCGACCTTCGCCCCCGAGTTGTGGGTGCAGTGGGTGCAGTTCCTGCGCCTTCACGCCAGCGGAGTGGACGGGCAGGTCGGCCCCACGAGAATGATCCCCCTGATCTACCGGGCGCCCATCGGCGTGGCGCTGGTCTCCTACGGCGCCCGCCGCGACTGGCGTTGGACGATCCCCGTCGGGATGGTTCTGTGCACGCCCGTGTTCTGGCCGGGGACCTTCGCCCTGCTTGCTGCCATCCCCCGCATACAGCACCGCCGGCAACTCTTCGGGTCGAGCCCGATCACCCGCCGATCGCGCTCATCGGACGCGCCGGCTGCAGGAAGCCGGGCTCGTTGATGCCGTGACCCGGCAGCTTGCCCGCGAGGCAGCGGTGCATGATCGCCTCGATCACCGCGTCGTCGCTCCCCGCGCGCAGCGGCGTCCGCACGTCCGACTCGGTCTGGGCGAACAGGCACGACCGCAACTGTCCGTCGGCGGTCAGCCGCAGCCGGTCGCACGCCCCGCAGAACGGACGGGTGACCGAGGCGATGATGCCCACCCGGGCCGGGCCGCCGTCGACGAGGAACCGCTCGGCCGGGGCGGCACCGCGTCCACCCTCGGGCGTGAGGGTGTAGCGGGTGGCCAGCCGCTCGAAGATCTCGTCGGCCGTGACCATGTTCCGCCGGGTCCAGGTGTGTCCGGCGTCCAGCGGCATCTGCTCGATGAAGCGCAGTTCGTGGCCCTGGGAGATCGCCCAGCCGAGCAGGTCGACGGCTTCGTCGTCGTTGACGCCGCGCATGAGAACCGCGTTGAGCTTGACCGGACGCAGTCCGGCCTCGGCCGCCGCGGCGATGCCGGCGAGCACGTCGGCGTGCCGGTCGCGGCGGGTCATCGACCGGAAGCGTTCGGGGTGCAGGGTGTCGATCGAGACGTTGACCCGAGTGAGGCCGGCGTCCACCAGCGGCTCGGCGAGCCTGGCCAGGCCGATGCCGTTGGTGGTGATCGCCAGATCGAGCGGCCCTCCGTCGGGGGTGCGCAGGGCTGCGATCCGGGCGACGATCTCGATGATGTCGGGACGCAGCAGGGGCTCACCGCCGGTGAGGCGCACCTCGGTGATGCCCGCGGCGACGCCGACCCGCACGATCCGCATCAGTTCCACCGGGCTGAGCAGGGTGTCGCGCGGCAACCACGGCACACCCTCCGCCGGCATGCAATAGGTGCACCGCAGGTTGCAGTGGTCGGTGAGCGAGATCCTGAGGTCGCGGTGCACCCGGCCGTGGCCGTCGACGAGCGTCATGCGGAACTCGAATCGAGGTTCGACCACACCGCGCGACCGTCTGCCTCGAACTGGTGCTTCCACACGGGCAGTTCGGCCTTGGTGGCGTCGACGACGGCCCGGATCAGGTCGAACCCGAGGCCCCGGTGACCGGCCGACACGGCGACCGCGAACGCGAGGTCGCCGACCCCGAGGTGCCCCACCCGGTGCACGACCGCGACCCGCGCAGTGCCCTCAGGGTCGAGCCGCTCGCACTGGCGGGCGGCGATCTCGCCGATCATCCGGTCGGCGTCAGGGTGGCAGGTGTAGTCGATGGCCACCACCTCACCCGTCGCCTCCGGATCGTGGTTGCGGATCTGGCCGAGGAACACGCAGAGCGCACCGGCGTCCCCGCCGTCGACCGCGCTGACCAGTTCGTCGCGGTCGATGACCCCGTCGCCCACCCGTGCCAGCACCACCGGCATCAGTGGTCTCCCCCGTCGAGTTGGTCGAGCAGGTGCCGGAGCAGGGGTACGAGCACCTCGAGGGACTCCGTCACCGCGCTCGGCTTGCCCGGCAGGTTGGCGACGACACTGCGTCCGGACACCCCGACGATGCCACGGCTCAGCGCAGCGTGCGGGGATACCTGCAGTCCACGCATCAGCAGCAGGTGGGCGACGCCGGGCAGTTCCCGCTCGACCACCCGCCGGGTGCCCTCAGGCGTCCGGTCGCGCGGGCCGACTCCGGTGCCGCCCGACGTGATGACCAGCCTGGCACCGGACGCGAGCGCGTCGCGCAGGGCCGCCTCGACGACATCGGCCCCGTCGGAGACGATCACCGTGGTGACGTCGTATCCGGCGATCTCGAGCAGACGCCGGGCGGCCGCACCCGACAGGTCGTCGCGGACGCCGGCCGCGCTGCGGTCGGACACCGTGATCACCCGGGCCGCCACGGCATGCCGGGCATCGACGACCTGGCTGTCATGGATCGGGCTCACCATCGGTCAACCGTACCCCGAGGCGTACGGGAGATCACGTCCCGATGGGGCGCTGCACCGGTCCGAGGTCTCAGGCCCGCTCGATGACGATCCCGCTTTCGAGGCTCACGGCCGGTAGGTCGAACCAGCGCAGGGCCTCGCTGTCGCCGGTGAGGCGCCCCGTCACGGCCCGCTCGGCGGCCGGCGTGGCCGCGGCGAAGATCCGCTCCGCCGCCGCGAGGTACCCCGGCAGCGCCTCCACGCCCACGGTGCGGTGGTGGTGCGGGTAGCCCATCCGGCCACCCCGGTAGCTGATGTCGGCCAGCCGCATCGGCGGTTCCACCGATCCGCCGCCGTGCCGCCACAGCCCGGTGTGCGGGTCGAAACGGTAGTCGGACAGCAGTTTCCAGCCATCGCGGGCGACCATCGAGACGGCCTCGATGATGTAGTCGGCCACCGCGTCGTCGAGGAAGTAGTTGAAGTTCACCCGCACCCATCCGGGCTTGATGCCCTCGCAGCCGGTGACGATCTGCTTCTCGAAGGCGTGCGAGCGGTCGATGCCGATGCCAAGCAGCCGGTGACCGTACGGTCCGGCGCAGGAGCAGCCGCCGCGGGTCTGGATGCCGAACAGGTCGTTGAGCAGAGCGACGACGAAGTTGTGGTGCAGGCTGAGGCCGCTGCTCGTGCGGATGATGAAGCTGAGGATGGACAGCCGTTCGGCGTCGAGGTTGCCGAGGATCTCGAGGGTGGGAACCCGCAGCCAGGCGGTGACCGCGCGGCTGAGCAGCTCACGCTCGCGCCGCTCGATGAGGTCGGTGCCCACCGCCTGCTTGAGCTGGAAGACCAGTCCGGCGCGGATCGACTCGACAATCGCCGGCGTGCCGCCCTCCTCGCGGTGCGCGGGGTCGGACAGGTAGATGTGCTCGGCCTCGTTGACGTACATGACGGTGCCGCCACCGGGGCTGTCAGGCACCCGGTTGGTGAGCAGGTCGCGGCGCACGACGAGCACCCCCGGCGTCCCGGGACCGCCGATGAACTTGTGCGGCGAGACGAACACGGCGTCCTTGTACGCGGCGGCGTCCACCCCCTCGGGCGGGGTCATCTCGATGTCGACATAGGGCGCGCAGGCGGCGTAGTCCCACAGCGACAGCGCGCCGTACTCGTGCAGCAGCGCCGCGATCCCGTGGGTGTCGCTCCGGATGCCGGTGACATTGGACGCCGCCGAGAACGACCCGATCCGCAGCGGCCGATCCGCGTACTGCACGAGTTCGGCGCGCAGCACCTCCTGGTCGATGTGCCCGTCGGCGCTCTCGGGGATGGTCACGACATCGGCGATCGACTCGCGCCAGGGCAACTCGTTGGAGTGATGTTCGAACGGTCCGATGAACACCACCGGACGCCGGTCGGCGGGGATCTGCTCGCGCAGCTGGTAGGTGTCGTCGAGGGCGGCGGGCACCCGTAGCCCGAGGATCCCGATGAGCTTGTTGATCGCCCCGGTCGACCCGGAACCGGTGAAGATCACCACGGTCGACTCGTCGCCGCCGGCGGCGTCCCGGATGATCCGTCGGGCCTCCTCGCGCAGGCGGGTGGTCTGCCGGCCGGTACTCGATGCCTCGGTGTGGGTGTTCGCGTAGGTGGGCAGCACCTCGGTGCGGATGAAGTCCTCGATGAAGGTGAGGCTGCGCCCGGAGGCGGTGTAGTCGGCGTAGGTGACCCGGCGGGGGCCGTACGGGCCGGGCTGTTCGAGGTCGTCGCCGATCACCGAGACGCGGATCAGCGAGACCAACTCCCGCCGGTCGGCGTCGGTGAGCGGTGGGGGATCCAGCTGGGATGCGGGCGTCACGGGCTCTTCCTTCGCAGCGTCCGGCTCGGTGCCGCTCGCCGTTGGGAGCCCGACGCCGGACCATCAGCCCGACCATAGTCCCGCCCGGGTGCGCACGACAGACCCGCCCCCATGCGCGTTCGCCCACGGCTCATCGCCGGATCGTGTCTCCCAGCCGGGTCACGGTAACCTGAGGGGGATCGCTCCGGCGGGCCGTCGCGGCCCAGCCGCCCACCGCCGCTGCCGCGTTCCCATCACCTTGTCACCGCACATCGAGGAATCATGACCGACACCGTTTCCCCCACCACCTCCGACTCCGACGACCGCGTCCTGGTCAACCGGGGACTGGCCCAGATGCTCAAGGGCGGCGTCATCATGGACGTCGTCACGCCGGAGCAGGCGAAGATCGCCGAGGAGGCCGGCGCCGTCGCGGTGATGGCGCTCGAGCGGGTGCCCGCTGACATCCGCGCCCAGGGCGGCGTCGCCCGGATGAGTGACCCCGATCTGATCGAGGCGATCATCGACACGGTGTCGATCCCGGTCATGGCCAAGGCGCGGATCGGTCACTTTGTCGAGGCGCAAGTGCTCGAGGCCCTCAAGGTCGACTACATCGACGAGTCCGAGGTGCTCTCCCCCGCCGACTTCGTCAACCACATCGACAAGAAGCACTTCCAGGTGCCGTTCGTGTGCGGCGCGACCAACCTCGGC
>JAJXWF010000063.1 GCA_021781735.1 Actinomycetes bacterium
CCCAGGCGATCCTCAAGGACTGGCACCTCACCCTCGATTCCTACATCACCTTGATCAAGGGCGGTGACCTGTGGAACTGGTACCTCGCCTCGGCGGTCACCGGTGTGGTCACCGTGTTCCTCACCGTGTTCACCTGCTCGCTCGCGGCGTTCGCGCTCTCCCGAATGGATTTCCGGGGCAAGAAGTGGGCCATGGGTGCGATCCTCGTCGGCATCATGATCCCGGGTCAGGTGCTGATCGTCCCGCTGTTCGCCGAGCTGAACCAGATGGGCATCCTCGGCACCTACTGGGCGGTCATCCTGCCCCAGGTGCCGCAGGTCATCGCGGTGTTCGTGTTCAAGCGGTTCTTCGACGGGCTTCCGCGTGACTTCGAAGAAGCCGCCCGCATCGACGGGGCCAGCTGGTGGCGGGTCTACACCTCGGTGATCCTCCCGCTGGCCCGCCCGGTGATCGCGGCGATGTCGATCGTCACCTTCGTGTGGGTGTGGAACAACCTGCTCCTGCCCCTGTTCGTGCTGTCGAACCCGAAACTCATGACGATCCCGGTCGGGTTGGCCACCGTGCAGGGATCGTTCGGCCAGCGGGTCAGTGACATCCAGGCGTCCTCGGTCCTCGGCGCCCTGCCACTGGTCGTGCTGTTCCTGATCTTCCAGCGCCAGGTCGTCGAAGGCGTCGCCGGAAGTGGCCTGAAGGGCTGAATCCCCTTCCCACGGGCGGACAGGGTGCGCATGTTCCTCGGAACGTGCGCACCCTGTCCGTTGCCCACGCCCGACGCGGGGGCGCGGACACCGGCCGCCCCAGGGGTGCGGTGGCACAATTGGGCAGGACCGGGACCGTGGGCGTTGCGCCCCGAACCGCAGCTGTCCGCCCCGACCGCACTGACGTCGGCCGTTCCCCACTGAGCGGCCCCACGAGGACGCAGCAGAGCAGAGGGAAGCCATGGAATTCATCTTGACCATCGACCTGAACAAGCTCACCGGCGACCCCCACCACGAGGTGTCCCGCATCCTGCGGTACTGGGCGGGTACCATCCAGCCGTCGGACCTCGAGCCCGGGTCGTCGATGAACATCTACGATCCCCACTTCCACCGTGTCGGACGCTGGACGGTGGGCGACACGCCCCCGATGGTCGAGCCCGCGGGCCCGGAGCTCATGGTGTCCGAGCGCGCCGCACCCCCCGGGTCGCCGACAGTGACCGAGGACGCCGAGGACAGCCCGGGGGCGCGCTGAGCAGGGCCGGCCCGCGGGTCCTCAATCGACCGGTTGGTGGATGGAGGTGCTCAGCGCATGCACCTCGTCGAGGGTGGGGGCATAGGCGCCGGTGTGGCTCACGGTGATTGCCGAGGTGAGCACCGCCCGATGCAGGGCCGGCTGCACGCGATGCCAGTCGGCCACGGCCAGCCGCCGCACGGCGTCGGCCGAGCCGAGCAGTCCGCCCGCGAGCAGGCCCGAGAGCAGGCCGGCCATGAACGAATCGCCAGCACCCACCGTGTCGCCCATGCGGACCGCCACCGGCGGCACCGCGAGCAGGTCGAAGTCGTCGGCCAGGGCGGCGTAGGCACCCTCGGCACCCCGCGTCACCACCATGAGCCGCGGTCCGAGTGCGAGCCAGCGCCGCATGATCGCGTCGACCGGCTCGTCGCCGAACAACCAGGCGAGATCCTCATCGCTCGCCTTCACCACATCGCTGAGCGCCACGAGCTCCTCGACCCGGTCGACCACCTCACCGGGCCGGCCCATGATCGCCGGCCGTGCGTTGGGATCGTAGGACACCGTGCCGCCGGCCCCCTTGACCGCCTTCACGGCCTCTACGACCTGGCTGCCACCGGGCTCCAGGGTCGCCGCGATGCTGCCGGTGTGCACGTGGGCGTACCGGCCGGCGTTCGGCAGCGACGGCACCGCCCACTCGAGGTCGAACTCGTAGACGGCCCGGCCCTCCGCGTCGAGCAGTGCGTGCGCGACCGAGGTGCGCGCAGCGGTGTCCGTGCCGGGCACCACGTGCACCCCGGACCGCCCGGCGGCCTCGGCGATGCGACGTCCGGGCTCGTCCGCCCCCCACCATGAGGCGATCGAGGTGTTCTCGCCGAGTCGGGACAGCCCGCAGGCGACGTTGAACAGGCTGCCGCCCACATGGCTGCCCACGACGGGATCACCCACGCGACGCACCTCATCGATGAGCGCCTCACCGAGGCACAGGATGTCGGGACGGGTGAGATCGGCCACCACGAAGCTCCTCACTGGGCACACTGATGCGGTCACGACACCTCACGCGACAGCGGCGTCGTCGAGGCCTCACTGTAGTGCGCGAGGGCAGCGCATCGGGCCCTCGCGGCGGGGACGGACCCGCGGTCAGCGCATCGGGAGCTGCAGACGCCGAGGCAGCGGACGGCGGCCGAGATGAACCGCCCCGGAGGCCTCCGCGGTGAACACCCGGCCCTGGGCGGACGCGCGGAGGGCCATCCGGGCCTCACTGAGCTGACGTGACAACAGTTCGACCTGATCCTGCAACAACTCGATGGTCTGCTCCAGATCGAGGATGCGGCTGATGCCGTTGAGGTTGATGCCCTCGTCCTGGCTGAGGCTCTGGATCAGCCGCAGCCGGGCGATGTCGCGCCGTGAGTACCGGCGTCCGCCACCCCGGGCGCGACGGGGCTGCACCAGCCCGAGCCGGTCGTAGGTCCGCAGCGTCTGGGGGTGCATACCGGACAGGCTGGCGGCCACCGAGATGGTGAAGATGGGCGCGTCCTTGTCGATGATCTGCACGGCCTGGGTGCTCATCATCGCCTCCGATGCATCAGTGGTTGCCGGCGGTCAGTGCTGGAACAGATGGGCGCGGGGGTTCAGCGGCCCGACGGCCCGCGTGTACTGCTCGAGCGCGGCCTTGGCCGCGTCGTTGAGCGAGCCGGGAACCTCGACCTCGACGGTGACCAGCAGGTCACCGTGGGTGCCGTTTGGCCGGCTGACGCCTTTGCCCCGCACCCGGAACGTGCGCCCGTTCGGCGTGGCCGCGGGGATGCGCAAGGTGACCGGAGTGCCGCCGAGGGTGGGCACGTCGATCTCGGCGCCCAGCGACGCCTCGGAAAAGGTGACGGGCACGGTGAGGGTGAGGTTGTCGCCGCTGCGGCCGAACAGGCGGTGCGGACGTACATGCACGGTGACGTAGAGGTCTCCGGCAGCCCCGCCGTTCTCCCCGGGACTGCCCTTGCCCTTGATCCGGATCTTCTGCGCGTCGGTGACACCGGCCGGGATCCGCACCTGCATGGTCTTGGCCGAGCGGGCACGGCCCGACCCGAGACAGACCTCGCACGGCTGGTCGACGATGAGACCGCGTCCGCGGCAGTCGCGGCAGGGCTCGGACACCGAGAACACGCCGCCGCTGGTGGACGCCTGCATCCCGCTGCCCTGGCAGGTGGGACACACGCGCGGCACGGTGCCCGCCTTGGCGCCCGTGCCATGGCACGCCTGGCAGGCGGCCTCGCTGATCATCTGCACGCCGACGGTGGTGCCCTCGACAGCCTGCTCGAAGTCGATGGCCACCTCTCCCTCGACGTCGGCGCCTCGGCGCGGCCCGCGCTGCGTGGTGCGGCGCGTGGTGGTCGGCCCCTGGCCGAAAAGGTTGCCCAGCAGGTCGCCGATGCCGCCGTCACCGCCTCCCTGCATGGTGCGGAAGATGTCCTCCATGCCGGGCGCACCGGTGGTGGCCGAACCACCACGCGGGAACCGGAACCCGCCACCGCCGAACAGGCTGCGCGCCTCGTCATACTCCTTGCGCTTGTCGGCATCGGAGAGGATCGCGTTCGCCTCGCTGGCGTCCTTGAACCTCTGCTCCGCCTGCTTGTCGCCCGGATGCTGATCGGGATGGTTTTCGCGCGCGATTCTGCGGAACGCCTTCTTGATCTCGTCGGGCTTGGCGTCCTTGGAGACGCCGAGCACCTTGTAGTAGTCCTTCTCGAGCCAATCCTTGGTGCTCATGGCGTCTCCTCCTCTCGGCGTGGGGTGGCGGTCTCGTGGTCGGTGCCATCGGGTGCGGTGCCGTGGGGACCCGCGGGGATCTCAGTCGTGGTGGTCGCCACCCTCGGCCGACTCGGTCTCGGCGGCGTCGACCGCCGCGGGCTCGAGATCGGCCACCGCATCGGGATCGGGGTCGCTCACCGCGACCCGCGCGGGACGCAGCACCCGGTCGTTGAGCTTGTATCCGCGCTGCATGACCTCCGAGCAGGTGGTGACGGTGACCCCCGGCATCGGCAGGTGCATCAGCGCCTCGTGCAGGTGGGGGTTGAACTCGTCACCCTTTTGACCGAACGGCACCAGCCCGTGACGAGAGGTGACCTTCGACAACTCGTCGGCGACCAGCTTGAATCCCCCGTTGAGCTCGCCGTGCGACTCGGCGAGCTCAACAGCGTCGAGCACCGGCAGCAGTTCTGCGAGCACCCGCTCGACGCCGGCACCCCGTGCCAGGTCGCGGTCGCGGTCGACCCGCTTCTTGTAGTTGACGTATTCGGCCTGCAACCGCTGCAGGTCGGAGGTGCGCTCGCCGACGAGCTGCTCGAGTTCGCCGATGCGCTGCTCGGGAGTCGGCGCGGTGTCCGCCCCACCTGTCTGCTCGCCCGACGTGGCACCGGGGGTTCGATCGCCGGTCACCGGATCGGGCGTCTGCTCGGCGCTGTCGGTCTCGGCCTGGCCGTCGCGAACGTTGTCACTCATGCGGATCTCCTGCGGGCCGGGTGGCCCGATCTCTCGTGTGCTCGATGTGTTGCCGTGCTTCCAGTGTCCCGCGGCCTCACGACGGGATCGACCACGTCCGCGGGTCGCGTCCCATGATGAGGCGCCACCGGGGAGGCGGCGGACATCGCCGCTGCGCCTCCCCGGTCGGCCGTCATCGTCGCCAGCGACGCGGAGGCCGGATCACTTCTCGTCGTCGACGATCTCGGCGTCGACGACGTCGTCGCCCTCATCGGTCGCCCCGCCCTGCGGCTGGGCCGACCCGGACGAGGCCTGCTGCTGCGCCTGCTCCGCCTGGGCCGCGGCGTACATCGCCTGACCCATCGCGGACGCCTTCGTGTTGAGGTCGTCCATGGCCGCCTTGACCTCGTCATTGTTGTCGGTGCCCTTGAGTGCCTCCTTCAACGTGGTGAGGCTCGCCTCGACCGGAGCCTTGACCTCGCCGGTGATCTTGTCGGCGTTATCAGCGAGCAGCTTCTCGGTGCGGAACGCCAGGGCGTCCGCCTCGTTGCGCATCTCGACGGCCTCGCGACGCTTGCGGTCCTCCTCGGCGTGCGACTCGGCCTCGTGCACCATGCGGTCGATGTCGTCCTTGTTGAGGGCCGACCCACCGGTCACGGTCATGCTCTGCTCCTTGCCGGTGGCGAGGTCCTTGGCGTGGACATGCACGATGCCGTTCGCGTCGATGTCGAAGGTGACCTCGATCTGCGGCACGTTGCGCGGGGCGGGCATGATCCCGGTGAGCTCGAAGTTGCCGAGCGACTTGTTGTCGCGGGCGAACTCCCGCTCGCCCTGATAAACCTGGATCATCACCGAGGGCTGGTTGTCCTCGGCCGTGGTGAACACCTCGGACCGCTTGGTGGGGATCGTCGTGTTGCGCTCGATGATCTTGGTCATCACGCCGCCCTTGGTTTCGATGCCGAGGCTCAGCGGGGTGACGTCGAGCAGCAGGACATCCTTGACCTCACCCTTGAGCACGCCGGCTTGGAGGCTGGCCCCCAGGGCGACGACCTCGTCGGGGTTGACGCCCTTGTGCGGCTCCTTGCCCGAGAGCTCCTTGACCAGGTCGACGACGGCGGGCATCCGGGTGGAGCCGCCGACGAGGATCACCTGGTTGATCTTGTCGACCGAGAGCTTGGCGTCGGCGATCACCTTGTTGAACGGTGCCCGGCAACGGTCGAGCAGGTCCTGGGTCATCCGCTGGAACTCCGAGCGGCTGAGCCGCTCGTCGAGGTGCAGCGGGCCCTCGGCCCCGGCCGTGATGTAGGGCAGGTTGATTGTGGCTTCCTGGGCGCTGGACAGCTCGATCTTCGCGCGCTCGGCGGCCTCCTGCAGGCGTTGGCGGGCCATCTTGTCCTTGGACAGGTCGATGCCGTTCGCGTTGCGGAAGCGGGTGACCATCCAGTCGACGACCCGCTGGTCCCAGTCATCGCCGCCGAGACGGTTGTCACCGTTGGTGGCCTTCACCTCGAACACGCCGTCGCTGATGTCGAGCAACGACACGTCGAAGGTGCCGCCACCGAGGTCGAACACGAGCACCGTCTGCTCCTGGTCGCCCTTGTCGAGGCCGTAGGCCAGCGCTGCGGCGGTGGGCTCGTTGATGATCCGGTCGACGGTCAGGCCGGCGATCTCGCCGGCCTCCTTGGTGGCCTGGCGCTCGGCGTCGGAGAAGTAGGCCGGCACGGTGATGACAGCATTGGTGACCGACTCGCCCAGGTAGGCCTCGGCGTCGCGCTTGAGCTTCTGCAGGATGAACGCGCTGATCTGCTGGGGGCGGTAGGACTTGTCGTCGATCTTCACCGTCCAGTCGGTGCCCATGTGGCGCTTGACCGAGCGGATCGTGCGGTCGACGTTGGTGACGGCCTGGCGCTTGGCGACCTCGCCGACCAGCACTTCGCCGTTCTTGGTGAAGGCAACGACCGACGGCGTCGTGCGGGCGCCCTCGGCGTTGGGAATAACGGTGGGCTCGCCGCCCTCGAGGACGGCGACGACAGAGTTGGTGGTGCCGAGGTCGATACCGACTGCACGGGCCATGAGTTGTACCTCCGGTTGTCGCCCGCGGGGCGGTTCCCCGCGGCTTGGTGTCATGTCTCACATTCAGAAGCTGCGACCGGTCGTCCCGGTTGAGCCATGCAGACTCAACCTTGCCAGAGTCCTCGGACAAGCTCAACTCGGACTTGAGTCCACTCGACTCAACCAGGGGAGCCCAAACAGTATTCCCGCCCCGGATGTCGCGCGGCGTCGGGGACGCTCGGGATTCCCCACCTCCACCCCTCCGGCGGACAGCGCCCCCGGGCGGCGGGGGTCACTCAGGACCTGCACGGACCAATGATCCGAGGCGCCGGTCTTGACGCGCGGAGGCCCTCACGTCCATGATTGCCTCAACGTTGATTGAGGTAATCATGGACGTTCTGCTCGCGCACGAGGCGCTCGCCGATCCGACCCGCCTCGGGATCGCGCAGGCGCTGCTGCTCGGCGACCTCTCCCCCGGCGAGATCGCCGAGCGCTGGAGCCTGGCGACCCCCCTGGTCGCCCATCACGTGAAGATCCTGGTCACCGCGGGTTTGGCGGCCCGGACGCCGGGCGAGCACGATCGGCGTCGGAGCTATGTGTCGCTCCGCCACGACGATCCCGGGGTCGCCGCCATGGTCGCCATCGGCGCCCCCGGCGCGCCGCGCCCGGACCGGATCGCCTTCGTGTGCACCCGCAACTCGGCCCGCTCGAAACTCGCCGCGGCCATGTGGCGCAGGGTCGGCGAGCTTCCGGCCGTCGACGCCGGAACCTCGCCGGCCCCGGCGCCACACCCGCGGACACTCGTCGCGGCCGCCGCACGCGACCTCGCCGTCGACCCGGCCATGCACGACGTGCGCGAAACTCTCGCGGCGGGCGACCTGGTGATCACCGTGTGCGACCACGTGCACGAGACGTGGACGCCGGAGCGCGCCCGATGGCACTGGTCGATTCCCGACCCGGTCCTCGATCCCACCCCCCGCATGTTCGACCGCACCTGCGACATGCTCGCGGCCCGGATCGACGATCTCCGCACGGCCCTCATCAGCGATGGCTCGCATCGCCGATGACCTGCCCCAACCACACCGATCCGAAAACACCCCGGAAGGCATCCCGATGACCGGCACCCCGACCCGCCCCTCGATCATGTTCGTCTGCGTCCACAACGCGGGCCGCTCGCAAATGGGTGCGGCCTACGCCACCCACCTGTCCAGTGGCGCCGTCGAGGTGCGCTCGGCCGGATCGGCGCCGGCGGACACCATCAATCCCGCCGTCCGCGAGGCGATGCTCGAGGACGGCATCGACATCTCCGCCGAGAAGCCCAAGATCCTCACCCCCGAGGCCGTGCAGGCGTCCGATGTCGTCATCACGATGGGGTGCGGCGACACCTGCCCGTACTACCCCGGCAAGCGCTACCTCGACTGGACGCTGGAAGACCCGGCGGGCCGGGGCGTCGAGGCCGTGCGCCCCATCCGGGACGAGATCAAGCGCCGCGTCGAGGCGCTGCTCGAGGAACTCGGCGTCCGCCCCGAGTAACGGGGAACCACTCCGCGCGCCGCTCCGCACGGGGCGCGCGGTGAGCACGCGACGCTGATCCTCATCCCGCCGGCCACCACGGGGCACCCTGCCGCGTCCGGGGCCCGGCCTCCCTCGCCGACCCCGAATGGCGCGAGGGGTACGCAAACCGACCCCCCGCGCATCCGCGCACCGATACATCAGGTAGCTTTGCATCAAGTTCTACTGAACTATCGTGCCCGTGCTCACGGTGCCCGATGTGCGCGAGGTGGGAGACGAGCGCCATGGTCATGGCGGGATATTCGGCGCGGGGCCTGGTCGAGCGCGGCGGTACCGCGGTCGTGACGACGGGGGGCAGCGACGTCGCCGTCGACGCATCCGCCGGCCGGAGCGAGGCCCTGCCCGGCCCGGCCGAGTTGCTGACCGCGGCCTTCGCGGCCTGCGTCCTCAAGAACGTCGAGAGGTTCTCCCACATCCTGCCCTTCGGCTACGAGCGGGCGGAGATCCGCGTCGAGACGTCGCGTCAGGACACCCCGCCGCGGATCAGCGGCGTCCGGTACCTGCTCACCATCGTCACGGACGAGCCCGCGCACCGGGTGGAACTCCTGCACCGCAACATCCGCCGGTTCGGCACGATCTACAACACCCTCGCCCCCGTCGCCGACATCGCCGGTGACATCAAGACCGTGCCCGTGAGAGCCGGCAGGAAGGAATCCACCATGAACACCCAACAGCCCCTTGAGACACTCTTCGCGTTCCACGGCCACCGGTGCTGGGCGAGCACGGTCGGCCTGCGGGCCGCCCTGGTGGCGCTCGAGGCACTCGGGGTCGAGGCGAGCGGGGGCAAGTCGTTGCACGCCGTCATCGACATCGGCGACCACCACGGCGCGATGTGCTTCGCCGACGGCGTCCAGGTGGCCACAGGCTGCACCCTCGGCAAGGGGAACATCGTGAAGTCGGGCAAGGGCAAACTGAACCTGACCCTCATCGACACCGCGACCGACCGCAAGGTCACGGTCGCCTACAACCCGAGCCTGCAGGCGCAGATCCGCGATTCGGCCTTCATGCAGAAGCGCAGCGCCGGCGTGCCGCCCACCGACATCCCCGAGGCGGAGCAGTGGGAACTCGTGCATCTCATCTGGGACGCCCCGCAGGACGCCGTGCTCACGCTCGGCCCCGTCGTCGCGGCCGAATGGCACCCGGTCGAGGAGATCGTCCGGTTCGCGGTCTGCCCACGCTGCGGCCAGCTGACCGCCGAGCCGTACCTCCGCGTCGCGCGGGGCGAGCAGGTCTGCATCGACTGCTCCGGCTACGAGGGCTGAGCCGCCACCCATGCTCTACCTCGTGATCGGCGTGCTCGTCCTCGTGCTCTCGGGAGTGCTCGCGATGGCCGGACTCGGAGCCGCGTTCCTGTTCGTTCCACTGTTCTACTGGCTCGGCATTCCCCTCGGCGTGGCGGCGTCCACCGCGCTGCTGCTCAACGCGGTCAGCCTCACCTTCGCCAGCATCACCTATTGGCGGGCCCACCTGGTCAACGTCCGGGTCGGGATACCGATCACCGTGGCCGCGGTCGTCACTGCCCCGATCGGAGCCCGCGTGGCTCCCCACGTGGACACAACGGTCCTGCTCTGGCTGTTCTCGGCGTTCCTCATCTTCGCGGGGGCGATGATGCTGTTCTATCGGCGTCCCACCACGACCCGGCGAACCGGACGCCGTGCCGAGATTGCCACGGGCAGCGCGGTTGGCAGCCTCGCCGGGTTCCTCGGCGGCCTCCTCGGAGTCGGGGGAGGGAACGTCATCCTGCCGGCCCTCAACGGGTTCGGCCTGGATGCCAAGAAGGCGGCCGGCACGACCGGGCTCGCCGTCGTCTTCTCATCGCTGACCGGCTTCCTGGGCCGCATGTCCGTGGGACATCTCGACGTCCGACTGATGGTGGTCAGCGTGGTGGCTGCCACCGGCGGATCGCTCATCGGTTCGAGACTCATGACGACCCGGGTGAGCAACACCCAGCTCAAGCGGCTCATCGCGGTCGTGCTGTGGGCCGTCGCCGCCAAGATGCTGTGGGACCTGGGGGTCGGCTGACCCCCGCAGCGCCTTCCGGGGGCGCGACCCCGATCCCTCGGTCGCGTGGCCCCCCGCCGGGGCGGAGCGACTCCCATCCCCCATCCCAACCCCACCCGGCGACTCACACGGGTCGCCACGTGCCGGGCCGGCAGACGCCGGTGCGGCCAGGTACCGAAGGAGTGACCATGACATCCATCCAGCACTACGACGTGCTCGTCATCGGCGGAGGGCCGGGGGGAACCCCCGCGGCCATGGCCCTGGCACAAGGAGGCCGACACGTCCTGCTCGTCGAGGCCGGCGCAGGCCTGGGCGGCACCTGCCTGTTCGAGGGCTGCATCCCCTCGAAGATCTTCCGCGAGACCGCCGCGCGTCGCCAGGAGTCCCTCCGCTCCGCCGAGTTCGGCCTACCTGCGATGGACGCCGCGGCCGTCCGCGTCGACTGGGATGCCGTGCAGGCCCGCAAGCACCGCATCCTCAGCCTCAGGGCGCAGGGCGCACGCGCCGAGGCGGGAACCCTGCCCGGCCTGGAACTGGTCTTCGGTCGAGCCCGGCTGACCGGACCGCGCACGGGCGTGATCGAGACTCCCGGCCGGCCCCGCGAGGTCGCCTTCGACACCGCGATCCTCGCGACCGGCTCGATCGCATCCCGGCCCCCGATCGAGGGAGCGGATCTGCCCGGAGTGCTCGACTCGACCGGGCTCCTCGAGATCGGATCCGTGCCGGAATCCCTGGCCCTGATCGGCGCGGGACCCATCGGCGTGGAGATGGCGCAGATCTTCGCCATGCTCGGATCCCGGGTGACCCTGCTGGAGGCCATGCCGCGCATCCTCGGCCCCGTGGACGCCGTCCTGGCCGGGCTCCTCGTCGACCGGCTGCGGGCCGACGGGGTCGTCGTGCACACCGGGGCGGCGATCGAGGCCATCGTGGCCGGTGAGGACCAGTACTCGGTGAGGTACATGCACGAGGGGGCGCACCGGACCGTGCGGGCCGAGGCGGTGGCCATCGTGGCCGGCCGGCGTCCGAACGTGGATGGCCTCGGGCTCGAGACGACGGCCGTGCGCCACGACGCGCACGGCGTCAGGGTCGATGGCACGCTGCAGACCGACGAGCCGGGCATCTACGCCACTGGCGATCTCGTGGGGAACCCGATGTTCGCGCACTGGGCCACCGCCCAGGCGCGCGCGCTGGCCGGCCACCTGATGGGTGCCCCGACGCGCTTCCCCCAGGAGGAACACAACAGCGCGGTGATCTTCTCCTATCCCGAACTCGGCATGGCCGGGCTCACCGAGGAGGCCGCCCGCGCCGCGGGCCTCGATGTCGCCGTGGCCGAATACGACTACCGGATCGATGCCCGCGCGCAGATCAGTGGTGACGCCTTCGGACGCGTCCGCATCGTCCACCGCGTCGACGACCGGCGCGTCGTCGGCATCCACGCCCTCGTCGAGGGCGCGGCCGACCTCATGGGCGAGGCCGCGCTGGTGGTGCGCCACGGCCTCACGATCGATCAGATCGCCGAGACGATCCATCCGCATCCGACCCTGACCGAGGCCTTCGGACTTGCGTCCCTCAGGGTGCGCTGACCGATCCCGATGCGCCGAGCGCATTCCCCGCGCCCAATCGACCCGGACATTCCCGAAGGAGCTACAGTTCTATTGTGATTGAATCAACCCCTCTTGAAATGATTCCCGCGACGGGCACCGCGCAACCCTCCGACCAGGCGGGCGCCAGACGGCGGGCGGTGCACGCCCACCCCGCATGGTTCGGCGCCGTCATGGGCACCGGCGCGCTCGCGCTCGCCCTGGCGAGCGAGGAGGCGCACTGGCCCTCCCGCGTGCTCAGCGTCGCGGCGGTGGTCGCCCTGCTGCTCGCCTCCGCCTACGCGATCGTGCTCACCCCGCGCTACGTCGCCCGGCTGGGACGCGGCGCCGCGTTGGCCCGCGAGATCGCCGACCCCGCCCGCGGGCCCATGCTGGCCACGTTCCCCGCGGGGATCCTCGTGCTCGCGCTCGGGTGGGGGCGCGCCGGAGGGATGCTCGTACCGGCGTCCGCGGCCGGAACGATCGCCATCGTGCTGCTCCTTGTCGGAGTGCTGGCCGCACTCACCTACGGCATCGCGTGGACCGCCATCCTGCTGCGGAGCACGATCGAGGTCGAACAGGTCAACGGCGGCTGGTTGATCCCGCCCGTCATGACCCTCCTGGTGCCGCTCGGGATCCAGCCCCTGGCACAGCGGTTCCCGGGGGCCACTCCCTTGCTGGCCATGGCCGCCTTCGCCTTCCTGGGGATCGGCGCGCTGGTGTTCATCGCCCTGTTCGGCCTGCTCATGATGCGTCTCGCCCTGCACGCCCCGCTGTCGGGTGCGTTGGCCCCGTCACTGCTCATCCCCCTGGCGCCCGCGCCCGTGCTCGGCCTGGCGACGCTGCGCGTCCTGCAGATGTCCTCCGCTCACGGCGTCCCCGGCTTCGACGGGATCGGAGCGGGACTGGCGCTCAGCGCGGTCGGCCTGGGATTCGCCGGATGGTGGCTCGCGGTCGTGGTCATCGAACTGGGGCGCATCCACCGACTCGGGGGCCTGCAGTCACATCCGGGATGGTGGGGTTTCGTGTTCCCCATCGGCGCCATCGCCTTGACCTTCGACGCCCTGGGAACGGCCATGTCGGCGTCCGCCCTCGTCTGGGCGGGATCCGTGGTCACGGTCGTGCTGCTCGCGATCTGGGTCGTCATCGCCGCCCGAACGGCCCGCGAGCTGTTCCTGTGATGGGGGCGACATCGCTCGGCCGCGCGGGAGTTAGGATTCAAGAATGATTGAAGCAAACAGCATTGATATCGTGGCCGGCGACGAGGCGTTGCCCGGTGGAGCCGGTTCCGCGTCCATCGAGGAGTCGGTGGCGCTGCTGTCCGCCGTGGCCGACCCGATCCGGTGGCAGTTGGTGTCGCAGTTGTCCCACGACGCCACCCGCTGCGTCTGCGAGTTGCGCACCGAGCCCGAGATCCCGGCGAACCTGCTGAGCTATCACCTCAAGGTGCTGCGCGAGGCGGGGCTCGTGGTCGGCACGCGTCGTGGCCGCTGGATCGACTATCAGCTCACCGACGATGCCCTCGACCGGCTGCACGCGGCACTGCCCGCTCCCGCTCCCAGCGGAAGCTGCGGGTGCCGGCGTCCGCCGGCCGACCTCCACGCGGTCGAGCCATGACCGGGCTGGTGATGGCCTCGCAACGGGGTGCCGTGCGGCGATGGATGCTGACCGCGACCGCCGCCGTGGCCTGGGGTGTCGCGTACTGGGTGAACGGCCCGGTGTGGAACTGGCTGCTCGGTGACGTGCTCGGGATGGACCTCGCCCACGGGTGGGGATCGATCATCCACTTCTTCTGCTACGACAGCATCAAGATCGTCCTGCTGCTGGCGGGGATCATCTTCATCGTCACGGTGCTGCGCAGCTTCATGAGCGTCGAGCGCACCCGGGCCCTGCTCGGTGGCAAGCGGGAGGGCCTCGGCAACGTGCTCGCGGCCTCCCTGGGCGTGGTGACCCCGTTCTGCTCGTGCAGCGCGGTCCCCGCGTTCATCGGGTTCGTCGCCTCCGGCGTCCCGCTCGGTGTCACGATGAGCTTCCTCATCGCCAGCCCACTCGTCAACGAGATCGCGATCGCGCTGCTGCTCGGGCTGTTCGGCATCGGTCCGACCGCGCTCTACATCGGCTCGGGCCTGGTGATCGCCGTGGTCGCGGGGTTCATCATCGGACGGCTGCACCTCGAACGCTACGTCGAGCCGTTCGTCTTCGAGACGAGGCTGCGCGGCCAGGTCATCGACCCCGCCGCCGGACTCACGTGGGAGGACCGGCTGCAGATGGGACGCGAGGAGGTCGTCACGATCCTCCGCAGGACCTGGCCCTACCTGCTGGTCGGCATCGGCCTGGGCGCGCTGATCCACGGATGGGCCCCCGCCGACTTCTTCGCCCGCTACGCCGGCCGCAACAACCCGTTCGCCGTGCTCATCGCCGTGGCGATCGGCGTCCCGCTGTATTCGAACGCCGCCGGCATCCTGCCGCTCATCGACGCCCTGTACGGCAAGGGCCTCCCGATGGGCACGCTGCTCGCGTTCATGATGGCGACGGTCGCGCTGAGCCTGCCCGAGATGATCCTGCTGCGCCGGGTGCTCAAGCCACGTCTCATCGTCACGTTCGCCACGATCACGGCCGTGGGAATCATCGCCGTCGGCTACCTGTTCAACGTGGTTCTGCCCTGAGCCGTCCATCGTTCCCCCGCACACCTGACCTCGCACGATCCGAGAAGGAGACACCATGCACATCAAGATCCTCGGCTCGGGCTGCGCCAACTGCGTCAACCTCGAGCGGGCCACCCGTCAGGCCGTGACCGAGCTCGGGCTCGACGCGACCTTCGAAAAGGTCACCGACTACGGCGACATCGCCTCCTACGGCATCATGCGGACGCCGGGCCTGGTCGTCGACGAGCGGGTCCTGCTGTCGGGACGCGTCCCCACGGCTGCTCAGGTCAAGGACCTGCTGGGCGCCGGGTGACGGGCCCACTCACGGCCGGGTGACGGGCCGGTCCACCACGGCCGCGACACCACCGCCCGGCTCGTCGCAGGCCGTCACGCACGCGGGGTCGGTGCGAGCGACGCCGTGAGCCCCGAGGCGACGTCCCGGGCCCGGTCGAGCACCCACTTCTCGGGGACGCCGAGGGCCCGGGCCGCCGCGGCGACATCGTCGAACTCGGGAGTGGCGTTCATCACCCGGCCACGCCACCGCGACACCTTGACCCGTACCGGGTGCCCGTCGACGTCGACGGTGCGGAACTCCCGATCCTGCACCGCGCGGTGCAGGTCGGCGTATCGCCGCACGCCGAGGCTGGTGGTGGTGGCGAAGATCACGCCGGTCAGGGAGTCGGCAAGCTCATCGACGCACAGCGCGTGCAGCGTGTGCGCGGGGCGCCCCTTCTTCATGACGATGGGGACGAGCCAGGCGTCGAGCGCTCCGGCGTCCAGCAGCGCCGTGAGGACGCCGGGCAGCAGCCGGGGATCCAGGTCGTCGATGTTGCAGGCGAGCTCGACCACCCGGTGGGGCGTCGGGGGTCCGGGCTCCGCGCGCACCGGCTCGCCCAGCACCGCCCGAACCACATTGGGCCAGTCCGGGAAGTCCTTGGTGCCGGATCCGACACCGACCGCGGTGGTGACCATGAGCGGCTGCGCTCCGGCCGTGCCCGCGAGGGTGCGCACGAGGGCCATGCCGGTGGGGGTCGCGAGCTCACCGGGCATCCGGTCGGGCGCGCCGGGATGGGCGGTCGTGGGCCAACCGATCGCCAGTTCGGCGACCGCGGGCACCGGCACGGGCATCACCCCATGGGCCACCCGGACGCTGCCGGCACCGACCGCGACCGGGGTCGCCACCACCTCGTCGACGCCGAGCAGCCGGATCCCCTCGCAGCAGCCGACGACGTCGGCGATCGAGTCGAGCGCGCCGACCTCGTGGAAGTGCACCTGCTCGGGGTCGATGCCGTGCACCCGCCCCTCCGCCTCGGCGAGGCGTCCGAAGCAGGCCAGCGCCAGGTCGCGGGTGCGCGGGGCGAGGTCGGCCTGCTGCAGCATCGCCCGGATGTCCGTCCAGTGCCGGTGATGGTGCTGCTCCACGGACGCCTCGACGTGCACCTTCGTGGCCCGCTGCCCACCGCGCACCACCTGCTCGGACCGGAGCACCACCGATCCCGGCACGACGGCGTCGACCGCGAGTTGGACCGCGTCCAGCTCGGCCCCGGCGTCGACCAGCGCGCCGAGGAGCATGTCGCCGG
>JAJXWF010000253.1 GCA_021781735.1 Actinomycetes bacterium
ATCGAGCACCTCGTGCGCGCGACCGTCTCGCATCTCACGACGCAAGCCGGCGACACCCCTCTCGGGGCCGAGTGCACCGGTCCTCTGGGCCTGGCGGCGGCCATGGTCCTGGCGGCAGCGGCCGAGGGGGCGGGTGCTCGCCGCGGCGTACCGATCGTCGTCGCCGTCGTCGATTCGGGCGGCAACCCCGTTCTGTTGCACCGGATGGAGGGATCCCTGCTCGGCAGCCTCGACCTGGCGGTCGGCAAGGCGTTCACCGCGGTCGCGTTCAAGCAGGCCACCGCCGCCCTGGGGCCACAGGCCGGGCCGGACGCCGCCCTCTACGGGATCGAGACGTCGAACCGGGGCCGCGTCGTGCTGTTCGGTGGTGGGGAACCCCTCTTCGCCGCCGGCCGCCTCGTCGGCGGCATCGGAGTCTCGGGAGGCACGGTCAACGACGATGTCGCGATCGTCACGGAAGCGCTCAGCGCAGGATGGAGGAATTGACATGACCCTCGACATCGCCGTCCTGGAGCGGTTGGTCGACCAGGTGGTCCGCGAGGTGGCCTCGCAGGTGGAGCGTCGGGCGGCGATCGGGACGCCGAGCGCGCCGGGCACCGCCCACGATGGGATCTTCGAGGACATGGATGCAGCAGTGAAGGCGGCGAAGCAGGCCCACCTCGCCTACCTGCAGTGCACGATGTCCGACCGCAGGCGCTTCGTCGCGGCGTTGCGCGCGATGGCCCTGCGTCCCGAGGTCCTTGATCACCTCGCCACCGCCACCGTTGAGGAGACCGGCATGGGCGACGTGGACGACAAGCGACTGAAGAACAAGATGGTGGCCGAACTGACCCCCGGCGTGGAGGACCTCATCACCGAGGCCTGGTCCGGCGACGCGGGGCTGACCACTGTCGAGTACTCCGCCTTCGGGGTGATCGGTGCGATCACCCCGACCACGAACCCGACCGAGACGTTGATCTGCAATTCGATCGGCATGCTCGCCGCGGGCAACAGCGTCGTGTTCAGCCCGCATCCGAGGGCCCGGCAGGTGACGCTCTGGCTGGTCCGCAGGTTCAACGAGGCGCTGGCCGAGGCCGGCGCGCCTCCGAACCTCATCACCATGGTGAGGGAGCCGACCCTGGAGATGACGCAGTCGATGATGACCCACCCCGACGTGCGGATGCTCGTCGCCACCGGCGGGCCGGGCATCGTCGACATGGTGCTCAGGAGCGGCAAGAAGGCGATCGGGGCCGGCGCCGGGAACCCGCCCGTGGTGGTCGACGAGACCGCCGACATCGACCAGGCGGCCTGCGACATCGTCAACGGCGCCAGCTTCGACAACAACCTCCCGTGCATCGCCGAGAAGGAGGTCATCGTCGTCGACGAGGTGGCCGACCTGCTGATCCTGCACATGAAGCGGCACGGCGCCTACGAAGTCAAGGAACCGGCGGTGATCGCCCGGCTCCACGACCTGGTTTTCAAGACCGAGACCCAGCTCAAGGCAGAGTGGGTGGGTCAGTCGGCCACGAAGATCCTCGACGCGGTCGGCGTCCAGGCCCCTGCGGGGACCCGCCTGATCATCGTGGAGACCGGCAAGGACCACCCGTTCGTGCAACGCGAGATGATGACCCCCATCCTTCCGGTCGTACGCGCGAAGGACGTGGACACCGCGATCGCCATCGCGATCGAAGTCGAGCACGGCAACCGGCACACCGCGGTGATGCACTCGAAGAACGTGTCGTCGCTCACCAGGATGGCCCGGCTGATCCAGACGACGATCTTCGTGAAGAACGGCCCGTCGTATGCCGGCATCGGCATCGGCGGCGAGGGGTACTGCTCGTTCACCATCGCCGGACCCACGGGGGAGGGGCTCACCTCGGCGCGGACCTTCGCCCGGCGCCGCCGCTGCATCCTGGTCGGCGACCTCAACGTGCGCTGAAGCACCGTGATTCGGGGCCGAGGCCAGACGCCGCGCGGCGGGGAAGCCGTCAACCCCGGCTCAGCGATCGCGAAATGCGGTTGCGCCCTGCCCCGGGTGGGGGCAGGGTCGCGGCCATGACTTCCAGTGATCCGTGGGACGCCGAAACCGCTCGCGGCTACGACGAATCCTGCGCGGCGATGTTCCCTCCGGAGGTGCTCGGCCCGAGCGTCGACGTCCTGGCCGACCTTGCTGGCACCGGTCGGGCGCTGGAGTTCGCCGTCGGCACCGGGCGAGTCGCGAGCCCGCTGACCGACCGCGGGGTCCCGGTCAGCGGCATCGAGTTGTCCCAGCCGATGGTGGAGCAGTTGCGACGCAAGGTGCCGGCGTCCGACCTTCCGGTGACGATCGGCGACATGGCGACCACCCGGGTGCCCGGCATCCGGCGACTGCCGCCCGGCCAGGCTGCCGTCCCCTTCGAGGTGAGCGCAGCGCATTCCGGGTTCGATACCTACGACGTGGTCAGCCAGCAGGGCACGTCTCACCACTTCTCGCGCGAGCCCGACGGGTCGTATCGCTACTCGGCTACGAACTTCCGCTACATCTGGCCGGCGGAGTGCGACCTCATGGCCCGTCTCGCCGGACTCGAGTTCCAGGACGGCTGGGCCGACTGGACGCGAGCTCCGTTCACCGCCGAGAGCGACTGGCACATCTCGGTCTGGCGCAAGCCGGACGCCGACCGCCGACCGGCGGCGGGTTCAATGGGAGCATGACGGTCTTCCGCACCAAGCGCGCCTACGACCCGCCCGAGCCGGGCGACGGGTTCCGGGTGCTCGTCGACCGCCTGTGGCCCCGGGGCCTCGGTAAGGCTTCCGCCGCGATAGACCTGTGGCCCCACGACGCCACCCCCAGCACCGACCTACGCCGCTGGTTCCACGCCGACCGGGACGCCCGGTCGTCCGGGTTCCGGCAACGCTATCTCGCCGAGCTGGACGACTCCGGGGCGGCGGCGACCCTGGCCGAGGAGCTCTCGTCGCACGACACCGTCACCCTGCTCACTGCCTCAGCGGACGTGGCCTCCAGCCACGTCCCGGTGCTCCTCGAGGCGCTCGTGGCCCGAGGTTGAACGCCCACGTCGCCGCTCGGCATCGGGACGTGCGAGAAATGCGCGGCTCAACGGTGACTCCGAGCCCTGGGCGTCGCAAGTCCCCAGTGAGTCCTCCGGTTCTCAACCCGGGGTGGCATCCCCAGGGCGGGTGCGGATGGAGGTCCCGCAGACAGCAGAACCGGCACGCCCCCGGCGGGAGTTCCGGGGGCGTGCCGGTTGAGAGGGTCCGCGGCCCACGGGTGGGTCGGGCGGAGGCGTTCAGGCTTCGCGCTGTTTGGGCGAGCTCTCGAACGTGCGCCGCGGGTCGGTCACGACGACATCGCCGAGCACCTCGTCGATCCGGGCCATCAGCTCGGCCGGAATCTCGACACCACTCGCACCGACATTCTCGGTGACCTGTTCCGGGCGCGAGGCGCC
>JAJXWF010000254.1 GCA_021781735.1 Actinomycetes bacterium
ATCGCGCGGAGGGCAGCTCGTCGAACGCCGCGTCGGCGGCCCGTCTCATGGTCCCGCGGGCCGCTCCGGGGCTCGGCGGCGAGCCGGGAAGTCCACGCCGGATTTGTGAGCGCCCCTCGAGTTGACCCGGCCGAGGTGGACGCGGCGCACCACCCGGATGCTCGGCCCGGGGGCATCCGCACCGATCCGATGAGGAACGGCCACGGGTCCGCCGTGAGGTCCGCTCGCTGAGGAACACAAGGCTGCCGGCGGGCACCATGGTTCCGCGCAGCGCGTCGTTGAGGGTGGACGGCGTCTCGAAGCGGGGCGGGGGCCCGTGCGCGACTTATACCCATGGGGGTATAATCCTGGCTGAAGGAGGCAACATGTCCACTGCGCCCACCGAACGCAAGCACCGTGTTCTGGTCTTCACCACGCCGACCTGCTCGTGGTGCCAACGGCTCAAGACATACCTGCGCGAGCGAAACGTCCAGTTCCGTGAGATCGACGTGTCCCGCGACGCCACGGCCGCCCGCGACCTGGTGCGCCGCACCGGGCAGATGGGTGTGCCCGTCATCGAGATCGACGGGCGTCCGATCGTCGGCTTCGACAAGCCGCAGATCGACCGCCTGTTGGGCCTGTCATCGCACTGAGCGCGGCAGCGTCCGAAGTCATCGACCCCCACCCCAACCGCACGAAAGGTATCCCATGGGCGAACCCGTCAAGCCACTCGGCTCCCGTGTTCTCGTCGAGATCCTCGACGAGCAGAGCGTCACCGCAAGCGGTCTGGTCATCCCCGAGACCGCCAAGGAGAAGCAGCAGAAGGGCATCATCGTCGCGATCGGCGACGACGAGGACCTCATCAAGGTGAAGGTCGGTGAGAAGGTGCTGTTCCCGAAGTACAGCGGCACCGAGCTCCGACTCGACAACCAGGACTTCCTGATCATCGACGCCACCGAGTTGCTCGCGGTGCTCGGCCGGGAGTGACCCGGTCGTCGTGACCCCGGGGTGGGGGCGGGTCGCGTCGCCCACCCCGGGGCTCGTCGGCGCCGTCGATTGGCCGCCCGTGCCGGCCCCCAACCCGCCGGGACGGGGTCCGCTCAGCCGAGGCGGGTGAACTCGACCTGGACCGACAGCGTCGAGGTTCCCACCCCCTGGTAGACGCCCCGCATCGGGGGCACGTCGTCGTAGTCCCGGCCCCGGGCAACCACCACATGCTCGAGCCCCACCGGGTTCATGTTGGTCGGGTCGACAGGCAGCCAGGCCCCGTCCCACCACTCCAGCCAGGCGTGGCTCTCGCCCACCGCCGTACCACCCACGGGCAGGTCGGGGATCGGGCACACATAGCCCGACACGTAGCGGGCGGGCACGCCGAGGTGACGCAACAGCGTGATGGTGAGGTGGGTGAGGTCCTGACACACGCCCTGGCGTGTCTCGACCGTGTGCTGCGCGTCGGAATTCACCGTGGTCACGCCCGGCATGTAGCGCACCTGCTCGTGCACACGCCGGCTCACCGCCTCGACGGTCTCAGCGGGGGACAGGCACTCCAACTCGCCCGTCCACTCGGCGAGCACGGCATCGTCCAGTCTGGTGCGCCGGCGTCTGGTGAGGAACTCGAGTTGGGCATCGACCACGGCGTCGTCGGTGAGTTCGGCCCAGGTGAGCCCGTGACCCCGCAGCCGCTCGGCGTCGCTGCGTTCGACCGTTGACAGCACCTCGATCGCCAACTCCTCGTGGGGCGCCAGCGACTCCAACGACATGACGGTCGTACCCCAGTAGTCGGTGTAGGTGGCGTTCCAGGTGATCGGGCGGGCCCGCAGCCGGCTGTCGAGGGTGAGCTGCCCCGGCTCGTTCACCGGGGTCATCCGCACCTCGTTGTGGCTGCTGGACGCCGGGCGGTCGTAGTGCAGCACGGTCTGGTGCGCGATGCGGTATCGCAAGGTCGTCATCGGATCTCCCCGTTCCACACCGGCGCCGCGCCAGACGGGAAGTAACGCCGTGCCACGGCGTCGCCCGTTCGGCGCACGGTCTCCTGCACCGCCATCAATTGACTCGGGAGTGCCGCGTACAGCGTCTCCAGGTCGTCGTATTCGAGGGCGCTGCGCATCCGGCCCAACAGCCGTTTGGCATCGTCCCGGACGCCGACACTCGGCGGTTCGGGGTCGAGACGTTCCAGGCAGTTCTCGGCCCGCGCCAGGCTGTAGACGACCGACCGGGGGAACTGTCGGTCGAGCATGAGGAACGCCGCCACCCGCCGGTCGTCGAGCACCCCTCGCTGGCCGCGCAGGTATCCCTGCTGGCCACCCGCGCTGGCCAGCACCTGGGGCCAGCCGAGGACCTGGTTCTGCTGGGTGCCGGCGGCGATGATCCGGGCGCTCATGTCGGCCCGCTCCAGCGACGATCCGAGACGCAGGAACAGCCAGGCGTCGTCGTGGCTCATGGTCGAGTCGACCACCCCGTGGAACATGGCAGCCCGGGCGCGGATCCACGCGAGGGGACGCGCCGTGGCGTCCAGGGCGGGCATCCGCTGCCAGCGGACCCACCCGCCGTTGAGCACCTCCCACACCTCGATCGGCAGCACCTCGCGGGCGCGCCGCGCGTTCTCGCGGGCCGCATACCAGGATCCGCCGAGCGAGCTGGGATTGCCCTGGTCGAACACCAGGGTGCGGGCCACCTCGTGATAGGTGACATCGGCGTCGGGCACCTGTGCCAGCAGCACCGACAACACCCGCCGCCCGGCCTCGACGGAGCCCGCGCGGTCCTCGAGCATCGCCAGACGCACCTGGTCGACGATCCGGGCGGTGCCGTCGGCGCGCTCGACGTAGCGTCCGACCCAGTACAACGATTCGGCGATGCGGCTCAGCATGGTGTCACCCCCCGGGACTGCTGCTGCTGCTCCTGTTGCTGGCTGAGCGCCTGGTCGTCGCGGAACACCGGTGGCGGGGCGAGCACGACGATCTCGCGGGGTTGCTCGTCGGCTGCCGGCGTCGCGGCGCCGGGCTGCGCCAGCACCCAGGTGTCCTTCGAGCCGCCTCCCTGGGAGGAGTTGACGATGAGTTCGCCCTCGGGCAGGGCCACCCGGGTGAGTCCCCCCGGCAGCACCCGCACCCGGTCGCCGTCGTTGACCGCGAACGGACGCAGGTCGACGTGGCGGGGGCGCACCTGACCGTCGATCAGCGTGGGGACCGTCGAGAGCTGCACCTGGGGTTGGGCGATCCAGTCGCGGGGGTGCTCCTGCAGGCATCGACGCACCTCGTCGAGTTGTTGCCCGGTGGCCCGCGACCCGATGACGATCCCCTTGCCGCCGGATCCGGCCACCGGCTTGACCACCATCTGGTCGAGGTGGTCGAGGATGTACCGGCGGGCGACTGGGTCGACGGGACGGAAGGTGTCGACGTTGGGCAGGATTGTATCGTCG
>JAJXWF010000255.1 GCA_021781735.1 Actinomycetes bacterium
CGCGAGGACGACGGCCGCATCCTCGTCGGCACCAACGTCGTCCGTAACGAGCCCTACCACATCACCCTCGGTGAGACGAGCGCCCTGGCCCCCGTCACCGACGACATGACGCTGTGCCACCCGTCGATCCAGAAGGGCGACCACCGCCTCGTCGTCGCGGACGCCGAGGCCGGCTGGTTCGTCCGGGTCGACAACCTGACCAGCTACGGCGAGGACCCCGCGTTCGAGCGCGCCGTGATCGAGCCGCAGGAGCCGCTCGTCTTCCTGTCGATCGACGGCGTGGCCGACGCGACGGCGCTGCCGTGGGAGCACACCCTCGACTCCAGCGGCAAGCGGTGCCCCAACCCGCGCGTGGTGATCCCCCGCCAGTTCATCAAGAACGTGGTGAGCGAGCCGAAGAGCGTCGACGTGCGCACCTTCGGCGTCCGGATGCCCCTCTGCACCCGGGAGAAGCCCACCTACGGGATCATGGGGATGATGCACATCGTCCCGCCGTCGCTGGCGTGGGTGTGGCGCCTGATCGCCCCCCGGGGGGACAAGAACCCGTCCATCGGCGAGAGCGCCAAGGAGAAGTCTGCGATCTCGCACGGCGGCATGGTCGCCGAGGGAGTCGGCTCGTACTGGCCGTTCTCCACGGGCACCAAGGTCGGCTCGGCCAACCTGCTGCTGCGCCAGATCGTCGAGATGGACCACACGCGCTACGTGCTCACGCCGAACCAGCACATCGGCGCCTACAAGGTGGGCTTCGCAGCCGAGTGGCTGGCGCGCGAGTACCTCGCCCGCCGCGGTGGCGGCCGCATCGGCAAGGACCAGCTCGAGCCGGCCCGCTGCGCGCTCTTCGGCTACCGACCGCTGGAGATCAAGATCGACGGCCAGCAGATCCGGCCCACGCTGCTCACGCCCGAGTCCCAGTCCCAGGTCGGGGTCGAGGCGTACGACGAGGGCGCCGCGATCCTCACCGGCTTCTTCAAGTCCGAGCTCGAGCAGTTCCTCACCGACGACCTCGACCCGCTGGGCCGTCAGATCATCGACCTGGTGCTGAGCGACGCCTCTGTGGCCGAGTACGAGGCCGTCACGCCGCTCTACATCTGAGGACCGCCCCCGCACGACGGGCCGGCGTGACGAGCGGGACGGCCGCATCCCACCCGGGTGCGGCCGTCCCGCTCACCCGTGCCCGGTCGCGAACCAGGACCGCCGGAGGCGGGCGCCGACGCACCAGGGCGGGCCGACCGGGGCGGTCGGTGGTCCGACCCGCCGTCGCGGAGATGACGGCGACGCCCCAGGATGCCCTGCCCCGACGTCGTCTGCGGCCCCAACGCCTCGTGCACGGCTCGGGTCCCGGGCTCGCCGAGGAGTCGCGGACCTGCCGGATCGGGCCCTGACGCAGCGCTGACCGCACCGTCCGGAGGTGCCTCCCGACGTGCGAAGACGCCTGGGCCGTAGGTCACGCCCGCTCGTGGCGGCCCCCTCCTAGCGTGGAGAACGACAGCAACGACGCTCTCTCCTGGGATCGGACCGTGCGCACACTTCTGGATACCCGCACCCACCTTCTCGCTCGTTCCGCTCCCCCTGCTGGGGCCGACGCCACCGGCACCCGCAGACGGCGTCTGCCGCTGCTCGGCCTGGGCATCGGCGCCCTCGCCCTGACGTCCCTCGCCGGGTGCGCCTCCTCCGGGAGCACCAGCAGCCGCGGCGGCGAGGCGAGCCTGCACCTGCCCGACCTGTCCGTCGTCACGCTCGCCGGTGGGGTGTCCGGCCGGGTGCTCCTCGTCGCCGGCCTCCTGGTCTGCCTCCTCGGCCTGGCGTTCGGCCTGGTGGCATTCATCCAGCTCCGGCGCCTGCCGGTGCACGTGTCGATGCGGGAGATCTCCGAGCTCATCTACTCCACGTGCAAGACCTACCTGCTGCGGCAGGGCCGGTTCCTGCTCACCCTGTGGGTGTTCATCGCCGCCGTCATCGTCGTGTACTACCGGGCGCTGGTCGGGTTCACGTGGGGCCGCGTCGCGGTGATCATCGCGTTCAGCCTGCTCGGCATGGGCGGCTCGTACGCGGTGGCGTGGTTCGGCATCCGCGTGAACACGTTCGCCAACTCCCGCACGGCGTTCGCCGCGCTGGACGGCAAGCCGCTGCCGGTGCACCGGATCCCAATGAAGTCGGGCATGAGCATCGGCATGGTGCTGATCAGCCTCGAGCTGCTGATGATGCTGGTCATCCTGCTGTTCCTGCCGGCTGACATCGCCGGTGCGTGCTTCATCGGCTTCGCCATCGGGGAGTCGCTCGGCGCCTCGGCACTGCGGATCGCCGGCGGCATCTTCACCAAGATCGCCGACATCGGCTCCGACCTGATGAAGATCGTCTTCAAGATCAAGGAGGACGACGCCCGCAACCCCGGCGTCATCGCCGACTGCACCGGTGACAACGCGGGCGACTCGGTGGGCCCCTCGGCCGACGGCTTCGAGACGTACGGGGTCACCGGCGTGGCCCTCATCACGTTCCTGCTGCTGGGTGTCCACGAGCCCAAGGTCCAGGCGACGCTGCTGGTGTGGATCTTCGTGGTGCGCGCCGTGATGCTCGTCGCCTCGGCCTTGTCCTACCTCGTCAACGACGCCGTCACCCGGTCCCGCTACCGCGATGCGGTGCGGATGGACTTCGAGAAGCCGTTGACCTCGCTGGTGTGGCTGACCTCCGCGGTCAGCATCGCGCTCACCTTCGTCACCACCTGGTTCGTCCTCGGTGACATGCAGGGCGGCGTCGGGGTCTGGTGGAAGCTGGCCACGATCATCTCGTGCGGCACGCTGGCCGGCGCCCTCATCCCCGAGCTGGTCAAGGTGTTCACCTCCACCTCGAGCCGGCACGTGCGCGAGGTCGTCAAGAGCTCGCGTGAGGGCGGGCCCTCGCTGAACATCCTGTCCGGCCTGGTGGCCGGCAACTTCTCCGGGTACTACCTGGGCATTGCGATCGTCGCGCTGATGAGCGCGGCCTACCTGATCAGCGAGCAGGGCCTCGACGTCCTCATGACCGCGCCGGCGGTGTTCGCGTTCGGCCTGGTCGCCTTCGGCTTCCTCGGCATGGGCCCGGTCACCATCGCGGTCGACTCCTACGGCCCGGTGACGGACAACGCGCAGAGCGTGTACGAGCTGTCCCTGATCGAAGAGGTCGAGAACATCGACGACGAGCTGGCCGCCGACTTCGGGATCGAGCCGAGGTGGGAGATCGCCAAGCAGATGCTCGAGGAGAACGACGGCGCCGGGAACACGTTCAAGGCCACCGCCAAGCCGGTGCTGATCGGCACGGCGGTGGTGGGCGCCACCACCATGATCTTCTCGATCATCATGGCGCTGACCTCGGGCCTGACCAAGGACGTGCAGAACCTGTCC
>JAJXWF010000256.1 GCA_021781735.1 Actinomycetes bacterium
TCACCGGCACCGAGACCGGCGCCTACGGGTTCACCAGCACCGGCCAGCTCACCCAGCTCCCCGACGGCACGACCCTGGGCTACGACAGCGCCGGGCAGGTCACCACCCGCACCGCGGCGGCCGCCTCCGACGGCACCCCCGGGCAGGTCACCAGCTACACCTACAACGCGCTCGGGCAACGCACCGGCGCCACCACCGGCGACCAGGCCACCGCCTACGCCTACGACCAGACCGGCAAGCTCACCAGCCTGACCGACCCGACCGGCGCCACCAGCACCTACACCTACGAGGCGTCCGGGCTGCGGTCCACCACGACCACCGCTGCCGGCACCCAACGCTTCGTCTGGGACTCCACCGCCACCGTCCCCGAGCTGCTCTCTGACGGCACTCACCAGTACGTCTACGGGGTCGGGTCCACCCCCCTCGCCCAGGTCAACGCCGACAACAGCTTCGACTACCTGCACACCGACCAGACCGGATCCGTCCGAAGCGTCACCGACCACTCCGGGAACGTCGTCGCCGACAGCGATTACAGCCCCTACGGCACCCCCACCGACATCAACGACGCGCCCGTCTCGGCCGTCACTCCCTTCGGCTACGCCGGTCAGTACACCGACCCCACCGGACTGCTTTACCTACGAGCCCGCTACTACGACCCCACCACTGGCCAGTTCCTCACCATCGACCCCCTCCTGGCCACCACCCACCAGCCCTACGCCTACACACCCGGCAACCCCCTCCAACTCACCGACCCACTCGGTCTCGACTGGCTCGACAACTTCAGCGACGGCATCGCCGCCTTCGGCGACGCGATCACCTTCGGCGGCACCCAACAGATCCGAAGGCTGATCAACTACGGTCTCAACGGCGAAACAGAAGACCCCGCCAATAGTTGCACCGCTGCATACAAATGGGGCCAGGGGATCGGAATAGCGACATCATTCGCGATCGATGGCGCAGGGCTGGTAGAGTTCGGCGCCAAGGCTATCGCGTTTGGCAAAGTACTTCACGCTGCCGATGAAGGAAAGACTGTCGCCAAGGCAGCCCGTGCTGCCGAGACCGCAGACGAGGGCAGCTTCCTCTACCGAGGGTTGGCAGCGGACCATCCGGGTCTGCAAGACGCTGCGAAGGGGATCGCCGAGCCCCGGGGAGGCCACGCCAGCCCTTCACTCCACAACGGGGGCAACACACTGAGCGAGTTCACTTCCTGGACGACGGATGAGTCGATCGCCCGAGACATCGCGTCAGAAGGCAACGGTCCGGGCGTGGTAATGCGAATAGCCAACGCGGATGACGCAGGCTTCAGCCGCGTGGCCTCGCCGGATGTTTACAACGAGAGCGAAGTGCTGATCAAGGGCCGCGTTACAGGCGCAGACGTCCTTCCGTGGGAGCCTCACCCGTGATGAACAAGGAAGAACTAGTCAAACTGGCGCTTGAAGCCCAATCGCGCATAGGTACGGCCGAGTTGGCGGCAAGGCAGCTTCGAAGTGCGGGGCCGCAGGATGTTCCGCATGCGCGCACCAGCACGTCTGAGTTGCTTCGCATTGAGACCCGCCGCCTTCGGTCACAACCCGACGACATAGTCGGCCTCGATGCGCTTGTCGGCGCGCTGCGTACAACGAGCTGCGCGTCAGTCGATCTCTACGCATTCAGCCACAACGGGGTCTCGACGAGTCTCGTAGTGACCGAATCTGGCGAACTCATTGGATGTGTCATCGGACCCGATCGACGTCGAATCGAACAGGTGAAGGAAGCCCGCTGAGTTTGAAATACCTACAATTCCAAACCCAGCGGTCAATGGCCAGGTTTGCTGCTGTGGCTCGAGGAGCTCAGTGGTTCCGGTAGACAACCGCAGCGACCGCCTGCGCCGGGACGAGCGTCTTGCGGGTCGGACGGTGCTCGAGTGGCCACAGCGTGAACGCGAAGTCAAGGCGTCTCGGCCTCCTTTGCCCGCCAATACGGACGCGCCTGGTGCCGTCGGATGATTCTGATCAGTTCGAGCCCGAACACGACGGTGCGCGCTATCTAGGGGCGTCGAAGCCAGTGGAAGCGGCACGTTGGAGGCAACGGCGTCCGGTGAACATCTCTCTTCAGGTAGTACGGCAACGTCACCGGGCTGATGCCCGTCGGGTCCCCGCGGCTCCGGCGTGGTGGTCGCCGGAGCCTCCCTCGCGTCGACGTGGCACCGAGCCCGGCAGACCTGACTCTCACAGGTGGTGGGCCGTGGTGGGGTGTAGGTGCTGGTCAGCGGCTCGCTGGAGGGTGATTCGGGGCACTAGCAGTGCCCGGTAGTCTCGCGATGTGGCCCCGTATTTGCGCAAGGTGAAGACCTCTTCGGGGGCCACCGCGGTGCAGATCGTGGAGAAGCGGTCCGGGGTCCGCCGGATCGTGGAGCACCTGGGCTCGGCGCACGACGATCTGGAGCTCGCCCTGCTGTGGCAGGCCGCCCGGGACCGGCTCGCGGCCGGTCAGGATGAGCTCGATCTTGGGCTGGCGGGGGCATCTGTGGGCGGTGCCCCGGTGGCACGGGTCGTCTCGTCGTCTTCGCGGCTGCTGTGGCAGGTGCTGGTCGACGCGTATGGGCATCTCGGGTTCGACGTCCTCGCCGACGAGGCGTTCCGGGCGCTGGTTCTGGCCCGGCTGATCGAGCCCACCTCGAAGGCCGACACGGTGCGGGTGTTGGAGGAGATCGGCGCCCCGACCCCGCACGTCAACACCCTGCACGCGGCGCTGCGGCGGGCCCGGGACCGGGACTACCGCGGGCGGCTGGCCACCGCGTGCATGGCGCACTCGGCAGCGACCGCGGGGACCGGGGCGATGATCTTGTACGACGTGACGACGCTGCACTTCGAGGTCGGCGACGAGGACGACCTGCGCAAGGTCGGCATGAGCAAAGAGCACCGCGTGGACCCCCAGGTCCAGGTCGGGCTCCTGGTCGACCCCGGCGGGTTCCCCCTCGAGATCCACATGTTCGAGGGCAACAAGGCCGAGACCAGCACCCTGATCCCCGTGCTCACCGCGTTCCAGGCCCGGCACGCCATCACCGCGATGGTCGTGGTCGCCGATGCCGGGATGCTCTCGGCGGCCAACCTCAATGCGCTGGAGGACGCCGGGTTCTCCTTCATCGTCGGGTCCCGGCTGGTCAAGGCTCCCTACGACCTGGCTGACCACTTCACCCGGCACGGGAACTACTTCACCGACGGGCAGATCCTGGAATCAGCGCGCGAGATGGGCACCGGGAAGAACACCCGGCAGCGCCGGGTGATCTACCAGTGGAAGTTCACACGGCAGAAGCACGACGACCGCACGATCAACCTCATGATCACCAAGGCCGAGAAGATCGCCGCCGGCACCACCGCACTGCGGAAG
>JAJXWF010000064.1 GCA_021781735.1 Actinomycetes bacterium
AGATCACCAGCCACTCAAGCCCCCCGAGATCACCAGCCACTCACGCCCCCGAGATCACCAGGCCACTCACCCCCAACCCGAGATCACCAGGCCACTCACCCCCAACCCGAGATCACCAGGCCACTCACCCCCAACCCGAGATCACCAGCCCACTCACCCCCACCCCGTCACGGTCGGCGACATCGAGGAGCCAGATATCAGTAGACGATCGGCTCGCTCCTGCCCGTGTTGAGGCTACGGGTGGCGGCCTCGGCGATCGCCTGGGCCTTGAGCCCGTCCGTGAGATCCGGCTGGATCGGGGCGTCGTCCTCGAGCAACCCGACCAAGTGCTCCAGTGCCAGCGCATAGGTCGGCTGCATCCGCTCGAACCATCCGTCGGGCATCCGCGAGTCGGTCACGCTGCCCGCCTGGTAATGCGACACCTGGTGGACGCGGTGCCGCTTCGATTCGACCAGGCCGGTCGAACCGAGCACCTCGATCCGCTCGTCGTAGCCGTAGCCGGTGCGACGGTTGTTGTCGATCTGCACGAGGGCGCCGTCCGGCAGCTTGAGCACGCACACGGACGTGTCGACGTCGCCAAAGTCGGCAAGTCGGGGCTCGGCCAGCGCAGAGCCGGCGGCGAACACCTCGACCGGGTCGGCACCGGCGATCCAGCGGGCCAGATCGAAGAAGTGCACGGTCTGGTCGCGCATCTGGCCGCCGGACACCTTGACGTAGTCCAGCGGCGGAACGACCGGACCGCGCGAGGTGAGCTGCACGAGTTCAACCGACCCGACCCCGCCTTCGTCGACGATCCGCTTGAGTTCGGCGTGGTCGGGGTCGAAGCGGCGGTTGAAGTTCACCATGACCCTGGCGCCGTGCTCCTGCGCGTAGGCCACAATTTCCCGGGCCCGGTCGAGCGACAGATCGATCGGCTTCTCGCACAGCGCTGCGACCCCGGCGTCCACGGCAGCCCGCAGGTTGACCGCGTGGGTGTCGGTCGATGAGGCGATGAACACCGCGTCGACGTCGGTGAGGGCCTCCTCGACCGAGGCCACAGCGGTGGCGCCCACTTGGTCGGCGAGCGCCCGGCCGCGTTCGGGTACCACGTCAAAGACCTTGTCGAGGCTCACCCGGGGGTTGACCGCGAGATTGCGGGCGTGCACCGATCCGATGAATCCGGCGCCGAGAAGTGCGAACCGCTGCATGACTGGTTTCCTTTCAGGTCCCCGGGACGTGACCGGGTCCGGCGGGCAGCCGCCCGCGCGCCCGGCCGGATGGACATCGTCGTGCCCTCCGGGTCGGGATTGGACCGGTCCACAGTATGTCCAGACATCACGAGCCCGCAAGAGCTTTTCAGGCTCGGCGGAGGTGGCGGACCCGACCTCAGCCCTGGGGCTTCGCCGTGGACCCTCGCACCTCGAGCCGGGTCGCCACCATGTGCACCCGCCCCGCCATGGTGGGGTCCGACAAGCGCTCGATGAGGTACCTGCCCGACTGGACTCCGATCCCGAAGCCGGCGTTGTCGACGGAGGTCAGCGAGATGCGTCGGATCCGGGCGAGATGGGTGTTGTCGTAGCCCACGAGCGACAGGTCCTCGGGGACGCGGAGTCCGAGGTCGTCGGCCGCCGACATCGCCCCGATCGCGGCGACGTCGTTGTACGCGAGGATCGCCGTGGGTCGGATCACCCGGGACAGGAGCCGGCGGGAGGCCGCGTAGCCGCTCTCCTCACTCTGACCGCCGGTTTCGAGGAACGCATCCGGATCGCGGCCCGCCTCCAGGAGGGCCCTCCTGAAGCCCTCGAGCCGCAACTCACCGGTTCGCCCCGGGCCGGTCAGGTGCCCGATCCGGGTGTGCCCGAGTTCGAGCAGATGCCGGGTGGCCGCACCGCTGCCGGCGACGTCGTCGCCCACCACGACATCGGCTCGGGGGAGATCGAGGTCCCGCGTGCCCGCGAGCACCACGGGGATCTGCCCGGCCGCTGCCGTGACCTCATCCTCCTCGAGGGTGTTCCCGACGACGACCAGACCGTCGACGTCGCGGGCGAGCAGCGTCTCGACCGACCCCACGCCGATGCGGTGGTCGGTCTGGCTGTCGGTGAGGATGGGTGCGAGCCCCGAACTGTGCAGGGCGGTGGCCAAGCCGGCGAGCAACTCGACGAACCATGGGTTGCCGAGGTCGTTGAGCAGGACGCCGACGGTGTCGGACCTGTTCCGCGACAGCGCCCTGGCCCGGGAGTTCGGACGGTATCCGAGCTCCTCGATGGCCTGCTCGATCGCGGCACGGCTGGAGTCGCCGACCCGGCCACGCCCCTGCAGCAGCAGCGACACGAGAGACTTGGAGACCCCCGCGCGACGGGCGACGTCGCGGATCGTCGGTTGCCGATCGTTCGGCCGCGCAGTTCCCTCGGCGCCTGCCATCGGTGCCCTACCTTCCCGACCCCGGTCGTGGGGCCCGCCCCGGACTCCCCGGGGTCGGCCACCGCGTGAACGGCCCGGGCGAGCGGCCGTCGTCGGTACTGTAACGGACCGTCCTCGCCGGCCCCCGTGTCGCCGCAGCCGGGCCGGACCGTGGTCCGTCGCCCCGACCGGCCGGCCCCGCCGATCCCGGGCGACCGCGCTCTCACATCATTTCGAGCATGGCGCGCGCCGTGGCGTCGTCGACGATGAGGTCGGTGGCCACGCCCGCGCGCAATGCAGCCAGCAGTGGCCGGGCCTTCGCCATACCGGCGACGACGCAGAACCGACGCGGAACCCGCTGGAGTTCCGCCGGGGTCGGTCCGGTGGCCCGGGCGTTCAGCGCGATATCGGCGAACGACCCGTCCTCCCGCAGGAACACGGTGCACACATCGCCCACGACCCGCTCCGCGCGCAGTTCCTCGAAGTCGTGGGCATCGAGATATCCGGCCGAATACACGTGCGACCGCACGGGGCCGGTGAGCGACCCGACCCCGAAGACCACGAGGTCCAACTGGGCCTGCACATCGAGCACCGACTGGACGCTGCGCTCGCGCCACATTGCCTGGCGGGTCTCGGCGTAGTCGAAGAATGTCGGTACGGGAAAGTGCACGACCGCCGACCCGAACGCCTCGGCCACCTCGCTGATGATCGACCCGACATAGGGAATGCCGGAGGTCGACTTGTTCGCGCCGCCGTTCAACTGCACGACGGTCGTGCCGCTCACGTCGCGCGGCTGGAGGTACTTCACCACCGCGCTGAGCGTCGTCCCCCAGGCCACTCCGATCGTCATGCCGTCGCTCACCGCGTCGCTGATGATCAGCCCGGCGGCACGAGCGACCCGGTCGAGGCGGTGAAGTTCCGCCGACGCCTCGCGCACCGGAACGATGTGGGTGTTCACCCGGAAGACCCTCGACAGATCGGTCGCGAGCGAGGATTTCGGTCCGCTGGGATTCGAGAGGCTGATGCGCACGAGACCGGTCTCGCGCGCATCGCTCAGCAGCCGGGAGACTGTCGAGCGGGACACCCCGAGTTGGCGCGCGATCGACTCCATCGTCTCGTGCTGCACGTAGTACATCGAGGCCGCCAGGTACATCTGTTCAGGTCGCTCGTGCATGTCACCTTCCCTTCCCTGCACATGCGTTCATGACGGTAGCGCATCGTTGCAGGTCAAGTTAGTGTCCATGGAGGAACAACCCACAAATGGGCGTTTCATAGCTGGGAAATGCTGGCGAGAAGATCACCGACTCCCCTGCTGCGATCACCCCCGGGTCGACTGTGACAGTCAGTTCCACCGCGCCAATGGAGGTGATTCCGGGTGAGCTCTGCGCACACCTCGGCGGGCGACGTCGCCCATTCCTCCACCCCCCATGGCAATCACAACCCAGCACTCGCCGCAAGGCCACTAAACCGGTGCTCCGGCACCAGAATCGAGATGCTCCCGTGATTCTCTTGGCCACGTCCGTTCCCCCTTGGACGTTATTCGGGTCGGAATTCCTCGGAACCGCCATCCTCCTGCTCCTCGGTGTCGGCGTCGTCGCCAACAACCTGCTGCCGCACTCGAAGGGTGCGGGTACCGGCGCCCTCCACATCAACTGGGGGTGGGGTATCGGCGTGCTCGCCGGTGTCTACGTCGCCTACAAGTCGGGTGCCCACCTGAACCCCGCCGTCACCATCGGCCTCGCGGTCGCGGGCAAGGACTTCGCCCCCGGAGTCTCGCCGAGCTTCGGCCACACGCTGATCTACCTCTCCGGTGAACTGCTCGGCGCCATGTTCGGCGCGTTCCTCGCCTGGCTCGCCTACAAGCAGCACTACGACGCAGACTGCGACCCGGCCCTCAAGCTCGGCACGTTCTCGACCGGCCCGGCCATTCGCAGCTACGGATGGAACCTCATGACTGAGGCGATCGCCACCTTCGTGCTGATCATCTGGGTGCTGCTCTCGGGCTACACGCAGTCCGGCCTCGGCCCCCTGGGCGTCTCGCTGATCGTCGTCGGCATCGGCGCCTCGCTCGGTGGCCCCACGGGGTACGCCATCAACCCGGCCCGTGACCTCGGCCCCCGCATCGTGCACGCGCTCCTTCCGATCAAGGGCAAGGGTGGGTCCGACTGGGGTTACTCGTGGGTTCCGGTCGTCGGCCCCCTCCTCGGCGCCATCGTCGCGGGGCTCGTCTACCGCGGCTTCTGGGGCTGATCACCGCCGATCAGGCGGTGTGTGGCCCCTGCACTTCACAACTGTCCACCCGCAACTACAACCACAATGAGGTGAACGAATACCAATGAGTGACACCAAGTACATCCTGGCCATCGACCAGGGCACCACCAGCAGCCGTGCCATCGTCTTCGACCACGCCGGACGCATCGTCTCGACCGGTCAGAAGGAGCACGAGCAGATCTTCCCGAGGGCCGGTTGGGTCGAGCACAACCCGATCGAGGTCTGGGACAACGTCCGAGAGGTCGTCGCCCAGGCACTGTCGAAGGCCTCCATCAACCACAACGATCTGGCCGCCTGTGGCATCACCAACCAGCGCGAGACCACCGTCGTCTGGAACAAGGAGACCGGTCAGCCCGTCTACAACGCGATCGTCTGGCAGGACACCCGCACGGCGAAGATCGTCGAGGAGCTCGGTGGCGCCGAGGGCCAGGACAAGTACAAGGCCCGTGTCGGCCTGCCTCTCGCCACGTACTTCTGTGGCCCCAAGGTCAAGTGGATCCTCGACAACGTCGAGGGTGCCCGTGCCGACGCCGAGGCCGGCAAGCTGCTCATGGGCACCATGGACACCTGGGTGCTCTGGAACATGACGGGCGGCAAGGACGGCGGTGTCCACGTCACCGATGTCACCAACGCCTCCCGCACCATGCTCATGGACCTCAACACCCTGAGCTGGGACGCCGAGATCGCGGCCGACATGACCATCCCGATGTCGATGCTCCCCGAAATCCGGAGCTCGGCGGAGGTCTACGGCGTCGGTCGTGGCCAGGGCCTGTTGCCCGATGTCCCGATCGCCGGGATCCTCGGCGACCAGCAGGCGGCCACGTTCGGCCAGGCGTGCTTCGAGGCCGGCATGGCCAAGAACACCTACGGCACCGGCAACTTCATGATCATGAACACCGGCGAGGAGATCGTTCCCAGCAAGAACGGCCTACTGACCACCGTGTGCTACAAGATCGGCGACAAGAAGGCTGTTTACGCCCTCGAAGGCTCGATCGCCGTCACCGGCTCACTCGTGCAGTGGCTGCGTGACAACCTCCAGATGATCTCCAGCGCTCCCGAGATCGAAGATCTCGCCAAGACGGTCGAGGACAACGGCGGCGCCTACTTCGTCCCCGCGTTCTCGGGTCTGTTCGCCCCGTACTGGCGTTCGGACGCCCGTGGCGCCCTCGTCGGGCTCACCCGTTACGTCAACCGTGGTCACATCGCCCGGGCCGTGCTCGAATCGGTGGCCTACCAGACCCGCGAGGTGCTCGACGCCATGGAGGCCGACTCCGGCGTGAAGCTCACCGAGCTCAAGGTCGACGGTGGTATGACCGGCAACGACACCCTGATGGACTTCCAGGCCGACCAGCTCGGCGTGCCGGTCGTCCGTCCGGTGGTGGCCGAGACGACCGCGCTCGGCGCGGCGTACGCAGCCGGCATCGCCGTGGGCTACTGGGACGGCGAGCAGGACGTCATCGACAACTGGGCCGAGGACAAGCGCTGGGAGCCCAGCGGCGAGGCCAACGAGCGTGAGCGTCTCTACCGCAACTGGAAGAAGGCCGTCACCCGGACCTTCGACTGGGTCGACGCCGACGTCGAGAAGTGACGCCCGTGGTCATGCCCTGACAGGCACCACATGAAGCACCGCCGGCGGAGAGGGAAACCTCTCCGCCGGCGGCGTTTGTGTCATGGACCCAACCCCACGGGTCCGACGGTGGAGGAGGAGCCCAGGTGAGGGACCAGCGATTCTCCGCCGCCAGCCGGCCGCTCACGCCCCCCACTACTCCCCAGCGGTGGCGCGGCCGCACCGGCTGGCCCAAACATAGGTCGGACACCGATCGGCGTCAACCGTCACTCGATCGGGACGGCACCCGATCACGGCCGGGTGCCCCGCGCGGCGCGCAGGGTCCCTACGCCCGGTGGCGCTGATCGAGCTCGCGGACCGCGCGACGGATCACCTCGGTCCGCGAATCGTATTCGGCCCGTGGCGCGGCGCCCGCGAGCCAGCGGAACACCACCGCGTGGCCCCCGGTGACCTCGGATGCCGGGACGATGAGGCTCCTACCCTGGTCGGGGACGAGGCGAATGTCGGGGCTGCGGCCGTTGAACACGTACTTCACCGCCCGGATCCGATCGGCGTCCAGCGCCCGCTCCCCCCACAACGACCGCACCCGGATGCCCTCCGCGTCGAGCACCACCACGACCCGTGACTTGCCCCACGCCCTGAGGCCGAAGACCACCAGCACGCTGAGCCCGACCGCGACGAGCACAAGGCCGCCGGCCCGCCAGGTGATCGCCCCGATGACCGCCAGACCTCCGGCGAGAACGCCGGTGCGGATCAGGCTCAGCCTCACCCTGAAGGTGGCCGGCAGGATCGTCACGCCGTCGGAGCCGGACCGCGGCACCTCGTCTCCGGCGATCCTCACGGCAGCACCGACACCTCGGCGATGCCACCGCGGTACCTGGCGGTGGCGATCTTGGGAAGCGAGGTGAGATAGACGAGCACCCACTGGCTGGTGACCGCCGAGGTCGGGCTGAGGCTCACCTCGGTGCCCGCGGCGGGGTTCTGGGCGACCACGGTCCAGTCCTTGACGCTGGACATCGGAGCCTGGGTGACGGTGCCCTTCGGCACGAGGATCTGCACGCCGGTGGGCTTGCCCTGCAGGATCAGCTTGACCGAGCCGATGGCCTCCGGTTTCCCGAGATCGATCACGATGCCGACACCGGGCTTCAGACCACCGAGGCGAGGGTTGTTGAAGTAGGTGAGGGTCTGCCACGCGGTCGAGGGGTTGCCGTCGATGGCCCTGCCGAGTTCGTTCGGGTTCTCCTGGTTGTTGCCACCGTCGGCCGCCGGGTCGAAGTCGTGAAGGCTGGCGATCGTGTAGGCACCCGCGCCGGCGGCCGACGACGACTGTGTCGACGACGACGTCGTGCCGCTCGCTGCGGCGCTGGGATGGCGACCTCCGAGCCACACGCCACCGAGTCCGACGACCAGACTGACCAGCACCAGCGCCACCAGGACGAACACCAGCCGGCGTCGGCGGAAGTCGATCTGACGGCCACCATCGACCGCCACCCGCGAGCTGGGGGTCGGGGGGGACGCCGGGCGGGCCCCCCGACCCGGGGTCTCGCCGACGACGTGCGTCGCGGTGATGCCCCGGCTCGGTGCGGCGGGCGGCGGAGCGATCGCGGTGAAGCTCTGCCGGGGGTCCCATTGGGCGGTCGAGTCGGTGGCGGTGTCGTGATCGAGGGAGGCCGGATGCACGTGGTCACCGACGGCCGCGCGGGCGGCCTCGGTCGCCGCGCGAGTGCTCGTGGTGACAGGGACGACCGGGAACCGGATGCGCTGCTCAAGGTCGGCGGCGGCGTCGGCGGTGCCAAGGACCCGTGACAAGGCCTGCGCGACCTGTGACGCCGACGTCAGGCGTCCACCGGGCTGACGAGGGTCGGGAGACAGGATGCGGTCACAGATGGCGTCGAGGGCCGGCGAGACACTCGAGCGCACCTGACGCGGAGTCAGCCAGGTTCGACCCTCGAGTGGCGCCGGAGGAAGCCCCCAGGCGGGCGCCTGCGGTCGGGCGGGATCGACGGGCCACATCGACAGCAGACAGGCGTAGAGCAGCTTGCCGAGCGCGCGGACGTCGCCGGCTTCCCGCTCCGACCAGACCGCGCCGCTGTCATCATGCTCGGGGTGCAGGGCCGCCTCGATGAGGAAGCCGAGGATCTTGACGTTGCCCGTGACGGTCACCGTCACGCTGTCGGGGCTGAGCCGTTGGTGGAACAGTCCCTGCTCGTGCATGGGTGTCAGCGCGTCGGCGATCTCACGCACGATCCATGCGGCCTCCAGGGCACTGAGGGGCCCGGAGGCCAGCAGATCGGTGAGCGATTCGCCGGGGGCGAATTCGCAGACCAGCAGCGAGGGACTGTCGGGGTCTTCGCCACCGACCGCATCGAGCACCCGGAGGAACCTGGAGTCGGTGGCCGCTGCCGCGTGCCGTGCGGCGTCCAGGACGCCCGACGACCTCGGATCGTGCGCCGCGACGACGTGGACCAGCACGGAACGCGGAAGCTTCTGGTCGAAGGCCTTCCAGGTCTGGACCGCGCCGCGTTGGGACAGGCGGCTCTCGAGCTGGTAGCGGTGGGAGAGCACCTGCCCCTGGTGGACCTGGGGTCCGGGAAGCAGGTCGTATCCGTCGGTGGGGTCGGCGTCGAGCGTCATGTCAGTGATGATCGTCGGCTCGTCGAACGATTCGTCCCAGTGCGCGTTCATCGGCTGTCGCTTCCATCGGAGTGCCCGGGGCCTGGGTCGGCGTCGCGGTGCGGCGACCCGGTCGGAACTCCAGTCTGCCCGCCGGTCGGAAGATCGGGGAAGCGGACACTCGGGGCGGTGGTGGAGGCGTGCCTGGTCCGCTCATGCTGCACCTGCCGGATGCGCATCGCCGTGGCACCCATGAACACGACCCCGGACAGGATCACGATGACCCAGCCGACCCGCCCGAACGACGTGGCTCGAAGGGTGATCTTGATCGCCGATCCGATCGGACGCCCCTGCGGTGTCTCGAGTTGCGCACTGACGTTGACCGACCCGTTCGTGACGGCGTGGGGCCGGAATTCGGTGGTGACCGTCTCTCCGGACGGCACGATGATCACCGCGGTGTCGGGGACCCTGATGCGCTGCGGGTTCTCGGAGGTGAACGCGATCTTCACCGTGACCGACTGGTCGAGGGTGTTGGTGATGGTGGCCGGGAGCTGGTTCGTGGAGCTGCTCAGCACGAAGTCGCTGGCCAGGGTGAGCCGGATCGCGTTGCTGGTGAGCACGTCCCCCACCAGCGCGGTGCCCTGAGTGAGATAGGCCGTCCGCTGGCCGGAGGTGAACCGGGTGGACAGGCTACGGGCCAGCAGAAGGTCGGCACGGGCGGTGGCCTGGTCTGTCAGGTCGGTCACCTCACCCCACGCCTGGTACCGCTCGAGCGCGACGTCCCGCGCGCGCTCCCACGCTCGCGGATCCGGAAGCTGCTGTTGAGAGGCACTGACCAGCGCGGACGCCGACGAGCCGAGATCGAGGGGGGTGTTCTGCAGCGCCGACCCGATCGAGTGATCGAGCCTCAGATCGGCGGCCGAAGCGATCGGCAGCAGCAGCACCGAGCCGGAGCGGTTGGCGAGGAACGCCTCCGCGACCGCCCGTTGGCGAACCTGCACGGGCGTGGACACCGGTGCTGGACCGGGGCCACCGGACGCGATCCCGGTCACGACCGGCAGCACGCGGAGCCCGGAGACGGGGTCGATACCACTCGTCGTTCCCGCACCGATGACCACCGCGGGCTTCCACGGGCCGACGAACGACAGCTCGCTCGGGGTGAGGGTGCCGGTGAGAACCGCCAGAGGCAGGTCGGCGACCGGGTTGGTCTGCTGCACGGCGGCCGCGATCCGATCGCGGGTCGCCGTGTCGGCCGCGGAGACCAGCAGCGGCAGGTCGGGGTCGGCGTAGGGCAACCGATAGGCCCGGTGGTCTGCCAGCACGCCGCGCAGGTCGTCGAGCCAGGCGGTGGCGAGCTGCTCCTGCCGGCTGAGATCGGACGCCGACAGAGTCTGGCCCTCGATGGTGTGCGGCTGGGACAGGGCCTGCACCTCGTCGACCAGGCTGGGATCGACGAGCACAGTGGTTTTGGGTTGCGCGGCACGCGCGAGCAGCCGGGCCAGCCGCCCGGACAGCTCGCCGACCAGGTGGTCGTCGGCGAAGGTCGCGGTGCCCAGCAGTGAGGGCCGGGAGCTGAGCACGACCACCGGCGAGTCGGTCAGGTGCGTGGTCTTGTCGAGGAGGGCCAACATCGTGCGCGCACGCCCGGCGGTCAGCGTCGTCCCCTCGGGGATCTGAGCCCGCACCTGAACACCGACCGGGTAGATGCCCGGGGTCGTGAATCCCAGCCGGTTGATCGGCGCCGACACCGTGAAGGGGGAACCGTCACCGGGGGCGAACACCGGCTGCTGGGCGGTGGTGACCTGCTGCCACACGGCGTGCTCGTTGTCGATTGCCCGCGCACCCACCGGGATGGTGGCCGGGCTGGCCAGATAGCTGTCGAGCTGCGTGGTCGTGGTGAGTCCGGTGGTGTCGCGCCACAGGTACACCTGCACGAGGCGCAGGTCGACGCTCGAGGTGTTGCGGATGGTGCCGGTGATCTTGAGCGTGCCCCCACCAGTCGACGTCGCGGGCGTCATCGAGGTGATGTCGATGGTGATCATCGGGGTGTCGGCCGCTGCCGGGGCGGCCGTGCCCCACCCCAGTCCCAGCAGTGTGCCCGCGACCACCAGCAGGGCGAGCAGCGTCCGGGCGACGAGGCGCGCCGTCGACTGCTGGCTCATTCGGCCATCGTAGGGCCGCCGCCTGTGTCGCGATCGGGTCGACGGGGCGATTCGACGGTCACCCGACCCTCCCGTTCCCACCAGTCGATCAGCACGGTGCCGGCGTCCTCGGGCGACATCGGCCCCCGATCGATCCGCTGGGCCAGCAGGAACTTGTAGGCCCGTCCGACCGCCGGGCCCTCGGAGATGCCGAGCACGGCCATGATCTGCTGCCCGTCCAGCGCCGGGCGCAGGGCGTCGAGCTGCTCCTGGGCGGACAACTCATCGATGCGCCACTCGAGTTCGTCGTAGGCGCGGCGCAACCGTTCCGCCCGACGGCGGTTGCGGGTGGTGGAGTCGCTGCGGGTGAGGATGTGCAGCCGCTCCAGGTCGTCGCCGGCGTCGCGCACATAGCGGCGCACTGCCGAGTCGGTCCAGGCGGCACCCTTGCCGACCTCGGCGTCGGCATAGCCGTGGAAGCGCAGGTGCAGCTCGATGAGATGGGACACGGCATCGACCTGGTCACGGCTGTACCGCAGCGCCTTGAGTCGCTTGCGGGCGATCTTCGCGCCCACGACGTCGTGGTGGTGGAAGCTCACCTTTGCGCCGGGCAGGAACTCGCGGGTAGCGGGCTTGCCGACGTCATGCAGCAGGGCCGCCAGGCGCAGCACGATGTCGGGTTCGTGGTTGCGTTGCTTCTCGAGCGCGATCGCCTGCTCGAGCACGGTGAGCGAGTGGGTGTAGACGTTCTTGTGCTGGTGGTCGGGGTGGTGCTCGTCGATCTCCAGCCGCAGCGCCGGCAGCTCCGGCAGGATCTGGTCGGCGAGGCCCGTGTCGACGAGCAGTTCGAGCCCCGGACGCGGATCGTCGCTGAGCAGCAGCTTGGTGATCTCGTCGCGTACGCGCTCGGCCGAGACGATGCCGATGCGGTCGGCCAGTTCGCACATCGCCTCCCGCACCGGCGGAGTGACCGTGAATCCGAGCTGGGAAGTGAACCGCGCCGCCCGCATCATCCGCAACGGGTCGTCGCTGAAGCTGCGCTCCGGCTCGAACGGGGTGCGCAGCAGCCCTTCGGCGAGATCGGCCAGGCCGCCGTAGGGGTCGACGAATCGCTGGTCGACCAGGCGGATCGCCATCGCGTTGACGGTGAAGTCGCGCCGGATCAGGTCGTCGTCGATCCGCTCACCGAAGGCCACCTCGGGCTTGCGCGACTCCGAGCGGTACGCATCGGCGCGAAAGGTGGTGATTTCGATGATCCAGTCGGTGTCGCCGACCCGCTTGCGGGCCCCGATCGTGCCCCACTGCTTGCCGATGTCCCACACCGCCTTGGTGAACGAACGCAGCAGCCGCTCGGTCTCGTCGGGGCGCGCCGACGTCGTGAAGTCGAGGTCGTTGCCGAGACGCCCGAGCAGGGCGTCACGCACCGACCCGCCGACGAGGTAGAGCTCGTGGCCGGCCTTCGCGAACAGCCGACCGAGCTCCCCGACGGCCGGGGTGATGCGCACCAGTTCGGCGACCGCGTTCGACTGGGCTTGGGTGAGGCTCGGCACGACGGGCCAGTCTAGTGGCAGCCTTCGGTGGGGCCCGCGCTGGGCGGAACGGCCCCATCCGACGGCGGAACCGGAGGGACTCCGGGCCTCGTGTTCCGCTGGCAGAGTATGGGCATGCGGGTGGTGCTGGCGCTGGACAAGTTCAAGGGATCGCTCACGGCCTCCGAGGTCACCGCGAGCGCTCGACGCGGCGTGTTGAGGGTTCGCCCGGACGCCGACGTCGTTCCGGTCGCCGTGGCCGACGGCGGAGACGGCACGATCGACGCGCTGGTCTCGGCCGGCTTCGAGGTGGTCCCGGTGCGCGTCGACGGGCCGACCGGCCGACCCGTCCAGGCCCGGATCGCCCGGCACCGTGACCTGGCCGCCGTCGAACTCGCCGACTGCTGCGGACTGCTCCGCCTGCCCGACGGCCCGGCCCCGCTGGACGCCGGCACCCGCGGGCTGGGCGAGGCGATCCGGGCGGCCATCGGCCTCGACGGCGTCCGCGAGGTCGTCGTGGGGCTCGGCGGCTCGGCATCGACCGACGGTGGGGCGGGCCTGCTCCAAGCCCTCGGCGTGTCGCTCCTGAACCGTGACGGCCTCCCGATCGCGGCGGGCGCGCGCGGGCTCGCGACGCTGGCCTCGCTCGACTGGGCCGGTCTCGATCCGCGCCTGCGCGGGCCCGATGCCGTCTCCCTCACCGTCGCCTCCGACGTCGACTCACCCCTGTTCGGCCCCCGGGGAGCGGCGGCGACGTTCGGCCCGCAGAAGGGCCTGACGAGTGACGACATTCCGTGGGTCGATGCCGCCCTGGCCCGGCTCGCCAACCTCGCCGAACCCGGCGGCCGCGCCGCACGCGACCGTCCGGGTGCCGGTGCCGCCGGTGGCACCGGGTGGGCACTGCTCACCCTGGGCGCCGTGGTGCTCCCGGGAGTCGACGTCGTGCTGAAGCTCGCCCGCTTCCCCGACCTCGTCGCCGACGCCGATCTGGTGATCACCGGCGAGGGAAGCCTCGACGCCCAGACCCTCGCGGGCAAGACCCCGGCCGGGGTCGCTCGGGCGGCGTCCGGGCGACCGTGCGTCGCGGTGTGCGGGCGCCTGAGCCTGTCGGCGGCGCAGCTGCGGCAGGTGGGATTGACCGATGCGCTCGCGCTCACCGCGCTCACCCACGACACCGACGAGGCGATGCGCCGGGCGGCTCCCCTGGTCGAGGACGCCGTCGCGACGCTGGTCGCCCGGTTCCTCAGTGGGGTCGGCGCGTACGCTGGAGGCGACACGTCACACTGACAAGGCCCACCATGGATGATGTTCCACTGCGCATCGGGGACGCCGACCGCGACCGGGCGGTCGAGCGGCTGCGAGCCGCCATGGCCGAGGGCCGCCTCACCTACGACGAGTTCGACGAGCGGCTCGGCGTCGCGCTCGGCGCGAAGTACGAGAGCGACCTCGAACCGCTGTTCGCCGACCTCCCCCCGGTCGAGGAGCCCAACCCTGCGGCATCGTCGACGAGCCGCAGCCTGCAACTCGGACCGTTCGAGTCGGGCGACCAACTGTCGGTTCGCCACTACGTTGCGCGTCGGAATCGCTTCTACGGCGCTGTCTGGCCGATGGCACTGTTCTTGATGGTCGCGTCGGGGTTCCGGCTCTGGTGGCTCGTCCTGGTGCCGATCGTGCTCGGCCCCATCCTCGCCGGCGCCCAACGTCCCCCGCGGCACCACCACCAGCTGCCGCCCGGCCGGCGCTGATCCCGAGCCGGTCGCCCGCGGCGTCGGCATGTCAGGTGGCGCGGGTTCCTCGGGCGGCGCCGATCGAGGCCACGACGATGCAGCCCATCGCGACGATGTCGATCGGGCCGAGATGCTCGCCCAGCACGATCAGCGCGGCGAGCGCGGCGGCCACCGGTTCCAGGCTCATGAGGATCCCGAACACGCGCGGCGCGATCGAGCGCAGCGCGAACAGTTCGAGCCCATAGGGAATCACCGAGCTGAGGAGTCCGACCGCGAGACCGGTCATCAGCACGGCCGGCCGCCAGGTGGCGGCGCCGCCGACGTGCAGCGCGGGCCCGGCGAGCGCGACCGCCCCCAGCACGCAGGCGAGCGTGAGCACGTCGAGCCCCGGCCAGCTGTGGCCCGCCCTGCCGCCGAACAGGATGTATCCCGCCCAGCACGACGCCGCGACGAGCGCGAACACCACACCCCGCGGGTCGAGGTGCGCGGGCGACCATTCAAGCAGGACGACCCCCGCCGCCGCCAGCGCCGCCCAGAGCAGGTGCCGGGCACTCCGGGCGCCCGCCACCGCCACCGCCAGCGGCCCGAGGAACTCCAACGTGACCGCCACGCCGAGCGGGATACGGGCGAAGGCCTGGTAGATGCTCCAGTTCATGCCGACCAGGCATGCCGCGTAGCCGAGCCCGATGGGCCAGTTGCGGCGTCCGGTGGCCGAGCGTGTGCGCCGGCGCAGCAGGGGACGCAGCGCGACCAGTGCAAGCGCCGACGATGCCAGGCGCAGCCACGTCATCGTGGTCGGCGGGACGACGCCGAACAGGTGCTTCGCGAACGCCGCACCCAATTGCACCGATGCCACCGCCCCAAGCACCGCCCACACCGCAGGATCGAGGGGCTGCGCCCCGCGGTGGGAACCGGCTACGACCGGACGGCTCACCGGTGCGCCCCGGAGCGGGCCAGCGACGGCTGCGCACAATCGGCAGCCGTCTGCGCTGGCGAGGGGGACATGGGCTCACAGTAACCGGCTGGGCCGACCGCCTCGGCCCCGGGCGTCGTGCGTCTCGGAGCCGGTCGCCGACGGCGTCCGGACAGCGTCCCGCCGACCCCCCACCCGCCCTGGCTGATCACCGGTCTCAGGACAGGAACTGCTTGATGAGTGGGCCGGCTGTTCCCGACCCGGTCTGTCCGTCGTAGACCATCACTGCGAGAGCGTACCGGGAGTTCCACGCGATCATCCATGCGTGGGTCCTGATGGTCTTGCCGGCATCGTATTCGGCGGTGCCGGTCTTGGCGCCCGTGACCAGGCCCGCGAGGTCGTGCCCCGTGCCGCTGCTGACCACCGCCTTCATGAGCGTCTGCAGGTCGTCCCCCTCGGCCGTGCTCAGCGGGACGCCGGACGGGGTGGGCATCGTGCCCACGACGAGGTGGGGGACGATCGTGCGGGCCGACGCCACCGACGCCGACAGACCGGCCATCGCCATCGGCGAGGCGAGCACGTCGCCCTGACCGATGGCGT
>JAJXWF010000002.1 GCA_021781735.1 Actinomycetes bacterium
TGCAGGTCGTCCCCCTCGGCCGTGCTCAGCGGGGCGCCGGACGGGGTGGGCATCGTGCCCACGACGAGGTGGGGGACGATCGTGCGGGCCGACGCCACCGACGCCGACAGACCGGCCATCGCCATCGGCGAGGCGAGCACGTCGCCCTGACCGATGGCGTCGGCCGCCTGAACGACGGGGTCGCTCGTGGTGGGGACCGAACCGAAGAAGCTCGAGAACCCCGCGTTGTAGTCGATGCCCACGCCGAGGCTTCCCGCGGCCTCGGCGAGATCGGCCGAGGAGATCGTCGTCGACAGCTTGATGAAGGCGGTGTTGCAGGAGTTCGCGACGGCCTCCGCGAGCGGGATGCGTCCGTATCCGTTCGCCGGATAGTCGGAGTAGTTCTTGAAGACCTTGCCGTTGACGGTGATCTGATGTGGGCAGTCGACCAGGCTCGACGGGGTGAGCCCGCGCCGCAGCACCGCGAGCGACGTCGCGATCTTGAACGTGGAGCCCGGCGCGTATCGCCCGAAGGTCGCGTCGGGGTTGCCTCCGGCGGCGGAGTTGGCCGCAGCCAGGATCTCGCCGCTCGAGCGGTCGAGCACGACCATCGACGCAATGCCGTTGGCCGAGCCGAGCACCGTCTCGGCCTTCTGCTGCAGGTCGAGGTCGAGGGTGATCCTCAGCGCCGTTCCGGGCACGGCCGGGCTCGAGTAGAGCACCGGCGTACCCGTGGTCGAGGCCGCGCCCGACGCCGAGCCGGCACCGCTGGGTGCACTCGCCCCGGCCACGGGGGACGACGACGTCCCGGTGCGCGGCACGATCGCGATGGTGTGGCCGGGGGTTCCTCGCAGCTGGGTGTCATCACGTTTCTCGAGCCCGCTGATGCCGACACTGTCGCCGGCCTGGATGTCGCCGTGACTCGCCGTCACCTGGGCCGCGGTCGGTTGCCCCATCACCCCGAGGATCGCCCGGGCGAAGGTGCTCGAGGGCGCGAGCATCGCCTGATTCGGGAGCGCCCGGGCGCCCGGGATCTTCTCGATCGCGCTCGGCAGGTCTGCCGGCCGGACGGTGATGGCGATGACGAACGCGTCGGTTCCGGCGGCCTTGACCTGCTTGACGAGCTGCGTGACGTCGAGCTTCATGAGCTTGGCCAAGGCCGACGCTGACGTGAGCGCCTGCGCGGACTTGACGATGTTCTTGTCGATGCCGATATCGAAGACGAGCCCCTGCTGCACCAGCGCCACGTTGTCGTGTCCGATGATCGGCGCCCGCCTGGGCAGGTCCCGGGTGTGGCGCAGCCGGGTCTGCTCGGTGAGCTGGGGGTGGACGATCGTCGGTGCCCACTCGACCTGCCACCCGGAGGCGGCGTGCTGGAGTGAGGCGGTGCTCTGGAAGTCGAAGGTCTTCGATCCGAGCGCATAGCTCTGGTTCAGGACCACGGTGGCGGTGTTGTTGACGCCGTCGTAGGTGACACTCGCGGGCGTGATGCTCGGACGCAGGCCGTCCATCCCCGCCATGATCGTGTCGAGGTCGGACTGCGCATCGGCCCCGGGGGTGCTCAATGGCACGTGGTCGAGCCGGCCGCTCTCGAGCGCCGACACCAGTGCCTGCACCGTGCTCGCGGCCGAGGGAAGGTTGTGGGGCGGCAACGACGAGTGCGTGATGGGCGACGAGCACGCGGCAAGCGCCATGGTGAGGCTGAGGAGCACGACCAGCCCGCCGCGCCGCGTCGCACATCGCCCCGCGCGGGAGATCATCGACAGGCCGACAGCAACCCACGCAGTGCCCATGGTCGAAGACTAACGGCCGCGTGCGACAAGCCCGCTACGCCCTGCTCAGTTCGGCAGACGCATCAGCATGATCACGTGGCGATAGTCGCCGAGCGGCTCGCCGTCGATCTCGTCGAGCCCCGTGATGAGACACGGCTTGCCGGGCGCGGTGAAGGCGAAGTGCACGTGGGCGGTGTCCAGGGCTCCCAGTGCGTCCTGGAGGTAGTGCGGGTTGAAGCCCGCCGCGGTGATCGCCAGGTCGCCGCCGCCCTGGTGGTTCTCGACGGTCGCCTCGATCGCCTCCGACGCCTGCGCCTGGTCGCCGGTGGCTGCCTCGAGATTGATCTGGCCGTCGCCGATGATCATCCGAAGCGGCGTGTTGCGCTCGGCCACGAGCGCCACGCGCTTGACCGAGGCGATGAGCTCGGTGGTGCTGCACCGCACGGTGACGCTCGGCTGCACCTGCATGAGGTGCCGCACCTTCGGGAAATCGCCGTCGAGCAGGCGGGTGGTGATCTGGCGGGTGCCGCCCTGGCCGTCACCCTCGAAGCCGACGAGGCCGTCGCCGAGGCCCGGGGTCGACAGGCTCATCGTGACCCTGTCGCCCGATGTCATCGACTTGGCGGTCTCGTTCAGCACCCGCGCCGGCACGAGCGCGGCGCCGGACGCCTGCGGTGACGCCGGCGACCACGCGAGCTCCTTGAGCGCCATCCGGTAGCGGTCGGTGGCCAGCAGGCTCAGGGTCTCTCCCTCGATCTCGACCCGGACGCCGGTGAACACCGGCAGCAACTCGTCGCGCCCGGCGGCGACGACCACCTGCCCGACGGCCTTCGCGAAGGCCTCGGACTCGACGCTGCCCGTGGCCGCGGGCATCTCGGGCAGCGACGGGTAGTCGGCCACCGGCAGGGTCTGCAGGGTGAAGCGGGCGCTCCCGCACACGATCTCGAGTCGGGTGGCCTCGCTGATGAGGCTGACCGGCTTCGAGGGCAGCGACCGGGCGATGTCGGCCAGCAGGCGCCCGGACACCAGCACCTCGCCGGGCTCGTCGACCTGGCCGGAGATGGTCACTTTGGCCGATGTCTCGTAGTCGAAGCTCGACAGGGTCACCCCGTCGCCGTCGGCACTGATGCGCAGCCCTGCGAGGATCGGGACGCTCGGCCGGTTGGGCAGGCTGCGGGCGGCCCAGGCCACCGCGTCGGCCAGCACATCGCGTTCGACTCGAATCTTCACGGCTTCCTCGTTTCGGCGGGATCGGACGCGGTGCGGCACCGCTCCGGTGGACGACTGGTGGGCGGGGCGGGCGTGAGGGGATCGTCGCGGCGACGCGACCATCCAATGGAACCCGGCCATGTCCGACAAGTCATAGCCAGCGCAGCATATCGAACCAACGGACGCAGCCGGGTGAGGCGATCCGGGCGTCCTGGGAAATCGGGGCGACCCGGGTTCGGATTGGTCTTGACCTCGCGTGGTGGAGGGTCTACAACGGTATTACCCCTGATGCAGGGACACCCACCGACAGGCCATCACAGGCCCCGGGGAAGATCCGCAGAAGGAGGCCCGAACCCAGCGAGGAATGGCTCCAGCAGGAGCTCAACCGAACCGGGCGACGGCACCGCTTCACCGTCCGAAGCGCGGTCTGGGAGCAGACCCTCCGCCGATGCAGCGAAGCTGCTGGATTCGGCAAGAACCCAGCGAAACCGTTCCACCGTTCGCGGTGGAACACCGTCTCTCCCCCCGGAGAGGCACGCCATCCCAACCGATGGCACCCGATCACAGATCACCCCTGATCTCCTGCCAGATCACGTTGGGGGCGCCGTCCACCACGATTGCGTCGCCGACGACCGGATCCTTCAAGGAGCCGACCCGAACGATGGGGCCGAGTGGGGCGTCGACAATGGTCGGAGCCCGACGAACGTCGTACGCCGAGCGAAACGGAGGGCCCGGACCATCCCATACATGGTCCGGGCCCTTCCGTGTTCGCGGGTGCCGCGGTGCTCCGGCGGTCCCCGGGTGGCCGGATCCCTCCGGCGTCCCCGCCCCATTCAACCGGTCGCAGCCCGGGACCGGATGCCGACACGCGGCGCGGATTTCCGGACGCGCACGGGGCGGGTGGATCACCGGTACCCGTCGAGCCTGCCGAATCGGTCGGCCCGCAGGTAGTAGCCGGCCAGTCGGGGATTCGGCCTGCCGTCTCCCGTCTGCTCGCCGACCTCGCGGACCGCGTCGTCGAGGTCCTCGTCGGGCTGGCTGAGGGCGAGCTTCGTCAGGAGGGAGTCCTCCCGCACGGTGTCGAGTTCGGCCCGGTCACTGAACCACACCAGCCAGCCGACACGGGCGCCCAGTGCCGGTCGGCAGGTCGCCGCCATGTTCTCGACGAGGACCTCGTCGGCGTCCGGCCCGTGGGCTCCAACCTGTTCCAGCGCATCGCTCATCGTGCCTCCCTGCGGAGGGGGACTCCCGGGCTCGGGCTACACGCGACCGGTCTGCCGGCAGCGGGTTGGCGCACGTCCACTCACCGGCGCGCAGGCGGACGTCGCACCGGTCGCCTCACTCGACTTGGGTTCAACTCGATAGTGGGCTCCCTCCGTCGCGATGGCCCGGAGCGTGTTGAGCCTGGCGGCGCGCCTGGCCGGCCACACCGCCGCGATCACCCCGACTACACCGGCGGCGACCAGGTAGAGCAGCAACTCTCTCCACGCGATGACGAACTCATTGGGGCCGGAGTCGGCCGGGGCCGCTGCAACGCCGTGCCGAAGGCCACGCCGAGAGTGACGCCGAGAACCGATCACAGCAGCGTGATGATCACCGACTCCGGCGTCACCACCGGCCTCAGTTGCGGACGCGTGATGCCGATGGCGCGCAGCAGTCCGACCTCACGGGTGCGTTCGATCACCGACAACGCCAGCGTGTTGACGATGCCCAGCACGGCGATGACGATCGCGAGTCCGAGCAGGGCGTAGATGATGTTGAGCAACTGGTCGACCTGGGACGTGAGCTGGGTTGAGTACTCGGCCTTGTTCATCACCACCACCGTCGGCAGGTCGGCAGTGACCGCGTCGAGTGTCGCGCGCACCGCGGCGGTGTCGGCTTCCGACGCATCCTTGATCGCGATCGCCACCTGAGCGTCGGATGCCCCCAGGGTCCGTCGGTGGCGAGGATGACGGTGCCGTCACGGGAGTTGAGGGTGCCACTCACCAGGGTCTGGTCGATGAGGGTGTTGAACCCCGACGGGTCGGCGACGGTGATGAAGGTCTGATTCCCGTTGTCGAGAACGACCGACGGATAGAACGGCGGCGCCGTGGCCTCGCCGGGCACGGCGGCCACCGGCGGCACGTGTGCGGCCTTGCGGGCGGGATCCACGCGGAAACCATCGTGATGATCATGCCGACGGCGTAGGACCAGGCGATTGCCTCGAGGGTGACCCGGAAGCGCCGAACCCAGGCCGATGCCGAGGCGCTTGAAGAGCACCCGGATCAGCGCCGCCAGCAGCCATCGGAGCCCGAGCCGGAGGGTCGAGCCGATGAATCCGGTGACGGCCGCCTCGAACAGGACGGTCCGGGTCATCTGCCGTCTGCTGGCTCCGATCGCCCGGAACAGTGCGAGTTCACGTCCCCGCTGGGCGAGGATGATCCAGAAGGTGTTGACGATGAGGAAGCTCGCGACGAGCAGCGCGATGGCCGCGAAGACCAGTAGGAACGTGTTGATGCAGCTCAGTGCCTTGTTGATCGAGGTGGCCGTGGCATCCGCGGCCGTCTTGCGCTCACCGCCTCGAAATCCTTCGGTGTGACCGCCCGAACCCTGGCGACGACGTCAGGGATCTGGGTTCCCGGATCGGTCGCGATCCAGGCACCGGTGAACCCGTCCTTCCCGCCGAGCAGCAGCTTCTGGGCCTCCCTCGTGGTGAAGAACACGGAGGTCGCTCCGGCCGTGCCGCCACTGCCCACTCGGCCCTGCCGACGACGGTGCGACTCACCACGTCTCCGCTCGGCAGCGACAGCTTCATCGTGTCGCCCAGCCGGTAGTCGCTCTTGGTGAGTGTTGTCGGGTCGACCACCATCTCGGTGTCGTTCCGGGGCTCATGACCCGAGCGCAGCTGGACACCCGGGATGCCCCCGTAGGCCGGGTCGGTGTACCAGTTGTGACCGATGCCGGGAGGTCCGATCGAGGCGATGACTTTGCCGTTCCTGCCGATCGGATGGGTGTTGATCGAGAACACGGTGCCAGTGGCCGACCTCACTCCCTGGACACCGCGGAACCTCTGCAGCTCGGCGGGGTCAGCAGCACCCGTCCGATCGTGCTGGCGTCGGTGCCGAAGGCGGACCCGCCAGAGGTGTAGGTGCCGACCGGGTCGACGTTCACGTCGGCGACGGTGCCCCGCAGGATGACGTTCAACGACACCGAGAGCATGTTCGTGAAGATGAACGAGCCCAAGATGAACGGCCACCCGAGGACGATCGCCAGAACGCTGAGCAGAAGTCGCGCACGCCGATGCAGCAGCGACGTCCAGGCGGCCTGTACATCGTCAGGGCTCCAGGGCCTGCCGGGGCCGGGATTCGGGCTCATCCGCGGAGCGGAGCGGCCCACCCGCTGCCGGACGGGGTCTCGGTATCGGTGAACGCCCGGGCCCGCACCGCCCGCTCGGCGGCCTGCGCGCCGTCGGCGAGGAACAGTGCGCGGTCGGCGTAGCTCGCGGCCACCGGATCGTGGGTCACATGACGATGGTCTGCCCGAACTCCTCGACGCTGTGCCGCAGGAGCCCGCGAAGCTCGGCCCACGAGCGGGAATCGAGATCTCCGGTGTGCTGGTCGGCGAAGACGATGTCGGGTCGACTCATCTGTGCGCGGGCGCAGGCCACCCGCTGTTGCCGGCCCCCGGACAGTTCGGTGGGCTTGTGCCCCAACCTGTCGGCGAGGTCGACGGTGTCGATCACCGTGCGCTACCAGTCGGGGTCGTGCTTGCGGCCGGCGATCGCCGGGGGGAGCAGGATGTTCTCCTCGGCCGTGAGCGTGGGAACCGCGTTGAAAGCCTGGAACACGAAGCCGATCCGGTCGCGACCCAGCTGAGTGAGCTGCTTGTCCTTGAGTGGTCCGATCTCGGTGTCGCCGATGACGATGCGACCCGAGGTCGGTGAGTCGAGGCCCGCGACACAGTGCATGAGGGTCGACTTGCCCGATCCTGACGGGCCCATCTCCACGGTGAAACTGCCCTGCTGGAATTGCACGTCGACCGAGTCCAGCGCTACGACCCGGGTGCCGCCACTGCCATTGACCTTGGTCAGCTGAACGGTGTGGGCGGCGATGTCGTCACCTGCGAGGGCGGGTCGCCGGGTGGCATCGGCTTCGACAGGGAGGCAGTCCTCGCAGCGGCCATCTCGGTGGCCATGTGATCCTGTCATGAGATCAAGGCGTCCAGCATCTGAGGGCTCCGCGATGGGTGTGTGCGGGATCTGCTCGACGGTGGGCCCGGTGTGCGCATCCACAACCCAGACCTTTACTTCCTGATGATGTCTGCATGGTCATCATGGTCATCACTGGTGTTGACACTGTGGAAAACCGACGCGACCGCTTGTCAGTGCCGATCTGCTGGTCCACAGGCCTCGGGATGACTTCGGGACGACCCAGGGCGGGCTGTTGATGCGGACGGATCAGTGCCGGCGTCTGTGGGAGCCGCTGCACCGTATGTCCACAGTGCGCCGGGCTTTTCCACAGGGCCCTGTGGAATGGCGTCGATGGCCCAAGAGGGTACTGGGGTGTCAGAGTGCTAGCGTGAGCCCACAACCGGGTGCCGCGCGTCAACCGGAGCCGCGCATCGCACCGGCTCTTCGTCCCACGGCCAAGGAGTTACATGTCCGCCATTCAGCCCGGGTCGAGCGCGCGAGGTGACCGCCGCCGAAGCCAGATCCTGGATGTCGCGTTGTCCCACTTCGCCGAGACGGGTTATCGCGGCGCATCCTTGAGGGACATCGCGCAGCAGGTCGGCATCACTCACCCAGGTCTTCTCTACCACTTCGGCAGCAAAGAAGACCTGCTCATGGCGGTGCTGGCTCATCGCGACGACAAGAGCTACGACATCGTCGGCGGTGAGAAGAGCGACCTCGACGCGGTGACTGCCCTCGTGTACCTGGTCGAGCGCAACGCCACCCAGCCGGGACTCGTCGAGTTGTTCGTCACCCTGTCGGCGGAGGCGGTCGACCCCAATCACCCGGCCCACGAATACTTCGCCGATCGCTACCGTCGTGTGGTCGAGAGTTACGAGGTGTCGTTCACCCACTTGGCCGAGCAGGGCCTGCTCCGCGCGGGCGTCGACCCGGCCCGGGCGGCCCGCAGTCTCGTCGCGATCATGGATGGACTGCAGGTGCAGTGGATGTACGACCGAGACGCCGTCGACATGGCGGCAACGGTGCTCGAATACCTCCGTGACGTGATCACCGATCCGCAGGCGGTGACCAGTTCGTTCGAATCGTCGCGCACCACGGTCGTCGCCTCGGCCGGATAGTGCGTTGCGCCGAGGCGCCGGCGGTCATTGCCTGATCTTGTTGGTCAACTCGCTCACCTGGTTGTAGACGCTGCGCCGCTCCCGCAGCAGTTCACGGATCTTGCGGTCGGCGTGCATGACCGTCGTGTGATCGCGTCCGCCGAACAACTGCCCGATCTTGGGCAGGCTCAGGTCGGTGAACTCGCGGCACAGATACATCGCGATCTGTCGGGCGGTCACGAGTCCGTGTGTGCGCGACGAGCCGGTGAGTTCATCGAGGCCGATACCGAAGTAGGCGGCCGTCTCGGCCATGATCTTCGACGCGCTGACCTGGGCGTCGACACCGGCCGGCATGATGTCGCGGAGCACGACCTCGGCCAGCGAGACATCGACCGGCTGCTTGTTGAGACTGGCGAACGCCGACACCCTGTTGAGCGCCCCTTCGAGCTCCCGGATGTTCGTCTGGATCCGTGCTGCGATGAACTCGAGCACGTCGAGTCCGACCGTCAGATGCTCGTTCACGGCGAACCTCTTGAGGATCGCGATCCTGGTTTCGAGGTCGGGGGGCTGAATGTCGGTGATCAAACCCCACTCGAAACGGCTGCGAAGCCGCGGCTCGAGTGCCTCCAGCAGCTTCGGCGCCCGATCCGAGGTCATGACGATCTGCTTCTGGGCGTTGTGCAGGGTGTTGAACGTGTGGAAGAACTCCTCCTGCGTCTGGATCTTCGACTCGAGGAACTGGATGTCGTCGATGAGTAGGACGTCGACCTCGCGGTACTGGCGGCGGAACTGCGCCGTCCGGTTCTCGGAGATCGCGTTGATGAAGTCGTTGGTGAGTTCCTCGGTGCTGACATAGCGCACGCGGGCGCGGTCGGAGTATCGGCGGACGTAGTGGCCGATCGCGTGCAGCAGGTGGGTCTTGCCGAGTCCGGAGTCGCCGTAGATCATCAGCGGGTTGTAGGACTTGCCGGGTGACTCGGCGACCGCCGCCGCCGCCGCGTGGGCGAACCTGTTCGACGAGCCGATGACGAACGAGTCGAACGAATACTTGGGGTTGAGTCGGTCGCCCGGTGACAACGGCTCGACGACGTGGTTGATGGGAGCCGGGGCGGACGCCGACATGGTGACGGGCGCGACCGATGTGGCGAAATCGTCGTCGTCGTCGAACGGGCCGTCGGCGCTCTCGAGATTGAGTTCGAGGTCAGGCTCGACGGTGATAGCCAAACGCATCTGCCGCGAGTAGTAGTCGCTGAGCGACTCCTCGACCTGCGTGCGCAGCCGGCTCTCGATCCGCTCACGGGTGAAGTCGTTCGCTACCGCGACCATCACCGTGGCCTCGTGCACGGTGAGCGGCTTCGCGTTCTTCAGCCAGGCGCGTGTATGCGGGGCTGCCGACTTCAGGACGTGCTGCCAGGCCCGTTCGATCGACCGCTCGGGTTGACCGGCCATGTGCGCGACGCTCATGTGCTCCTCGTCATCTCGCGGTCGTGTGGGTTCGACCGGCAGGGTGTGGGCCGGTGGGTCGGACCTCGGGGTTATCCACAGTATCCGGGGCACGAGCGACACAACAGGCCCCCTCCACTGTCGTTATCCACAGCCGGTATCCACACGTGTGGATGCAGCATCGGCGGGGATGCACCCTTCCCCGGTGGGAGTGCGCGGGCATCACCGCTCGTGAGGACGTCACCGCTCCGGGGATGAGACAGGGGTCGTGGGGTTCCTGTCACCGCGGACCGATTCGGCGCGCACTGTGGACAGTCACGCCTCTGGGAAACTAACAACCACCGCGTCCGAGCGCAACCCCGTGGGCAAATTCCCAGTGACATCCGGCGTGTCGGCTGGACGGATGGATGCCGGACGGTTTGTTGTGGGGCGGGTCCCGTGTGGCCATGACGCGGCGGTTTGCCCGAGCCTCGCCTCAGCCCGTATCGTGGATCAGTCGCAGTCGTGTCATCCGCGGGGATTTCCGTCCAGGAAAACCTGTGGTCGCCGCGCCGAACCGACCACCATACGATCACCTATACGACTCCTGTTGTGGGGCACGGCGCACCGAGCCGCATGACAGATCACGTCCGGAGATACATCCATGTCGAAGCGTACGTTCCAGCCGAGCAACCGGCGTCGCAGCCGCACCCACGGTTTCCGGGCCCGCATGCGCACCCGCGCCGGACGGGCCATTCTGGCCGCCCGCCGGCGCAAGGGTCGCACGGAGCTGTCGGCCTGACGGACGTGCTGCCCGCGAACCATCGCATGCGCGCGTCGTGGGAGTTCCGCGACACGATGCGCCGTGGCGTGCGGGCGGCCCGGCCCACACTCGTGCTGCACGCCCAGCAGCTGCCCAGCCCCCCGTCACGGGTGGGCTTCGTGGTCTCTCGGACGGTCGGGGGTGCTGTCGTGCGCAACCGCGTGAAGCGCCAACTGCGTCATCTCGTGGCGCCCCACCTCAACGACTCAACGCCCATGGCCGTGGTCGTGCGCGCTCTGCCTGCGGCCTCGCAGCAATCCGAGCGTCTGCGTGACGATCTGGCGAGTGCCTGGTCGACCATCCAGCGTCGGTTGGGCTCCGGGGGGGCATCGTGACCACGGCGACGTTCGCCCATTGGAGCGGACGCATCATCGGCCGCTTCCTGCGCGCCGCGGTGAGCAGGTCACCGTTGGCGTGGGCGCTCATCGGCGTCGTCCGAGGGTGGCGGGCTGTGCTCTCGCCGCTCTACGGAGACGTATGCAAGTTCTACCCGACGTGCTCCAGCTACGGCCTCACGGCGCTGGAGACCCACGGGGCCATCAAGGGAAGCTGGCTGACTGTGCGCCGGCTCGTGAGATGCCACCCCTGGTCGCTGGGCGGATACGACCCGGTTCCCGGAGCCGAGCCACACCTGGGCCATGGGCACCCGCCCGTCGTCCCCGACGATTCAGACCCGGACGCCGACCCGGCGTCACCCAGCCGAGGTAGCCAACGATGACGCTCTTCACGCCCCTTCTTGTCCCGCTGTTCGCGTTCTTCTCGTTGTGGACCTCCATCCGTGACGTGCTGTCGGCCATGATGCAGCCCCTTTACTGGGCGGTGTCGGGCCTGGTGGTGCTGTTCCACAGCGTCTGGTCGCCGGTGTTCGGGGCTGATTCGGGCTGGACCTGGACGCTCGCGATCGTCAGTCTGACGGTCGTCATCCGGATCCTGCTCATTCCGCTGTTCGTGCGCCAGATCAACTCCGCGCGGAGCATGCAGTTGATCCAGCCGAAGCTCAAGGCGCTGCAGGAGCGACACGGCTCGGACCGTGAACGGCTGGCGCAGGAGCAGATGAAGCTCTACCGCGAAGAGGGCGTGAACCCGGCGGCGTCGTGCCTGCCGCTGCTGCTGCAGGCGCCGATCTTCCTGGCCCTGTTCCGCGTGCTGGAAGGGGCCGCCGCGCAACCCCACCCGATCCCACGCGGCACGTTCTTCAAGGCCCACCCGGAACTCATGGCGTCGCTGAGTCATTCGTCGATTTTCAATGCGCAGCTCGCCGGGCGGTTCTTCCCGATCAACAACGGGTTCGGCGCCACCCAGGTGCTGTCGATGGTCCTGATCCTCGCGATGTCCCTGGTGCTGTTCGTCACCCAGCTGCAGTTGCTCAAGAAGAACATGCCGCCGGAGTCGCTCACCGGACCGATGGCCCAGCAGCAGAAGATGATGCTGTACCTCTTCCCGTTCATCTACCTGTTCACGGGCATCAGCATCCCCATCGGCGTGCTGATCTATTGGCTGACGACCAACGTCTGGACGATGGGACAGCAGTGGATCATCATCCGCAACAACCCGTCGCCGAACACTCCCGCCTACATCGAGTGGGAGGAGCGCATGCGGGCACGGGGCAAGGATCCGCATGCGATCGAGGCGGAGCGCTCGCAGAAGCGCAAGCGCCGGGTGGTCAGTGACACGCCCGCGGCCGAGGTCGTCGAGGAGGACGGCACGACCCGTCACGTCGTCGCGCGACAGAACGTCAAGCGTCAGACGGTGCGCAAGGATGACGCCGAAGCCAAGCAGGTGATCTCGCGTCAACAGCCGCAGCGGCAGAATCGCGCGGCTCGAAAGAAGAATTGACGCCGGTCGGAGATCGGCGAGCATTCGGCCCCGTGGGGCCATCGGCAATCAGGAGACCCATGAGCGACGTGGAGAGAACGATGAGCGAGAGCGCACGCAGCGACCAGGTCGCGGACCAGCCCGCCGAGGATGTCGTGGTGCATGACGATGTCGATGACGAGTCCGAGGACGAGGCGGGGGCTGGACCGGCCGCCGGCAGTCGGCGTCAGCAACTGGAGGCCGAGGGCGATGTTGCCGCCGACTACCTCGAGGAGTTGCTGGACATCGCCGACCTCGATGGTGACATCGACACCTACACCGAAGGTGGCCGGGCGCATGTGAGTATCGTCACCGACAGCGAGGAGCTGGTCGGTCACGACGGCGAGGTGCTGGAGGCCCTCCAGGAGCTCGTGCGGCTCGCGGTGATGACCGAGACGGGCAACAGGAGCCGGCTCATGCTCGACATCGCCGGTTACCGGGACAAGCAGCGCAAGCGGCTGCGGTTGTTGGCCGAGGATGCGATCGCCGAGGTGAAGGCGTCCGGTGAGGCGGTCGCGTTGGCCCCGATGAACCCGTTCGAGCGGAAGATCGTGCACGACACGGTGGCCGAGGCCGGGCTTGTGAGCGAGTCCGAGGGTGTCGAGCCGCGTCGTCATGTCGTGATCCGGCCGGCCTGAACCCATGTCGGACCCGGGCGCCGAGGGTCAGCCGCCCTCCGATCTGGCGACTCCCCAGGGGCTGTTCGGCCCCGAGGTCGGTTTATTATTAGAGCAATATATCGATATATTGGCAAGTCGTGGAATTGACTGGGGGGTGATCGGTCCACGGGAGGCCCCTCGGTTGTTCGATCGTCATATTCTCAACAGCCTGGCCGTTCGCGACCTGCTTCCCCAGGGTGTGGAAGTGGTTGACATCGGTAGCGGCGCAGGACTCCCGGGCATTCCGCTGGCGATCGTTCGGCCCGACCTGCGCGTCGTCCTGCTTGAGCCACTTCTGCGTCGGGCCACTTTCCTCGAGGAGGCGGTCCAGGAGCTGGGGCTCCGCCGACGGGTGATCGTTCAGCGGGGACGGGCCGAGGACTTGAGCGCGCCGGCGGACATCTTCGTCGCCCGCGCGGTCGCTCCCCTCGCGCGTTTGGTGGCGTGGGTCGCGCCGGTCATCGGCCCGGTCAGTGAATTGATCGCCCTCAAGGGCTCGAGCGCGGCGGCGGAGGTCGCCGCTGCCGAGCCGGTGCTGAGGCGGTCGAGGCTGCGCGCGGAGGTGTTGGTGGTGCGAGCATTCCCCGGTTCAGAACCGACGCACGCGGTGAGGGTCCGACGGGCCTGAGGCAACGTATGTGGTGGGGCTCGAGCCGGCCTGAGCCCACGTGTGTGGTCGGGGTCGAGCCGGCCTGAGCCACCGCGTGTGGTGCGGGTCCCGCCTGAGGCAATGCATGTGGGGGTCCTTCTGGCCCGGGCGGCCCACTGTCCATGAGTTGCCTGGGGTGCGGTGGCCGAGCGGTGGGTCGTCCTGGGGTTGGGACTCCCCCGGGCCGATCCGAGATCCGTGCTGATGGTGCGAGGGGTCGCCCGACTGGTTCGCCGTCGAGGAACCACGATCGGAGACACCCTGCGATGGGCGCTGCTGGATCCGATGAGGACGGGCGCGATGCGAGGCGGGCTCCGTGCGGATCGCCCGTGGGTGACCCGAGTCGGGCGAGGCCGATGTTCGGCGGGTCTCGTGAGGTGTCCGCTCGCCTCGTCTGGATCCGTCGGAACACTCGCTAGACTGTGCCGCCGGAGGTGCATGTGATCAAGTTCCACAGGGGCCGCAAACCGGAGGCCGATGTTTCACGTGAAACAGAGCCGGTGATTCCCTCGTATGCGGGCGCGCCACGTCGGGCGGCCTTCGATGGCCCCGATGACCAGGCGCTCCACGAGCCCGATGTTTCACGTGAAACACCCCCCGATCGCGTCCTCCCTCGCCCAGAGCGCGCTCGCGTCTTCGTGATTGCGAACCAGAAGGGCGGCGTCGGGAAGACCACCACGGCGGTCAACCTCGCGACCGCGCTCGCCATGGGCGGGTTGCGCGTCCTCGTCGTCGACCTGGACCCTCAGGGCAACGCGTCCACGGCGCTGGGTGTGGAGCATCGCGAGGGGACGAAGGGCACCTATGAGGTACTCCTGGGTGGAGAGGACATCGTCACCCACGCCGTCGTCTCCGCCGAGGCTCCCCTGCTCACGGTGCTCCCGGCAACCATCGACCTGGCGGCCGCCGAGGTCGAACTCGTGAACACCTCCGCCCGTGAGCAGCGACTCAAGCGAGCCCTGGCCCGCTATCTCGCCGAGCACCGCACCGACTACGTCTTCATCGACTGTCCCCCCTCGCTCGGCCTGTTGACCGTCAACGCCCTTGTCGCGGCCGGCGAGCTGCTGATCCCGATCCAATGTGAGTACTACGCGCTCGAGGGCCTGTCGCAACTGCTGCGCACGATCGACATCGTCAAGGGTGAACTCAACGATCACCTGCTCCTGTCCACCATTTTGTTGACGATGTACGACGGGCGGACGAACCTCGCCCAGCAGGTGGCCGCCGAGGTGCGTGGCCACTTCGGCCGGGAGACGCTCGACACGAAGATCCCTCGTTCGGTGCGGGTGTCGGAGGCTCCCAGCTACGGCCGCACCGTCCTCACCTACGATCCTTCCTCGGCGGGAGCGGTCGCCTACCGCTTTGCCGCCCAGGAGATCGCGGAACGAGCTGTTGAACGCATGGAGGCGTGATGGCGACAAAGCACCAGACCGGTCTCGGCCGGGGACTCGGCGAACTCTTCGTTCGCACCGATGATGAACCGCGGACCGAGCGCGGCGGAACCGCGGAACGATCGGCGCCCATCGGAGACGGCTCCTACCTCACCACGCTTCGCGTCGACACGGTGACGCCGAATCCCCGTCAGCCACGTCAGGTGTTCGACGAGGACGAGCTCCGTGAGCTCGCCGCGTCCCTCAGCGAGGTCGGCGTCCTGCAGCCCATCGTCGTCCGGGATAGACACGACGGCACCTTCGAGTTGATCATGGGAGAGCGACGCCTCCGGGCAGCCCGGATCGCCGGCCTCGACACGGTGCCGGCGATCATCCGGGCCACCGATGACAGCGACCTGCTGCGCGACGCGCTGCTGGAAAACATCCACCGCGCGCAACTCAATCCCTTGGAGGAGGCCGCCGCCTACCAGCAACTGCTCGACGACTTCGGATGTACCCAGGAGGAACTCTCGGGGCGGATCAAGCGCTCCCGTCCCCAGATCTCGAACACCATCAGGCTGTTGCGCCTCCCCGCACCCGTGCAGCGCAGGGTGGCTGCCGGCGTCCTCTCCGCGGGACATGCGCGGGCCCTGCTCAGCCTCAGCGACCCCGTCGCCCAGGAGCAGCTGGCCCAGAGGATCGTCGCGGAGGGTCTGTCTGTGCGCAGCACCGAGGAAGTCGTCGCGACACGGGGCACGGATGATCGTTCGCCTCGGACACCCCGAACGACGCCGGTGAGCCCTCGGGCCGAGGATCTCTCCTCAGAGCTGTCGGACCACTTCGACACCCGGGTGCGGGTCAGCATCGGACGCACCAAGGGCAGGATCGTCATCGAGTTCGCCGGGGAGGACGACCTCGAGCGAATCCTCGCCGTCGTCAAAAACAAAGAGACAACAGGCTAAATCTTTAAAAACCTAAATCAATTAATGCATGAAGCGTTTTGTCGATAAATACACATCAATCCAACTGCTTGAGCCCGGACTGGACGTCCCGCAGCAGACCTTCGATCTCGAGCCGGGCACGGTGCTCAGCCACGAACGTCAGAAACGGGATGAGGCCCGACAGGGCGATGATGCCCATCCGGCCGATTCCCCAGTGCACGCGGCGGCCCAGGTCGAAGGTGGTGATCAGCAGCACCATGTACAGCCAACCGTGCGGGATTCCGGTGTATGTGACCCACCGCCCGTCGTGTGGACCGAAGTACTTGAGCGGCACGGCAACACACACGAGCAGAATCAGCAGCGTCCCCACGAGGTATGCGGTGATGCGGTAGCGCAACAGTGCGCCGCGCACCTGGCGCAGGGTCTCGTCGGTGTCGTCGTCGAGGGGCTCGACCGGGGGATTGCTGGATGAGGTCACCCGCCCAGGTTACCCAGTGGACGCCCCAACCCCACCCGCCTCACCCCGCCGCGGCGTCCTCACCCGAAACGGCCTCCGGTCGGGTTCCGGCGTCGCTCAGATCGGCGTCGTCGGAGCGTCGCCCGAAGGACCGGGCGAGCGCGATGCCCATGACCATGGCGAAGATCGCGAACACCCACCACTGAATGGCGTAGCCGAGGTTCTGCGCGTTTCCCGACGCGTCGTTCGGGAAGGTGACGATCGCAGGCTCGAGGCCCTCGACGCGAGCCGAGGCCGCGTCGAGCGTCACGAACCCGGCGGTGACCCCGGTGGGCCACCCCTGGGCCAGCCGCTCGATGCGGACGCCGTTGAGCCATCCGCTGGGTGCCCCCGGGGGCGCGCTCCCGGTCGACGTGCTCTCGGACGGCATCATGATGCCGACCAGCGATACCGATCCCCCCGGCGCAGGGGGGACGGCGGTGTCGAGGGAGGGGACGCTGCCGCGCACCACCGGGACGATCCGCGAGTGATCCACGAACGCGCTGACGACCCGATAGGGGGGTGAGCTGCCGACCAGAACCGGTGGCTGGGCGAGGTAGTGGCCGTCGAGGCGGACCGGCAGGCCGTACAGGTCGCCGATCGGGAGGCCGGAGTCGAGTTGCTGATTGAGCGCCACCGGCGCCCGGTTCGAGCGCTCGATCAGGCTGTTGCGCCCCTGGGTCACGTACACCGACATCTGCCACACACCCAGCCCGAGCATCACGACGGCGAGCATGCCGGCGACGGTGAGAGCCGCGATCTGCCGCCCGCGGATCCCGGCTCGCGACCGCAGCGTCGGCTCGCTCATCGAGCCGCGGCGAGCTGCACGAGCGTGCTGCAGACCTTGCCGAGGTCGCGGCCGGACGCCTCGATGGCGAGGGGTGTCGAGGATGTCTCGGTCATGCCGGGTGCCACGTTGGCCTCGAGGAACGTGGGCGTGCCGTGCTCGTCGACGATGAGGTCGATCCGGTAGATGTCGCGGAGTCCCAGGGTGCGGCCGGCGGTGAGTGCGGCCCGGCGACAGGCGTCGCTGATCTGGTCGTCGAGCCGTGCGGGGGTGATGAAGCGGGTGTCCCCTGCGGTGTAGCGGCTCGCGTAGTCGTACACGCCCGAGATCGGGACGATCTCCACCGGCGGCAGGGCGCTCGGCCCGTCGGGGGTGTCGATGACGGTGACCGCGACCTCCGACCCGACGACGAAGCGTTCGACGACCGCGGTCGTGCCGTAGGCGAAGGCGCCGACCATGGCCGCGGGCAGGGCCTCGAGATCGTCGACCTTGCCGGCTCCCAATGACGACCCGCTGCGGGCCGGCTTGACCATCATCGGGAAGCCGATCCGTTCGCCGAGGGCGCGCACCAGCGAGGCGGCCCCCAGCTCGCGGAACATGTCGTGTGGCAACGCCACCTGCTCGGGCGTCGTGACGCCGGCCAGGCGCACGAGCGGGGTTGCCACGGACTTGTCGAACGCGAGCCGGCACGCTTCGGCCCGAGACCCCACGAACCGGACGCCGAGCAGGGCCAGAACCTCCCGCAGCGCGCCGTCCTCGCCGACCCCGCCGTGCAGCAGCGGGAACACGACGACCCCGGGCCGGGCGGTGAGCATGGCGACCAGGTCGGCCGTGACGTCCTGTTCGATGACCTCGTGACCGGCTTGCCGCAGGGCGATCGCCACTCGGCGTCCGGAGCGCAGTGACACGTCACGCTCGTGCGACAGGCCGCCCGCCAGGACGACGACCGGTGCCAGTGCGGTGGGGGAGGTGCTCATCGGCAGTCCAATCGGTTCAGAAGAACGGGAGTACGGGTCATGACTGGTCGGGTCCCGGTGCGCCCGACACGTCGGTGCCGTGATGCGGGGACTGCTGCGAACCGATCCCGAACGTGCGGTTCACCTCGTACTCGCGATTCACGACCTCCGCCAGTCGCCGGACGCCCTCGCGGATCCGTTCCGGCGTCGGATAGCAGAACGAGAGCCGCATGTTCCGGCTGCCGAAGCCGTCGGCGTAGAAAGCGGTGCCGGGGGTGAACGCGACGCGGGCGCTCACCGCCCGGGGGAGCATCGCCTGGGCATCGAGGCCATCGGGCAACGTGACCCACACGAAGAATCCGCCGCCGGGCGTGGTCCAGGTGGTTCCGGGCGGCATGTACTCACGCAACGCCTCGAGCATGGCGTCGCGCCGGGCCCGGTACATGTCCTTGAACGCCTCGATCTGGGCTCGCCAGTCGTGCCGCTCGAGATAGGTCGAGACCGCCATCTGGCTGAACACCGGAGGGCAGAGGGTGGCGGACTCCTGGGCGAGCACCAGCTTCTCGCGCACGGCGTGAGGTGCGAGCACCCAGCCGACGCGGAACCCGGGGGCGAACGTCTTGGAGAATGAGCCGAGGTAGATCACCTGCTCGGCGTCCATGGCGCGCAGGGCGGGCAACGGATCACCCTCGAGACGCAGCAGACCGTAGGGGTTGTCCTCGACGATCAGCAGGTCGAGCTCGCGGCACACGTCGATGATCCGGCGACGACGCTCGAGGCTCTGGGAGATGCCCGAGGGATTGTTGAAGTTGGGGATCGTGTACAGGAACTTCGGACGCCCGCCGCCCCGTCGGCTCGACTCGACCGCGGCGCGCAGGGCGTCGGGATCGATGCCGTCGTCGTCCATGGTCACGTGGACCACCCGGGTCTGGTACGAGGCGAAGGTGCCAAGTGCTCCGACGTAGCTGGGCGCTTCGGCCACGATGACGTCGCCCGGGTCGCAGAAGATGCGGGTGACCAGGTCGAGTCCCTGCTGCGAGCCGACGGTGATCGTCACGTCGTCGGGATGGGCGTCGATGCCCTCGAGGGCCATCACCTCGCAGATGTGTTCCCGGATCCGCGGCTCGCCCTGGCCGGATCCGTACTGCATCGCCTGGACTCCGTGCTCGAGCACGAGGTCACGGATCGCCTCGCCGACAACGTCCAGCGGCAGGTCCGCGATGTTCGGCATGCCTCCGGCGAGTGAGACCACCTCGGGCCTGTTGGCCACCGAGAAGAGTGCCCGCACGGCGCTGGCCCGCATACCGTGTGTGCGGGCCGCGTAGTGATCGACGTAGCGGTCGAGGCGGGTGTCGTGGCGGACGACCTCTGGTTCACTCACGTGGTCCACTGTGCCGCACCGACCGGGAAAGTACCATTGACACCACCGTCGGCCGCGCTTCGGCGCGGCCGGTGTCACGGTAGGAGGCTCCATGCGTACTCGTCGGCTGCGTCCGCTCCTGGCGTCGGGGATCTCGAACCTGCCGCTGTGGCACTGCCGCACGAGCCTGGTGGGGCCCGACGCCGATCCGTCACCGGCCTGGGCGGTGGCGGCCGAGGACCGGTTCGGGTCGTGCGGGATGAGCGCCTACGACAGCGACGACCTGGTCGGGTGGGTGGTCTTCTGTCCGGCCCTGCATGTGCCAGCCGAGCACCTGCTCGCGCAAGGCACACGGGTGGCAGATTCGGCGATGCTGCTCGGTGTCGCGGTGCGCGACACGCACCGTGGCCAGGGCATCGGACGGCAACTGGTGCAGGCGGCAGCCGCCCGCATGGTGGGAGGCGCCGTCTGCGTCGACGCACTTGGCGCCGCGGTTCCGCTCACCTGTGAGGTGGCTCCCCTGTATTGGCTCACCGCGGTGGGATTCGCGCCCGTCGACGCCATGCGCACCGGAGCGGGCCCGATGCGCATGCGCCTCGACCTCGGTGCGACGATCCGTTGGCGTCCCGACCTGCGCTCGGCGGTCGACCTGCTCACCGGGTGGGTGACCCGTCCGGGCGTGGCCCATGAACCGGCCCGGCGCGTGCTGCACGACCACTCGGTGGGCCACGCCTGAGTGAACGAATGGGCACGGCCCGTGTCGGGGGAGAACACGGGCCGTGCGGGGCGGCCATCGATGATGGCCGGGATCGGGTCGCTCAGAGGTGGATCACCTGGTCCACGAGGATGAGATTCGGGTTCGACACCGTCGCCCGGTTCTTCTGCCACAGGGCCTTCCAACCGCCCTGGATGTTGTGGCGCTGAGCGATGGCGCTGAGCGTGTCGCCGGCCTTCACCGTGTAGGCGGTGCCGGACACGTCCGAGGACGCCAGGCGGGTCCGGGCGACCGGGCCATCGACCTCATCGCGAACTGTGCTGAGGGTGGTCTCGCTGGTGCGGGTGGTGGTCACGGTGCGGGTGGTGGTCACCACGGCGCCGCTGGTGCCGCCGGTAGCGGAGCTGAGTCCCGCCCGCACGCCGCACGTCGGCCAGGCGCCGGGGCCCTGGGCAGCGAGGACGCGCTGGGCGATCGCGATCTGTTGGGCCTTGGTGGCCCCGTTGGCGGTGCCCGCGTAGGAGCCGCCGCCGTAGGCGAGCCACGTGCTGTGGCTGAACTGCAGGCCGCCGTAGTAGCCGTTGCCGGTGTTGATGGCCCAGTTGCCACTCGACTCACAGGTGGCCACCCGGTCCCACACGGACAGGTCGGCGGCGTGTGCGGGGGTGGCGGTGACCATGGCCATGGCGGCGCCGGCACCGAGGGCCGCGGTTGCGGCGAGGGAGGCGATGCGAATGCTGTTCTTCATGCTGGAGGGTCCTTCCGGATCGACTGGTGGCCGCGGCTGCGGTCTCCGACGCATCGGTGGTCCGGGAACGTGCGAACCATGTGATGCGCCTGCCAGAACAGCCGGGGTGGGGGTGACCCGGGGGCCCGTACTGCGACTGGCTATTCAGTTGATAGGAGGACCGTACGTGATACCTGAGAGATTCTCAAACTGCAATCACATATTTCTCAGAATTTCAGGGGCCGGGGCGGGCCGATGTTGCCGGTCCGAGGTCACCAGCAGGGAGTCCCCGGGCCGGTTGAGCGTCGGAACCGGCCGGCCCAACCGGCCGGGGATTTGGGCGTCCACAAAGCACAACACCGCCCGGCAGCGATCCGAGGAACGTTGCCGGGCGGTGGAGGAGCGGGACGCGCCAGCGTCCGGCTGATGATCAGAAGAACTCGGTGAGCACCTTGAGCAGGGCCCCCTTGCTGCGGGCGCCCTGAATCGACTTGACCACGCGGCCCCCGACGAACACCTGCAACGTCGGCAGGGCGAGGATGCCCTGCTCGGTGGGGGTGCGCGGGTTGGTGTTGGTGTCGAGCTTGACGAAGTCCATCTTGTCGCCGTGCTCGCGGGCCAGCTCGTCGATGATCGGCGAGATCTGCTTGCAGGGCGCACACCAGTCGGCCCAGTAGTCGACCAGCGTCGGCTTCGGGTTCATCACGACCCGATCGACGAAATCGGAGTCGGTGACCTCAGTGACTTCGGACATGGCGCATATCTCCTTGCTGGGTGCGGGCGACCCGTTCATTATCGCTGGCGGCGTCGCACGGCCCAAGCCCGGCCGGATGGTCAACGGATCGGCGGCTGAGCCTCGTCGTGGAGCTCGGCCAGGAAGCGCTCGGCGTCCAGCGCCGCGCGGCAGCCGGAGCCGGCCGCGGTGATGGCCTGCCGGTACGTGTGGTCGACGAGGTCGCCACAGGCGAAAACCCCGCGCAGGTTGGTGCGGGTGGAGTCGCCGTCGACGATGACATACCCGCTCTCGTCGAGGTGCACCTGACCGACGAGCAGCTCGCTGCGCGGAATGTGCCCGATCGCCTCGAACAGTCCCTGCACCGCCAGCTCGCGCGTCTCGCCGGTGCGCGCATCGCGGAGCGTCAACGACTCGAGGGTCTTCGCGCCGCCCATGCCGACGATCTCGCTGTTCCAGGCCGGGGTGATCTTCGGATCGCGCTCGACCCGCGCGGCCATGATCTTGGACGCGCGCAGCGTGTCCCGACGGTGGACCAGGGTCACCGACTTGGCGAAGCGGGTGAGGAACGTGGCCTCCTCGGCGGCGGAGTCGCCGCCGCCGACGACTGCGATGTCCTTGTCGCGGAAGAAGAACCCGTCGCATGTCGCGCACCAGGAGACGCCGCGCCCGGAGTAGGTGTCCTCCTCCGGGATCCCCAGCCGGCGGTACCCGGAGCCGGTGGCGAGGATCACCGCGTGCGCCCGATAGGTGTTCCCCTCGGTGTCGGTGACGGTCTTCACGTCGCCGGTGAGGTCGACCTCGACGGCGTCGTCGGTGATCATCTCGGCGCCGAAGCGCTCGGCCTGGGTGCGCATGTGCCCCATGAGGTCGGGTCCCATCACTCCCTCGGGGAAGCCCGGGTAGTTCTCGACCTCGGTGGTGTTCATCAGCGCACCGCCGGCAGTGACGGCCCCCTCGAGCACGAGCGGCTTCAGGCCGGCCCGGGCGGCGTAGATGGCCGCGGTGTAGCCGGCCGGGCCGCTGCCGACCACGATGACATCACGGATCTGCTCGTCGGCCAGGAATCCCGCCCACGATTCGGCGGTGCCGCGCGCGGGCGGATCGGCGGGGAGGTTGTTGAGGTTCACCGCGCCGAGCGTACGGGTGAGGTTCAGGTCGCTCATTGTTGCCTTCCTTGGGGGCTCAGGCCACTGTATTCGAACGGGACGACGCCAGGACGCTCGCCCCTACCAGGTGCCGCAACAGCCGCCGACGCCCCGGTATTCCCCCGGGGGTATGCGGCCGTGGAGGTCCTGATCGGACGGTCGGGTGGACGACGCCCCGGCGAGAGGGATCGCCGGCGACGGGGACGCCCGGCGTCGGGACGCTCGGTGGTGCCGCAACCCCCGGTCGTGCTTCGGCCGAGAAACGACACAGGGCCCGTCCCTCTCCGACCCCACGACGGAGAGGGACGGGCCCAGTCTTCCTCAACCCCGGGAAAGGGGACCCGGGGGAGGGGATCACGGCGCCGACCCCACGACGGCGCCGTGATCCGGATCAGCGGCCCGGGGTCTGGCTCCCCGGGCTCTGGCCCTGGGCGGCCGGCGCCTTGCCCAGGGTGGCCTGCACCGTGGTCAGCGACCCGTTGCGGGCGACCTGGAAGGTGACCTTCTCCCCGACCTGGGCGGCGCGCACCTGCGCGACGAGGGAGTTCGACGAGTCGACGGTCACGCCGTTCATCTGGACGATGACATCCCCCGCCTTGAGCCCGGCGGCCGCGGCGGCCGTGCCGGGAACAACGCTGGCAACCTTGGCGCCGTTGATGGTGCCGCCGCTCAGCTGCACGGAGGCGTCCGTAGTGCTGATGCCGAGGTAGGCGTGCTCAGCCACACCGGTGGCGATGAGCTGGGTGGTGATGTTCTTGACCTGGTTCGACGGGATCGCGAACCCGATGCCGATGCTGCCGCTCTGACCGCTCGAACCCGTCGACAGCGAGGCGATCGAGGAGTTGATTCCGACGAGTTCGCCGTTGGCGTTGACGAGCGCGCCTCCGGAGTTGCCCGGGTTGATCGGCGCGCTGGTCTGGATCGCGCTCGTGTAGACGTTGCCAGCGCCGGTGACGTCACTGATCGCCGACGACACCTGCTGGGTGACGACCGGGCGGTTCAGCGCGCTGACGATGCCGGTGGTGACGGTGTCGGCCAGCCCGAGCGGGTTGCCCACCGCCATCACGGGGTCACCCACCTTGACGCTCGAACTGTCGGCGAACGTGATCGGCTGCATGCCGGACGGCAGCTTGGCGACCTTGATCACCGCCAGGTCGGTCGAGGGATCCGTGCCGACGACGGTGGCCGGGTAGGTCTCGTTGCCGATCTGTACCGAGATCGTGGCGCCGGCTCCAGCCCCTGCGACGACGTGGTTGTTGGTGACGATGTGTCCCTGGCTGTCGAGCACGACGCCCGTGCCCTCGTCACCGGACTGACCGTTCTGCACGATGATCGAAACGACCGACTTCGACACCGCCGCGGCGGTGACACTCCAGTCGGGGTTGGACGCGTTGCCCTGGACGACCTTGGTGACCGTGCCGCCCGATCCGGTGACGGTGGCCGCGGAGGCGGTCGGCTGATTGTTGTTGAAGGAGCGTTCGAGGGCGAAGCCGGTGCCGCCGCCGACGCCGCCGGCCAGAACCGCCACCGCGGCGAGCGTGGCGATGCCGCGGGCGCGGTGCTTGCGCGGGGGCGCCACCTGCGTGTGCAGCGGCGAGCCCGGCTGCGTGTGCATCTGGGGCCCCATCTGCTGCATCGGCCAGGGGCCGGCTTGATACGGGTTCTGGTTCTGGGGAGTCTGTGTGCTGTGGCTCGTCGGGTCCGTGTTCGGGTTGGAGCCGTCGTGCTGGCCGCTCCAGAAGAAGTCGTTGCTCATCTGGGCCTCCGTTCGACCGCTGGCGTGCGGTCCTGGTTGTTGGCGCCTGTGCGTGACGCCGTGCATGACTCAGCTAACGGGCCCAAGCTGTGAGTTGACTGTGAGCCCAGCAGTACGAGCCTGTGACCCGGTGAACGCGACCCGGAGCTGTCCCTGAGGCGATCCCTGAGATGGTAGCCGCCAGCGGGTGCGGACCCACTCTTCCGGTTCCCCGCGTCCGCCCGGCTCGGGGCCGGCGGAGCGAGACAGGTCCGAGTGCGTGCCGAGATGTCCCCCATGCCGGGGTCGAGGGTTGTTCTCTCAGGTGATGGCCTGCAGCACGATCGGCTTGGTCGTCGGCTGGGCTGTTCCCCCGGCGGGCTCGATGGTGACCCCGAGATTCGCGGCCCTACCCACTTCTCCCGGAAGCTCGTTCCACGTGGTCCGGTTGCCCGCCGGCACGAGACCCGCGGGTTTCGCGCTGCCCGACGCGTCGATCAGCCACAGTTCGTAGGTCTTGCCGGCTCCCACCTGTGGCATCCCGATCGTTATGACGCCGCAGAGGGATGCCTGTGGTGACTGGAGGAGGATGTCCCCGCCGCCGGGCACGCCGGCCTTCTGCACAGTCGCGTCGGGCGCGGAGAGGATGCGGTCCATGACGGCGGCCGGTCAACCCTGCATCGCCGCGAGCTGCCGGCGGGCCCCGTCGCGTTGCTGCTGCGCCTGGATCGCGACGAGCCCGGCTCCGCCGATCGCCACGAGTGCGCCCGCGGCGACCAGGGCGGGCCACCTGGTGCCGCTGGGGGGTCGGCGACGACGCCGGGAATCGAGCTGGGTGACCGGCGCCTCCGGCCGGTCGTCGGCCCGCCCGCGTGGTGGCGTCGCCGCGGGGGCGGATGCCGGGGCCGGGGTGGTGGAGTTCTCGCGCCTGCCATCGGCGTGCGGTTCGAGCAGGGACTCGACCTGGGGACCTTGGCGATCTGCGCCAGCAGCCGGTCCCTGAGTGCTGGTGGGGGAGCGACCGGTGCGGTCTCGGCGTCGAGAAGCGCCGCGACCTCGCGGAGCTCGCGCGCCTCCTGGGCCGTCGGATGCCCGAAGAGCAGTTCGTGCTCGAAGCGGTGCCGCTCGTCGCCGTCGATCGCGTTGAGCGCGTACGCGCCGGTCAGCAGGTGCAGCTGATCATCCATGGCTCACTCCCAACGCGTCCCTCAGACGAATCATGCCGTCCCGGATTCTGCTCTTGACGGTTTCCCAGGGGAACCCCGCGGCCTGGGCGACCTCCGGGTAGGCGTAGCCGCCCCGGAACTCCTTGATCCCCTCGCGCAGATCCCGGTCGGTGGTCGACTGGGCCGCCCTGACCCGGTCGACCACCCGCCGGTGCGCCGTGACCGTGATCCAGGCACCGGCATGGCCACGATCCGCGTCGAAGCGTTTGGCCTGCCGTCACACCTGGAGGAACACCTCCTGGGTGACCTCCTCGCTCTGGGCCGGGTCTCGCACCACACGCAGGACCAGGCCCCGTGCACCAGGGGGGCGAGTGCGTCGTTGAGGCGGGCGAAGGCCTCCTGTCAGGTACACCGTCGCGTTGGCGGTGTGGACGCCGCCGCAGATGACGTGGGCGCCATTGACGGTCAGGTTGTTGCCCGATCCCTTGACCGCGAGCTTCTGGCCCTCGACGGTGGTGTGCTGGCCGTCGAGGGAGGCGGGTTCGATCTGTCCCGGCAGCACGTGGTACGTGAGGATCTTGGGGAGGGTCGCGCTGTCGGTCTTGAGGCCGTTGATGGTCGAGGCGGGGATATTCGCGAACGCGCTGTCGACGGGCGCCAGGACCGTGAACTGGCTGGAGTCGAGGGTGTTGACGAGGTTGACGTGGGGGTTGAGCTTGCCTCACACGGCCTTCACCGGGGTGGTCGGCAGCGGGTTGTTGGACGCCGCGACCGCCCCGGGATCCGCCGACCTCCCCTGCACCGACCCGGGACCGCTCGGGTTTGCCCTGGCGTAGTCGGCACGGCCCGGACCCACCAGGCCGGCCGCCGGGTTGACCGTCGGCGACGCCGACATGGCGCTGCTGGCCGGGGAGGACGACATGGCGCTGGTGGCGGTGGCCGACGACGTGGCGGGTGCCGATGATCCGGACGCGGTGCCGCTGCATCCGGTCATCGCCACGGCGGTGACCGCGGCGAGTCCGAGCGTGGCGTGGGTGCGGTGAATGTACGACATGGCTTCACTCCTGCTCGTGAGGAACCGCCGGATCGTTGATGGAGCCGACGGGCAGGTTGCGTGAAGGATTCGGAGTGCTGCGCTCGGTGGATTGGATGCCGATTCCCCGGGACGACGCACGCCGTGGTGACGGCCCGGAATCCGAGGATCCAATCCGCGATGGCCGCAGGTGCGAATCATGGGCATGGTCGTGAACATCATCATCGGTTTCCTCGGCGGTCCCATCACCGGCATCTCCGCGTGCATCCTGCCGGTGCCGACGGTGATCTTCTTCTCCGGCCGCCTCGACAGCGCGCGACGAGCGTCCCGGTGGCGGCCCTACCAGGTCATCGCCGGGCTGGTGTTGAGCTTCGGGGTCTTCGCGCTGGTCGGCTCGCTGATCCTCGGCGTCCTCGGACTTCCGCAGGACTTCTTCCGGTGGGCCGGCATCGCCATCCTCGCCCTGGTCGGGCTGATGGTGCCGCGGATCGAACAGCTCGTCGAGAAGCCCTTCTCCCGGATCCCGACCCGTCGTGTCGACGCGCAGCGGGGCGGGTTCGCGATGGGCCTGGCGCTCGGGGCGGTGTTCGTGCCCTGCGCGGGCCCCGTGCTCGCCGCCATCACGGTGTCCGGGGCAACGGGACGCATCGGCCCGGAGACCAACGCCCTCACCCTCTCGTTCGCGCTCGGCGTGTCGGTGCCACTGCTCGCGTTCGCCCTGGCGCGCCGGCGGCCCGCCGAACGCCTCGCCGCCTTTCCGCCGGGGTCAGCGCGGTATCCGCATCACCGCCGGAGCGCTCATGGTCACCCTCGCGGTGGGGCTCGCCTTCGATCTTCCGGCGACCGTCCAGCGGTTGATCCCCGACTGCACCGCGGCGATCCAGGACCGGTTGAGCCCCACCGTCGGAAGCCCACTCAGCCTCGGTGGACTGGTGACGGCGCAGAACAGGGAGCTGTCCCACTGCACCGAGGGGCGACCCGCCTGCAGGAGTGCGGTCCCGCGCCCGCGCTGCGGGACGTCACCGCATGGTTGAACTCGCCGCCGCTGACGCTCGCGCAACCCCGCGGAAGGGTCGTGCTCATCGACTTCTGGGCCTACTCCTGCATCAACTGTCGGCGCGCACTTCCGCACATCATCCAGCTCAACGACACCTACCGGTCCGACGGCCTTGTGGTCATCGGCGTCCACACCCCGGAGTACGCCTTCGAACGGGTCAGGGCCAACGTCCGGGCCGGCATCACCGAGGATGGAATCGACCATCCGGTCGCCATGGACAACGCGTACGCCACCTGGACCGCCCACCGCAACCGGTTCTGGCCCGCCCAGTACCTCATCGACGCGAACGGTGAGGTCCGCCACCTCCAGCAGGGCGAGGGCGGCTACGCCACCACCGAATCGCTCGCGCGACAGCTGCTCGACCGGGCCCACCCGGGCGTGGCGCTGCCGCCTCCGGGCGAGGGCGCGAGCACGGCTCCCACACCGGGCAGCACGACACCCGAGACCTTCCTCGGGGTGTCCAAGCAGCTGAACTGCGCGGGCAGCCAGACCGACAGGTCCGGCGCCGGAACCTTCAGCTATCCCGCGTCCCAACGACCGGACTCGTTCGCCCTGACGAGCGGGTGGACGCTCGATTCGCAGAGGATCGTGCCCGACGCGCGGCCGGGACGCACACCCGGAGTGAGGCTCGAGGTCCACGCGCACCAGGTGCAGGTCGTCGTGGGGGCGCCGGGACCCTCACCGTGCACGGTCCGGCCGGAGACACGACCGTGCACATCTTCGGAAACCCGCGCTCCTACGAGGTCTTCACCGCATCGGCGGAGACGACAGATTCGCTCGAGGTCAATCCCTCGCCGGGCCTCCAGCTCTACTCGCTCACGTTCGGGTGACAGGCGACGCCGCACCCCTACCCGGTGAGCTCCGTGGATTCCGCGGCCATGCGCGGCGTCCCGGATTGGGCTGCCGGCCGGTGGAGGAGTGTGCGACGCGGGTAGGCCATCGGGGGCTCACCCGCGTCGCACACCGGAGGGTCAGGAGACGCTGAGGAACGGGTCGAGGGCCTCGACGGGACCATGGTCACCGGCCACGCCGGCGATGTCGTCGGGCGCCTTGTCCATCACCACCACGACGACGATCGGGTTGCGGCCCTGTCGCTCCACCGCGTCGACGTCGTAGGTGATGACCGGTTGGCCGGGGGACACCACGTCGCCCTTCCTGGCGTGGGTCGTGAATCCCTCGCCACGCAGTTTCACAGTGTCGATGCCCAGGTGGACCAGCACTCCCAGTTTGTCGGCGGTCTGGACGACGAACGCGTGGGGCCACACCTGGAGGATCCGACCCCCGACCGGGGCGATGACGTCGACGACGTCGCGTACGGGGTCGATCGCGGCGCCGTACCCGACCAGGCCAGTGGCGAAGGTCACGTCGGGAACCTCGGCGAGAGGAACCGTGACGCCGCTGATCGGCGCGAGGACGGTCGTCGTCCCGTGGCCGCCGGGGCCGGAACCATCGGGGGGATCCAGCACCGCGACCACGGCAGCGACGGGCAGCTCACCGGTGGGTATCGGCGTCCCGGACCCTGACGTTCTCGCAGACCCCGCGGCAGGCGAGGGCCCGGCGAGGGCGGCGTTGATGTCGCTCTTGAGGCTGTCGGCCTGGGTGCCGAAGATCGCCTGCACGTTGTTGCCGACCTCGATCACGCCGGCCGCCCCCAGCTGCTTGAGTCGCCGCCGGTCGACGAGGTCACGGTCGCCGACCTCGATCCGCAGGCGGGTGATGCAGGCGTCGACCGCGATGAGGTTGGCGCGCCCACCGAACGCCGAGATCAGCAGTTCGATGCGATCGGGCGCCGCCGCGGGGACGCCGACCACCTGCGCCGCGCTGTCGGTGAGGTTCGCCGACTCCTCGGCGGCGAATTCGTCATCGGGTTCGCGTCCGGGCGTGCGCATGTTCCATTTCACGATCGCGAACCGGAACATGGCGTAATAGAGGAAGAAGAACACGACGCCCATGACGATCAGCAGCGGAATGTTCTTCGCCGCGGGCGCGGTGCCGTACAGAATGAGGTCGATCAGTCCCGACGAGAATGAGAATCCGAGATGGATGTTGAGAGCATAGGCGATCGCCAACGAGACGCCGGTGAGAAATGCGTGGATCACGTAGAGCGGGAAGGCGACGAACATGAATGAGAATTCCAGCGGTTCGGTGACGCCGGTCAGGAATGCCGTGAGCGCGGCGGCCGAGAGGATGCCGACGGCGGCCTTCTTCTGCGCCGGCTTCGCGACGTGGATCATCGCCAGAGCCGCGCCCGGGAGGCCGAACATGATGATCGGGTAGAAGCCCGACGTCAGCAGTCCCGCGCTGGGATCGCCGGCCGCGAAGCGGGTCAGTTCTCCGGTGACGACCCCGTGCGGGCCGTGGTACGACCCGTAGATGAACCAGATGTAGGTGTTGAGGATGTGGTGCAGCCCGAGCGGGATGAGCATCCGGTTTGCGAACCCGTAGAGGAACGCCCCGAGGATCCCCGACCCGGCGATGAAGGTTCCGACACTTGTCAAACCCATGTTGAAGATCGGGTAGAAGTAGCTGAGGGCGAACCCCAGCACGAGGCAGGCGAGGGACACGGCGATCGGGACGAAGCGGCGTCCGCCGAAGAAGCCGAGGTAGGGCGGCAGGGTGATCGTGTGGTACCGGTCGAACAGCCAGGCGGTGACCAGGCCCACGAGGATCCCCGCGAACACGCTGTAGTTGATCGTGGCCTGAGCCCCCGACTGGTCGAGTCTTCCCGCGAGCACCACCGGCGACATCGTTGCGAACACCGACGTCATCACCAGGTACCCGGCCGCGGCCGACAGCGCCGTCGACCCGTCGGCCTTGCGGGCGAATCCGATCGCGACACCGATCGCGAACAGCAGCGGGAGATTGGCGAAAATCGCGCCCCCTGCGGCGCTCATCGCCTGGAAGAACGGACCGATGACTGGCGCCGTGATCTTTCCGAGCAGATCGGGCTGGCCGAGACGCAGCAGAATTCCGGCCGCGGGCAACAGGGCGATGGGGAGCATGAGGCTCTTTCCGAGCCGCTGCAGTTGGGCAAAACCGGGGATTCTGATTCCGGATCGTGGCGTGTCAGCGCTGGCGCGCATGCGACCTCCTGCGAATTGTGTCGATTGGGACCAGTTCATTGTGGGGTCACGCCAATTCGAGGGGGTGCGAAGGTGCAGGCACAGTGCGCACATGCGCAATCGCGCCGCGCGAACGGGCGGGTTCGCGCGGCGCGGGGCGGCTCAGCTGACCGTCGCTGGGGTCACAGCCCGGCGGCGGACATCATGATCCCGCCGTCGACGACGACGGTCGTGCAGGTGATGTAGCTCGCGGCGTCCGAGGCGAGGAACACCGCGGTGGCGCCGATCTCGTCGGGTTCGGCGACCCGGCCCAGGGGGATCGAATGGTTCAGCGCGGCCGCCTTCTCGGGGTCGGCCATCGTCTGCGCGTTGATCGGGGTGTTGACCGCCCCGGGGGCGATGTTCACCATCCGGATCCCGTGCTGGGCCAGTTCCACGCCGGCGGTACGGGTGAGCATCCGGGCACCGCCCTTGCTGACGCAGTAGGCGGTGTTGCCGGGCATCGGCCAATCCTCGTGGACGGACGAGACGTTGAGGATCACCCCGCCGCCGCCCTGCTTGATGAACTGCTGGGCCGCGAGCTTCGCCCCGAAGAACGTGCCCTTGAGGTTGATGTTCATGACGAAGTCGAAGTCCTTCTCCTCGGTCTCGAGGAGGGAGTGGCGGGTCTCAACGCCCGCGTTGTTGATCATGACGTCGAGGCGGCCGAACCGGGCCACCGCCTGGTCGATGAGGTTCTGCAGGTCAGCCACGTTGCCCACGTCGGCCTGCACCGCCATGGCGCTCCCGCTGCCGGCGGCCTCGGCGATCCGGGTCGCCGGGTCGACGGTCTCCGGGTGGGTGACCCAGTCGATGACGACGTTCGCGCCGGCGGCCGCGCACGCGTCGACGATCGCCGCGCCGATGCCGGAGTTGGCGCCGGTGACGATCACAGTCCGGCCCGCCAGGGCCTTCGCGGTGAACGCATCGGGCAGCAGGGGTTGCTCCGCGCCGGCCCCGCCTGCGGTGTCGGCCTGGGTGTCGTGGCTGGTGGCCTCGCTCATGGACGTGTCTCCTTGTCGGTTGCTGGTCCCTGGGGACTGTCGAACTGTTCCCCGCCGTGGTCGCAGATGAGATGGGCGATCATCGCGGTCCAGCCGGTCTGGTGGCTCGCTCCGAGCCCGGTTCCCGTCTCGGCGTGGAAGTATTCGCTGAACGTCGGGTGACCATCCCACAGCGGGCCGGAGCCCGCGTCGCGCTGCTGTCCCGGACGCCGGCCCTCCCCGTCGGGACGGAACAGCGAGATGAGCCGTCGGCGCATCTGGTCGGCGATCTCGGGCAGGGTGAGCCGCTCGCCCGATCCGGTGGGGAACTCGAAGGTCTGGCCGCCGGCCGCGCCGGCGCCTCGGGTGCGCAGCGCGTCGATGAGCAGCACGTTGACCGGGAACCAGATGGGCCCACGCCAGTTCGAGTTGCCGCCGAACATGCGGTTCTCGCTCCACCCCGGCGTGTAGCGGATGCCGAGCCGCTGGCCCGCCACGTCCACCTCCTCCCCGTCGCGGTACACAGCCGAGAGCGAGCGGATACCGTAGTCGGAAAGGAATTCGCGGGGATCGAACAGGCGTGACAGCACCGCGGGGAGCCGGTCGCGGTCGACCAGGCTCATGGTCGATGTCGGCCGCTCACCGGCCGATGAGGTGAGCGCGTGGCCGAATTCGTCGGGCCGGTTGCGCTGCAGCCAGCGCCGGCGCTCGACGAAGTCCGGCAGCTCCCGGGTCACCCAGTCGGGGGAGTTGGCGACCGCCAGCAGCGGCACCAGCCCCACCAGCGAACGCACCCGCACCGGCTCCACAGCCCCGGCCTGGTTGACGAGGATGTCGTAGAAGAACCCGTCTTGGTCGTCCCAGAGGGACGCCGACGCCTCGCCGAAGTTCTCGACCGCCGCGCAGATCGCGCCGAAGCGTTCCAGGAACGTGGTGGCCGCCTCTTCCCAGGCGGGCTGCTCGCGGGCCAGTTCCTGGGCGATCCGCAGCATGCACAGAGTGAAGAAGGCCATCCAACTGGTGGCGTCGGACTGCTCGAGGCGCCATCCGTCCGGCACCGCCCGTGACCGGTCGAACACCGAGATGTTGTCCATGCCGAGAAAGCCACCCTCGAACAGTTCGTTACCGGAGGCGTCCTTGCGGTTGACCCACCAGCCGAAGTTGAGCAGCAGCTTGGTCATGATCCGCACGAGGAAGTCGCGGTCGGTGCCGCCGTCGGTGTAGTAGACCTGCAGCGCGGCCCACGCGTGCACCGGCGGGTTCACGTCACTGAAGTTCCATTCGTAGGCGGGCAGCTGGCCGTCGGGGTGCTGAGCCCACTCCCGGCACATGAGCAGCAACTGGTTCTTCGCGAAGTCGGGATCGACCGCGGCCAGCGCCACCGTGTGGAACGCGAGGTCCCAGCTGGCGAACCACGGATACTCCCAGTCGTCGGGCATCGAGATGACGTCGGCCAGGTCGAGGTGACTCCAGCCGGTGTTGCGCCCGCCCTGGGCCTCGGGACGCCGCCGGTCGGCCGGAGGCTCCGGCTGCGCCGGGTCGCCCTGCAACCATTCGCGCACGGAGTACCGGTAGAGCTTGCGCCCCCACAGCAGTCCGGCGTAAGCGCGCCGGGCGACCAGACGGTCGTTGTCGTCGACGTCGGCGGGGATCACCGCGGTGTAGAACTCGTCGGCCTCCGCCCGTCGGCGGGTGAGCGCAGCGTCGAACGCCGGGCCGAACGGGTCGCCGAGGCGGTCGCCGGCCGCGAGCCGGAGTCGCACCCGAACGGTCTGGCCGGGGGCGACGGCGTCGAAGTGGTAGCGCAGCCCGAGTTTCGTGCCCTCCGGGGTGGGTGACAGCAGGGAACGGTCGCCGGTGACGATCGCCGCGTTCACGGCGTCCTTGGGGTGCGGATCGGGGTTCTCGGGGACGCCGAAACAGGCCACCTCGTCGGTCTCGTTGTTGCAGAACAGCACCTCGGGACCCTCGGCGGCGTGCTCGGCGGCCAGCATGTAGGTGTTGAGCCAGGCGTGATGGATGCGGAACCGGGGATGTGCGTCGGGGCTGTCGACCTGCTGCATCGTCGGACGCCGCTGGTCGCGGCCCCACGCCCACGTATTGCGGAACCACACCTGGGGGACGAGGTCGAGCGGGGCCGGGTCGGGCCCATGGTTGGTGGCCTCGTACACGAGGCAGATGTCGCCCGAGTCGAGCTTCGCGTGGGTGCTGATGACGTCGAAGAACCTGTTGTCGGCGAGCACTCCGGTGTCTGCCAGTTCGAACTCGTCGACGTCCTGGCCGCGCGACCGGTTGGCGTCGAGCAGTGTCCGGTAGGGGAATGCGGCCTGCGGGTAGCGGTAGAGCCAGCGCGCCCACGAGTGGGTGGGGGTGGCGTCCAGGGCCCAGTAGTACTCCTTGACGTCCTCCCCATGGTTGCCCTCGGTGTTGGTGAGCCCGAACAGTCGCTCCTTGAGCCGATCGTCGTGACCGTTCCACATCGCGATCGCGAGGTTGAGGAAGCCGAACCGGTCGCACAGCCCGGCGATCCCGTCCTCGCCCCAGCGATAGGCCCGCCGGTGGCTGTCGTCGAAGTCGAAGTAGTCCCACGCATCGCCGTCGGCGGAGTAGTCCTCGCGCACGGTGCCCCACTGGCGGGCCGCCAGGTAGGGCCCCCACCGGCGCCACGCGGAATTGTCGCTGTTCGACTGGGACAACCGGTGTCCCTCGGCGGTCGCCGCCAGGTGGTCACGCACGGCGTCCACGCTAGGGGGACTTGCCGTGGTCGGCAGCGGACCGGCCCCGATTCACAGGTTTCCCACAGATGCCGCTCAGGGTCGCCGGGCTCCGGGCACGGCGCGTGATGACGCCGAGCCGCCGAGGGTGGGCCTTGACCCGTGAGGGTCCCCGGTTAGGCTCGGCATGTGCCGAAGCCGTTCACTCCCCCTCTGGTTGAGTCCGGCCCGGCACTCACCGCCGACCAGCGACAGCGCTACGCCCGGCACCTGCTGACCCCGGCCGTCGGCGAGGACGGGCAGCGCCGCCTGCTCGGAGCGCGGATCGCCGTGCTCGGCACCGGAGGTCTCGGCTCGCCCGTGCTCACCTACCTCGCGGCCGCGGGCGTGGGGCACCTGACCCTCATCGACGACGACGTCATCGAGCTGAGCAACCTCAACCGTCAGGTGCTGCACGACACGGCATCGCTCGGCATGTCGAAGGTCGACTCGGCGGCCCGCCGGTTGTCGGCGCTGAACCCCGACGTCGACCTCACCGTGCACCGGGAGAGACTCACCGACGACAACGCCGACAATCTCCTCGCCGGACATCACCTGGTCGTCGACTGCGCCGACAACTTTCCTACCCGTTACGTCATCGCCGACGCGTGTGAGCGGCTCGGCGTCCCGCACGTGTGGGCGGCGTTGCTGCACACCCAGGGTCAGCTGTCGGTGTTCACCCGTCGTCGTCCCACCGCCGACGACCCCGACACCGGGGTCGGGCTGCGTGACGTGTTCCCGATGCCGCCGGGGCCGGATGATCTGCCGGCGGGTCCGGTCGGCATCTTCGGCCCCCTCTGCGGACAGGTCGGGTCGATGGCCGCCACCGAGGCGATCAAGATGATCACCGGCATCGGACGCCCGCTGATCGGCCGGGTCGCGTTCGTCGACGTGCTCACCCCGTCGGTGCGCGAAGTGGTCGTGCGACCGGGCCCTCCCACCACGCCCGGCCCCACGAGCGCCTAGAGACGGTGCGGCGGTGGTCCGCACGGGGACGCCATCCGGTCCCGACGGGCCCCGCGGCAGGATCGATGCGCCGAGGGTGACCGTCGCGCCCGGGTCACGTACGGTGGTCCGTGCCGGGAACCGGCAGGTGAGACACCGGGGAGGAGACGGTCGTGGCGACGATTCGTTGGTTCGGGGCTGCGGCCGAGGCCGCGGGATGCGACATCGAACCCACCGCGGCCGCCACCCTCGGTGAGGCGCTCGCGGCGGCGAGGGCGACCCGCCCCGCACTGGTCGCCGTGCTGGTGCGGTGCAGCGTGCTGCTCGACGGGGTCCGGGCCGCCGACCCGGCGACGGCCGTGGGGCCCGGCGCGACGATCGATGTGCTCCCGCCCTTCGCGGGAGGCTGACCCGGTCGGGTTCTGCAGCGTTCCCGACCCTCAAGTAGAGCTTCGGACCCCACGCGGGTGGGCTGGTCGGGTGCGCCGCGGCGGTGTTTGAATGCCCGCGAGGGGTGTCTTCCCCAGGCCCACCGCCAGCACCCCCGAAGGGGACCGATCATGACCACCAGCCACGATGCGCCCACGCGCTCCCGGCGCCGCACCTGGACGCTGAGATTGCTCACCGCGCTGGCCCTCGCGGTCGCTGGCCTTGCGCTGCCCACGCCGCCGAGCGCCCTCGCCGCCACGGTCGCGGGGCCCTACGTGCCGGTGTCGCCCGCCCGGGTGCTCGACACGCGGTCGGGGACGGGGGCGACGGGCCCGGTCGGAGGATATTCGACGATCCACGTGCAGATCACCGGACTCGGCGGCGTCCCGGCGACGGGGGTCGCTGCGGTGGTGCTCAACGTGACCGTCACCCAGCCGCAGCAGGCGGGCTACCTCACCGTGTACCCCGACGGCACGACGCTGCCGAACGCGTCCAACGTCAACTTCACGGCGGGGCAGAGCGTGCCCAACCTCGTCATGGTGAAACTGTCGTCGGCCGGGAAGGTGGCGATCAGCAATCGGTCGAGCGGCAGCATGCAGATCGTCGCCGATGTCGAGGGCTACTACCTGTCCGACACCTCCGATGCCGCCGGGTCCTTCGCCCCGATCTCCCCGACGCGGATCCTCGACTCTCGGACCGGTACCGGGGCAATCGGTCCGGTGGGGGCGGACGCGACGGTGCACCTGCAGGTGTCGGGCGTCGGGGGGGTTCCGGCCACCGGGGTGGCCGCGGTCGTGCTGAACGTGACGGTCAGTCAGCCGCAGCAGGGGGGGTACCTCACGGTCTACCCCGACAGCGGGTCGCGGCCCACGGCGTCCAACATCAACTTCACCGCCGGTGACACGGTGGCCAACCTCGTGACCGTCGAGCTGTCGAGCACAGGAAGGATCGCCTTCACCAACACGTCGAGCGGCTCCGTGCAGATCGTCGGCGACGTCGAGGGGTACTTCCTACCGGGCTGGGTGAGCGCACCGGGATCGTTCGTGCCGGTGTCTCCGGTGCGGCTGCTCGACACCAGGTCGGGCACCGGGGCGACCGGCCCGGTGGCGGCCAACTCGACGGTGCACCTCCAGGTGACCGGACGGGGCGGGGTGCCGGCGTCCGGGGTCGGCGCGGTCGTGCTGAACGTGACGGTGACCCAGCCGAAGCTCGGCGGCTACCTGCGGGTCTATCCCGATGACGCCGCGCTGCCGACGTCGTCGAACCTCAACTTCTCCGCCGGTGAGACGGTGGCGAACCTCGTGGTCGTGAAGGTGTCGCCCGCGGGCAAGGTGGCGATCACGAACTCGTCTGGCGGCACCGTGCAGGTCATCGCCGACGTGTCCGGCTACTACCTGGCCGCCACACCGGGTTCGTTCGTGCCGGTGTCGCCGGCTCGGGTGCTCGACACCCGATCGGGCACCGGGGCGAGCGGCCCGGTGGCGGCCAACTCGACGATCCACGTGCAGATCACCGGGGAGGGCGGCGTGCCCGCGTCCGGTGTCTCGGCGGTCGTCCTCAATGTGACCGTCACCCAGCCGCAGAAGGCGGGCTACCTGACGGTGTACCCCGATGGGACGACCCGCCCGACCGCGTCGAACGTCAACTTCCTGGCCAACCAGACCGTGCCGAACCTCGTGACGGTGAAGCTGTCGTCGGCGGGCAAGGTCGCGATCGCCAACACGTCGGGCGGCACGGTGCAGGTGGTGGGCGACGTGTCGGGCTACTACCTCGCGGGGACGCCGACCGCTGCGGGAACCCTGGTGCCCCTGACCCCCGCGCGTGTGCTCGACACCCGCTCCGGAAACGGTTCGACCGGCCCGGTGGCGGGGAACTCCACGGTCCACCTCCAGGTGACCGGGCGTGGCGGGGTGCCGGCGTCCGGAGTCTCCGCCGTGGTGCTGAACGTCACGGTCGACCAGCCGCAGCAGCAGGGGTACCTCACGGTCTACCCGGACGGGACGACCCTGCCCACCGCGTCGAACGTCAACTTCTCCGCCGGTGACACGGTGGCCAACCTCGTGGTTGTCAAGGTGTCATCGGCGGGCAGGGTGGCCATCACCAACCGCTCGGAGGGCACGGTGCAGATCATCGCCGACGTGTCCGGCTACTACCTGTCCGGGGCGGTGAGCACGCCCGGCGGGTTCGTGCCGCTGGACCCGTCCCGGGTGCTCGACACCCGCACGGGCACCGGGGCGACCGGCCCGGTGGCGGCGAACTCGACGATCCACGTGCAGGTCACCGGAACGGGCGGGGTTCCCGCGTCCGGGGTCACCGCGGTCGTGCTCAACATCACGGTGAGCGAGCCTCAGTACGTCGGGTACCTGCGGGCCTATCCGGACGGGACCACCCTGCCCACCGCGTCGAACGTCAACTTCTCCGCGGGAGAGACGGTGGCCAACCTGGCGGTGGTCGAGGTGTCGTCGGCCGGCAGGATCGCCATCACCAACACCTCCGCCGGCAGCGTGCAGATCATCGCCGACGTGTCGGGCTACGTGTTCGCGGCGGACGCCAACTCCGGTGCGACGCAGCCCGCCCCGACTCCCACTCCGACTCCGACTCCCACTCCGACTCCCACTCCGACTCCGACTCCGAGCAGCCCGTCGGTGCCCCCCTCGACCCCGGTCCAGCTGTCGGCGGGAGCCTCGCACAACTGCGTCGTCACCGCCGGGAGCTCCGTCGAGTGCTGGGGCTGGAACTACAACGGCCAACTCGGCAACGGGACGACCACCGACTCGGCGGCGCCCGTCACCGTCTCGGGCCTGTCGACCGGTGCCGCCCAGGTGAGCGCCGGCTGGACCAGCACGTGCGTGCTCACCACGGGCGGCGCGGTGCGCTGCTTCGGCGACAACTCCACCGGCATCGCCGGCCCCTCGGCCGGAGCGCAGGCGACCACACCGATGACGATCATCACCTCCGGCATCAAGCAGGTGTCGGTCGGCTGGGTCTCGGCGTGCGCCCTCACCACCACCGGAGGCGTCGAGTGCTGGGGCAACAACTACAGCGGCACGCTGGGCAACGGCACGACGTCGGATTCGTACACCCCGGTGTGGGTCTCCGGCCTCTCCGGCGCCAAGCAGGTGGCCGTCGGCGACGCCCATGCCTGCGCGATCACGAGCAGCAACACGGTCGTGTGCTGGGGTGCCAACGACTACGGCCAGCTCGGCGACGGCACCACGACGAGCCGCACCAAGCCGGTGGCGGTGTCCGGCCTGAGCGGCGTCACGGCGATCACGGCGTCCGCGGGCAGCACCTGCGCGGTGAGCAACGGGGCCGTGAAGTGCTGGGGTGAAAACGACACCAACCAGCTCGGCGACGGGACGACGACCTCGCGCAGCACGCCGGTGCAGGTGTCGGGCCTCACATCGGGCTGGAAGAGCGTCGACCAGGGACTGCTCGGCGGATGCGCCCTGAGCACCGGTGGCGCCGAGAGCTGTTGGGGCGGTCACGTCGGCACCTCCGCCGACTACTCCTCGACGCCGGTGACCACATTCGGCTCCGGGATCGCGGCGATCGCCGTCGGTGACGACCACTCCTGCAGCCTGCTCACCGGCGGCACCGTCAAGTGCTGGGGCGACAACTCGATGCAGCAACTCGGCAACCAGACCACCGTGAGCTTCACCGCCACCCCGGTCGACGGGCCGAAGTTCGTCTGACCCGCACCACTGCGGGGTCCGGAAGTGCCCCGTCGCACCCGGTGGTGGTACGTGCGGCTGCGTCGGGTACGTCGGGTGCCTCGGGTGCGTCGAGTGACTCGGGTGCCTCGGGTGACTCGGGTACGTGCGGCTGGCGATCGCGACGGTTCTGCTGGCGATCGCTGCCGAGTTGCTGGCGATGTCTGCCGAATCGGCGTGGTTTTCGCCAGCCGGAGCAGTGATCGCCAGCAACTCGCATCCGGCGGCCCGAGAACCGGACCGGTCGCCAGCATCAGCAGTCCGACGATCAACCCGACCGCCGCCGACGCCGATCGGCCGGGGCAGGAATGAGCGGATCGTCGAAACCGACACGATGAACACAGCGACCGGCAACGCCACCGGGGCGACGACCGCCGGAGCGGCGGCCTGCGCCCGGCCGAGGATCGACCGGCCGCTCACGCTGAGGCCAGCGTCCACCGCGGCGATCGGGGCGAACACCCATGGGTGCAGGTCGCCGAACCCGCAACTGCACCGCGGGTGGGCGTGCAGCGGGGCGAACGGGATCCCGAAGTACGCCCACCACAGGGCGAACGTGATGCCGACCCCGGACGGCACGACGAGCACCGTCTCCAGCGTCGTGCCCCGGTCGATCGCCGCGTCGGGTGAGCTGACGGTTCCGTGACCGCTTCGCCGAGAGCGATGATCGCGAGCAGTCCGTAACGCTCGGCGATGTGTTGGGCGTGCCAGGGAGTCGGTCACAGAGTTGGCCGAGCAGCGGCCCGCGGAGTCCGATCATGATCGGCTCCGCCCCGGCGAGCAGCGTCGGGCCCAGGCCGAGTCCGGCGAACCCAACGCGACCCAGCCGGCCTGCTCCGACACCAGGGTCCCCAGGTAGCGGGCGACGCCCGGACAACGATCCGGGCAGTCGAGGAAGGCACGGATCCACTGGAACACCATCGCCACGCGCATGGGGTGACGCAGCCCACCGCCATCACGCGGATGTCGAGCCCGGCCCACTTTCCGGGCCGACGCGAACATCGTGGGAAGGCCGAGGGCCAGCACGATGACGCCGGTCATTTGCACCATGGTGGTCAGCCGGAACGGCCCGTCGTCGGTGTCGCATGCGCTCGCGAACCAGGTGAAGCTGATCCACGCCGAGACGATGGCGAACGCGGCGAACGCGAAACCGAGCAGGCGCGGCCCGACGTGCCCCGAGGCGTTCAGCCCGGCGAGGTCGTCCCCCGCGACACCGAAGGCGACCGCGAAGCTGAGATCGAACAACAGTTCCAGGGGTGAGCAGCCGCGCCCGGGCTCGTGCGGATCACGCTCGCGCAGGCGTCGCGGGCGATGGTGCAACCTCGCCTGGGCATCGGGTGGGGCTCACGGCAGCGCCGCATGCCGGCGGCTCTGGCAGGCGCAAGGGCACCTCCCAGACCTGAACGCTACCTTGGGTCCGGGCCGCCCGTGACAGCGTGGGCAGGGGGTGACGTCGGCGCCAGTTCACAAGTGAGCCACTGGCGACGGTCGAAATCCGAGGTGGAGCGGTTCTCGTGGGAACAGATGCTCGCGCTCCGTCTCGAGCGCCAGTCCCTGAACCGGCGGATGCCCGCGAGCGGCGTGCTCGCGGTCGCGGCGTACGGCCCGACAGCGCGGTGGCCCGAGGGCCCGCGCGAGAGCCCCAACGACCCGACCCCTGTCGAGGTCGGGCGCCTGGCGGCCCGTCCCGGTGGATTGCCCGAGCTCGCGCTCGGCACGTGAGTCGCCCGTCCCGGTGGATCGCCCGAGCTCGCGCTCGGCACGTGAGCCGCCCGCCCCGCGTGCCAGACTCACCCCATGGACTTCCACTCGGTCTATGACCAGGGGTTCGCGCGCGTGGCGGCGTGCACGAGCCGCACCCACATCGGTGATCCGCGGGCCAATGCGGCCGAGGTGATCGGGCACGCTCGACGGGTGATCGCCGCAACACCGGGCATCGCGCTGATCGTGTTCCCCGAGTTGAGCCTGTCCGGCTACGCCATCGACGACCTGGTGCTCCAGGACGTCATCCTGGACGCCGTCCTCGACGGGATCGCCTCGGTCGTCGCGGCGTCCGCCGACATGGTCCCCGTGATCGTCGTCGGGGCCCCCTTGCGGGCCGGCCATCGCCTGTTCAACTGCGCCGTCGTGATCCACCGGGGCACCGTGCTCGGTGTGGTGCCGAAGAGCTACCTGCCCACCTACCGGGAGTTCTACGAGAAGCGGCACTTCGCCAGCGGTGAGGACGAGACCGGGACCATCAGGCTGCTCGGCTCGGAGGCGCCGTTCGGGCCCGACCTGCTGTTCGACGCCACCGACATCGACGGGCTGATGATCCACGTCGAGATCTGCGAGGACCTCTGGGTGCCGGTGCCCCCGTCGGCCGAGGCTGCGCTGGCCGGGGCGAGCGTGCTCGTCAACCTGTCCGGGTCGCCGATCACGATCGCCAAGGCCGAGGAGCGTCACCTGCTGGCCCGCTCGGCGTCCGCCCGCTGCATCGCGGCCTACGTGTACGCGGCCGCCGGACCGGGCGAGTCGTCGACCGACCTGGCGTGGGACGGCCAGACGATGATCTACGACAACGGGACACTGCTGGTCGAGACCGAGCGATTCCCCCGCGAACCGGTCGAATGCGTGGCCGACATCGATCTCGACGCGATCCGCCAGGACCGGATGCGTCAGGGCACCTTCGACGACAACGCGCGCCACCTGGCCGACCGGGTGGGGGAGTTCCGGCGGATCGAGTTCGCCGTCGCCCCACCGAGCGGAGACATCGGCCTGCTGCGCGTCGTGCCCCGGTTCCCGTTCGTGCCGTCGGACGCCGACCGCCTCGCCCAGGACTGCTACGAGGGCTACAACATCCAGGTCTACGGGCTCGAGCAGCGGATGCGGGCGATCGGGACGCCGAAGGCGGTCATCGGCGTCTCGGGTGGTCTCGATTCCACCCATGCCCTGCTGGTCGCGGCGAACGCGATGGATCGGCTCGGGCGTCCCCGCAGCGACATCATCGCGATCACCATGCCGGGGTTCGCCACCAGCGAGCACACCAGGAACAACGCCACGCTGCTCGCGCAGGCCCTCGGCTGCACGTTCGAGGAGATCGACATCCGTCCGGCCTGCCTGCAGATGCTGCGCGACATGGGCCACCCCGCCGGCGAGGGGGCCGACGTCTACGACGTCACCTTCGAGAACGTCCAGGCGGGGATCCGCTACGACTATCTCTTCCGGATCGCCAATCAGCGCGGCGGCATCGTGGTCGGCACGGGCGACCTGTCCGAACTGGCACTCGGGTGGTGCACCTACGGGGTCGGCGACCAGATGAGTCACTACGCGGTCAACGCCGGCGTCCCGAAGACGCTGATCCAGCACCTCATCCGCTGGGTCATCTCGTCGGACCGGTTCGACGACCCCGTCACCGGCGTCCTCGAGTCGATCCTCGGCACCGAGATCACCCCCGAGCTCGTACCGACCCGCCCGGGCGAGGCGCCGCAGAGCACCGAGGCGGCGATCGGCCCCTACGAGCTGCACGACAACACCCTGTTCCACGTGCTCCGGCGCGGACTGCGGCCGAGCCGGATCGCGTTCCTTCAGTGGCACGCCTGGCGGGACGCCGCCACGGGCGAGTGGCCGCCGGGGTTCCCCGACGAGGGTCGTCACGAGTACGACCTCGCCACGATCCGCGGCTGGCTCGAGGCCTTCCTCACCCGCTTCGTCGCCAACCAGTTCAAGCGGTCGGCGATCCCGAACGGCCCCAAGGTGCTGCGGGGCGGGTCGCTGTCGCCGCGCGGCGACTGGCGGATGCCCGCGGACGCGCACCCGACCGCCTGGCTCGACGACCTCGCGAACGTCCCGGACGCCTGACGGCCTACCAGCCCCGCCGGCGTCCCAGCCAGGCGAGGGTCGACTCGCCCTGGGCCAGTTGGAACGCGCGCAGCGTCGGCAGCCCGGGCGGCGACGGCCGCCGCGCGGCGTCCAGGAAGAATCCGGTGAATCCGGCCAGCACGGCGTCGACCGTCTCGGTGGGGACGCCGCCGAGCCGCGGCGTCGTCGCGACCAGGGCGTCGACGTCGGCGTCCGCGCAGCCGATGAACTCGGCATTGAGCAGCAGGGTGAGCGTGTCGAGCCAGTCGGCGCCGGTGCAGGCCCACGGCCAGTCGATGATCACCACCCGGCCCGTGGGCTCGATGAGCAGGTTGTCGGACCTGATGTCGAGGTGCACGAGGGTATCGCCGTCCACGACGTCCGCGGCCGGGGTGGCGAGGTCGCGCAACTCGCCCAGGTGGTCGAGCGCGGACGCCGTGACGCCCGTCGGGTCGGCCGCGATCCGATCGAACCCGGCGAAGTCGCCGCGCAGTTCGTCCGCGGCGTCGCCGGCAGCGGAGAGGGGGCTGGGCGTGCCGCTGTCGGCCAACCGGTCCAGGGCGTCGAGGCACGCCGCGAGGTCAGCCATCGTCCAGGGCTCCGTCGGGTGCCGGGCGTGCACGTCGTCCAGGACGAGCGCCACCCACTCGCCGTCGTCGTAGGAGCCGAGCAGGCGCGGCGCCGGAGCGCTCGGGGGAAGGGCCGAGGCGCGGGCGATCTCGCGCCGGTGGATGGCGGGCGACTGGGGATCCTGGGCCGAGCTCACCGCCTTGGCGAACACCCGGCGCCCGTCGGCCAGGAGCAGCCGGTCGGCCGACCTGGGGGAGAACCCTCCCGGCTGGCTCACCGCCGACGCCACCGGCGCGCCGGCGATGTCGGTGATGGCGTCCCGCACCCGGGCCGGGAGGTCGTGCCAGTGGAGTCGGGCCATGCCGACGTGTCTAGTGCCTGCGCCGCAGTGACCGCAACGTCCACCCGTCCGGTCGGGGAGGCCGGTCGCGCCGGAATCCTCTGGATCCGCAGGCGACTCGCCGGTCTGGTGCCACCACGCCCCGACTCCGCCGAGTCGCCTGCGATCCGTGAGACTCTGACCCTGAGCCTCACGCCATCGGCCAGATCACCTGACAGGCGAGGAAGGTGGCGACCGCGAGCAGCAGGGACGGGACGAGCGGGCCGAGGCGCCATCGGGCGCCCGGCCCCACCCGGGCAGGGTCGGTTGCGGAGCGGAGCCAGAGGTTCACGAGGCGTTCCGCATCACCGTCACCGGTTCCCGTGACCGCAAGGCGGTGGATGGGCACCGCGTCCTGCGGATCACGCAGGCGAAGCACCAGGCTGTGTCGGCCGGGGATGACCTCGCTCACCCGGCCCGACCCCCATACCTCGTCGATGACCCCCCCGAGCAGCACGAGGCCTCGAGCGTGTGGCATCACGCGACCCGCCCCAAGGCCCGCGAGGATCCACAGCGGGATGACGATGCCGAAGGTCGCGTACACCAGTTGGGCCAGGCCGGGAGAGGGGACGAACGCGGCGATCAAGAAGGCCGTCGTGGCGCCCGCGAGGGCCCCCACCAACGGAGTGACCACCCAGCGCAGCGACGGTCCGAACCGCCAGCTCAACAGGTGCCATGGGCTCGGCCGGACGATCCCCAGGTCCTCGAGGGGCTCAACCCGGGCGATGCCGGGGGGCCTGCCGGTGGGTCGCGCACTCCACAATCGGGGCCTGCGTCGCGGATCCACGAGATTCCGGAAGGTCCACGGGTCGCGGAGGCGCGCGATCATCCGACGCTCGCCCTTCGTGACGACCACCTCGGAATCCTGCAGCCACGGACCGAGCACGTCCACCTCCTCGGGACCCTCCGACCCGGGACGCCACGCGCACCCGACAACGAACGGTCGAATCAGCTTCTTCTCGCCCCACTCGGACAGTTCCTCGGGGCTCAGTTCCGGGACGGATCGACCCTGATCGGCGGCTGCAGCGTCCGGCACCTCGTCCTCCAACGGCTTGAGGACCGCCCACGGCCAAGGCCCCTCGACCACCAGGAGGCCCTCGCGGACCGCCACGACCCTGGCGGGCACGACGGCACCCGGCTTCACGAGCGAGCGAGCGGAGAGGCGGCGGTCGCGACCAGGGATGGCCCACCACCAGAAGGCGGCCCCGGCCAGGATGCCCGCGATGCCGAGCCTCCAGGTGGGGTCGTTGGGTTCGGCGACCAGTTCCACCCTCCCGGGATCGCGGGAGTTGGTCCTGACCGCGACCACCTGCCCCACGGTGTAGGTGTCGACCTGTCCGCCGTCTTCGCTCACCCCGCTGACCTGGCCATTGACCTCGAGGAAGGGGGCTCCGCCTTCGTCCACTCTCACGATGCGGGCGGTGCTGACGACGGAGCCTTGCTCGAAGGACCGCTGGCTGTCGACCGACGAGGCCAGCCCGGCAAGCAGACCGAGGCAGCCCGCCAGGGCGAGCGCCGGTGGGACGACGCTGATGAGCAGACCAGGGCGGCGATCATGGCGCCACTGAGCCAGAGCCACGGCTCGGGGGTCCGGTTGCAGTGTTCGCGATCCGAGGCCCTGGCGTCGGCGGCCCCACTGGTCCAGAGTTGCCATCGCGCCGCACAGCGTCGCCAGCGCGAACCACCAGCCGGGGTGCGCCCCCGTGGTGGCCACGAGGGCCGCCGTGACCGCGCCGAACCACATGGCGCCGACGGGAGCGAGGAGCAGCAACACCGGAACGGCCAGCGCGGTGATCTGGAAGCCCTGGAGGTAGAAGGCGAGGGTGTCGACCGGCGCCCTGCAGGGCTGGGCGGCCGTACACCCCGTGCCCGCCACCGTCTCTGCCGTGATGAGGACAACCCACACCAGGGCGGACGCCCGGACGGCGAGGCGCGGGAGGTAGATCCGGCGTGATCGGGGAGCGCCGGTGTCTGGCGCTGAGGTGGGCACGGCACATTGTTGCGGGGCCATGGTCCGCGTGGTGCGGCGACCCGCCATCTTCGTGACAGTGCTGCGTTCCGCGTGAGACACATGGGCGGGTCAACGCCGACTTCGTCGCGAATCTGCGGGAACTCGTCGTTCACCCGCCCATGTCGCCCGGATCGGCGCGCTGTCCAGCGCCGGTGCGCCGGGCGACGGGGGGTTGCTAGGGGGAACGTCGGTGGTGCGAGGCAGGCGCTGGTTTCCAGCGCCGGTGCGCCGGGCGACGGGGGGTTGCTAGGGGGAACGTCGGTGGCGCGAGGCAGGCGCTGGCTTCCAGCGCCGGTGCGCCGAGCGACGGGGGGTTGCAAGGGGGAACTCCCCCTTGCAACCACGAGCGTCATTCGTTCGGCTGGTCGCCGGCGAGGAGGCGGTAGACGTCGCGCTTGGCGGCGTCGAGGATGCCGCGGACGGCATCGATCTGGTCGGCGTCGCCGGCCATGACGACCTGCTGCACCGCCATCGCCAGTTGCTTGACCTCGGGGCGGATGTCGAGGAATCCGCGGTGCGGTCCGGCCACACGATCCCAGGGCGCCTTGATCTCGTCGGCGTGCTCCTCGACGTAGGCGCGACCCGCGTCGGTGAGCTCGTGGGCCTTGCGGCCATCGGCCTCCGTCTCGTGGATGAGCCCTTCGTCGGTGAGCAACCCGAGGGCCGGGTAGATGGAGCCGGCGCTCGGGCTCCAGAGACCCTGCGAGCGTTCACTGATCGCGCCGATCAGTTGGTAGCCGTTCATCGGCTCCTCGGTGAGCAGCGCGAGGATCGCGTTGCGGACGTCGCCCTTGCGGCCGCGTCCGGGGCCACGGCCACCTGGACGCCCGCGGAAGCCCGGGCCCATGCCGAAACCCGGCCCGAAGCCGGGTCCCATGGGTCCGAAGCCCGGACCCATACCGGGTCCCATCGGGCCGAAGCCCGGACCCATGCCGGGTCCCATCGGGCCGAAGCCCGGACCCTCGAAGCCTTCAGGGCGGGGGCCACGACCGCCGCGACCGAAGCCGCGGCCGCGTCCACGGCCCTCGAACTCGTCGTGGCCGTGCATCTTGTCGAATCCGAAGTTGTGCATGCGTGCTCTCCTTGAGAGTGGGTGTTTGGTTGGTGTGGATGGAGTTGTGGTGATCGGTGATGTCTTCCGGCGGGCCATCACGGATGGCCGGGGCCCTCGGTCGGCGTGCCGTTGAACAGTTCGTGCTACGCCGGTATGTCATCGATATATCGAAATAGTAGCGACGGGTTCGCCCACAGACAAGTCCACACGGCGGGTCGGCCTCGGTGAGGCGACGAACACGGGCATAGCCTTGCCGCATGTCGCAGTTCGAGATCGATCCGGAGTCCATCGCCACGCCCCCCGAGCGGATTGCGAAAGTCCTGGAAGATCCCGGGTTCGGCAGGTACTTCACCGACCACATGGCCAGCGCCACCTACACGCCGGACGCCGGTTGGCAGCACCTGGTCATCGAGCAGACGAAGCCGTTTGCGATGCACCCGAGCGCCGGTGTGCTGCACTACGGCCAGGAGATCTTCGAGGGGCTCAAGGCCTACCGCCACGACGACGGCTCCGTGTGGCTCTTCCGCCCAGGCCGCAACGCCGAGCGATTCGCCAACTCGGCCACCCGGATGGCGATGGCCCCACTGCCGCCCGACCTGTTCGTGGACGCCGTCACCCGCCTCGTCGACCTCGACCGAGACTGGGTGCCGGCGGGGAGCAACGAGCAGAGCCTGTACATCCGCCCGTTCGAGATCGCGTCCGAGATCTTCCTCGGGGTGCGCGAGTCGCACGAGTACCGCTTCATGGTGATCGCGTCGCCGGTGGGTCCCTACTATCCCGACCCGGTGTGGCTGTGGGCGACGCCCACCTACACGCGGGCGGCGTCAGGGGGCACGGGTGCGGCGAAGTGCGGCGGCAACTATGCGGCCAGCCTCATCGCGGCCGACGAGGCACACGAGCACGGCTGCCAGCAGGTGCTGTGGCTCGATGGCGCCGAGCACCGCTGGATCGAGGAGTGCGGCACGATGAACATCCTGTTCGTCACCCGCGACGGTGAGCTCATCACGCCCGACCTGCGGGGCACGATCCTCGACGGCATCACCCGCGACTCGCTGCTGAGGCTGGCACCGCGGCACGGGCTCACGCCGGTCGAGCGGCAGATCGACATCCATGAGGTGTCGACGCGGATCGCCTCGGGTGAGATCACCGAGGCCTTGGCGTGCGGCACGGCGGCGGTGGTGGTGCCGGTCGTGGGATTCCGGCGGCCGGGGCCGACTGCGGACGCCGACGACGTGACGCTACCGGTGGCCCATGCGACCCCAGGCCCGAAGACGCTCGCGCTGCGCGAGCACCTGCTCGACATCCAATACGGGCGGGCCGAGGATCCGTTCGGCTGGACGGTGAGGGTCTAGACGCTGGACCCCGCCGGTACCCGGCGCCGCGGGCGGTGTGTGACGGGTCTCGGCTCGGGAGGATCGGTGGCGACGCCCGCCCCCGCGGCGCCGGGGGACGCCGGCTCGTCGAGGGTCGGTCCAGGGGCATCGGCCCCACGGCCGGCAAGGTCGCGGATCGTGCGTCCGGCGAGTTCGGCGCGGAACGCCGCCTGGGCGGTGCCGAGAGTCTTCCGGAGTTCGCACTCCTGCTCGAGGAACGGGCACGGCGGGTCGTAGCAGTTGAGCAGGGGCGCGTCCCCTTCGATCGCGGTGAGAATCGTGTCGGCGGACGCCGCGAGCCCGGCCGGGGCGATGACGACGCCCCCGGTGCGGCCCCGCACGGTGGCCACCCAGCCGTACTTGGAGAGCACCTGGACGATCTTGCCGACGTGGCGTTCGGCGAGGTTGAGTTCGGCTGCCAGCTGGCTGATCGACACCTTGGGCGCGTCGGATCGGGCGAGCAGCATCAGAACCCGTAGTCCGACATCGGTGCCGCGGGTGATTCTCATGGCGGTTCCCCGATCGTTCCGTGACCCGTGGGCGGCCCCGGATCAACACTACGTAGCGTAGTAACCCCTTTTGTCTAGTGCCCTTTGGGGTCACACGGACGGTGTTGCTCGCCATCCGGCCCAAATAGGGTCACGATGTGGACGCTGCGTCCAGTGCCGACCCGGCAGAATGTTCGGGTGGGGATCGTCATCGAGTTCTCGGCCTTCGCGCTCACCGTGCTGGCGGCCACCTCGCTGTGCCGGCGGCTCGGCCTGAGCGCCCCGCTCGTGCTGGTGCTCGTCGGAGTCATCGCCAGCTACGTCCCCGGGATCCCCTCGGTTCACCTGACCCCTGAGTTGATTCTCATCGGGCTGCTGCCCCCGCTCCTCTACTCGGCGGCGGTCAACCAGTCGCTCATCGACTTCCGGCGCAATATCGCCGCCATCGGCTGGCTGAGTGTCGGGCTCGTGCTGTTCACGACGTTCGGTGTCGGGTTCCTCGTACATGCGGTGGTGCCCATCGGGTGGGCCGCCGCGTTCGCGCTTGGCGCGATCGTCGCTCCCCCGGACGCCGTCGCGGCCACCGCGGTCGGCACCGCGATCGGCCTGCCCAGACGGGTCGTCGTGCTCCTCGAGGGCGAGTCGCTCGTCAACGACGCGACCGCACTGGTGAGCCTCCGCACGGCCGTCGCCGCGATCGGCGCGGGGATCGCCTTCGGTGTCGCGGTGCTCGACTTCGTCAAGGCGGTGGCCATCGCCGTCGTGGTCGGGCTGATCGTGGCCCGGCTGATGGGATTCGTCTTCTCCCGCACCCGTGACGTGCTCACCGGAACCGCCCTCACCTTCCTTGTCCCGTTCATCGCGTTCGTGCCCGCCGAGGCGCTGCACGCCTCCGGCGTCCTCGCAGTCGTCGTCGCCGGGCTCGCGCTCGGCCACGAGGCGCCACGGGTGCAGCACAGCGGGATGACCAGGCTGAGCACCCGGATCAACTGGTCGGTCATCCAGTTCCTGCTCGAGAACTCCGTGTTCCTGCTGCTCGGACTGCAGATGAGCACGATCGTGTCCGATGCCGGCACGAGCGACTTCGGGGCGGGACGGATCGCCGCGCTGTGCGCGGTGACCCTGGCTGGGGTCATCGTGTTGCGGCTGGTGTGGGTGCTCGGCACCCGGTGGGCCGTGCACGGCACGGGGCAGAAGGTCTCGCCGGTGCGCGAGTCCGTGGTCATCGCCTGGGCCGGGATGCGCGGTGTGGTCACCCTCGCCGGTGCGCTCACGCTGCCGGCGATTCCCAACCGGGCGGTGCTGATCCTGGCGGCGATGTCGGTCACGGTCGGCACGCTGATCGTCCAGGGGCTCACCCTGCCGGCGATGGCCCGGGCACTCGGCATCTCCGGTCCCGACCCTCGCGAGGACGCCCTGCAGGAGGCACTGGTCTATCAGCGTGCCGCCCGCGCGGGTCTGGCCCGCGCCCGCGAGGTGGCCGGCGACGACGACGAGCGCGCGCTCAGCGTCGTCGAGCGCCAGGTGGAATTGCGCGGCAACCAGGCGTGGGAACGCCTCGGGCGCGACCCCGAGGCGGAAACCCCATCCGATGCGTACCGCCGGTTGCGGATCGCGGCCCTCGAGGCCGAGCGCGAGGAGGTGCTTCGGCTCCGCGACAGCGGCTCCGCCGATGATCAGGTGATCAGCCGCGTCCTGGCCGAACTCGACGGGGAGGAGATCGCGCTGACCCGGGTGCAGGCACGCTCGGAGCTGGTCCGACGCTCGCCGCTGGCGCCCCGGTTGGACGCCGCGCCGTGCGAGCACCTGGCCGAGGCGTCCACGAGGGTCGTTCCGTCGTCGGGGGTGGAGTGCGAGGACTGCCTCGTCGAGGGCACCCGCTGGGTGCACCTGCGGATGTGCCTCACCTGTGGTCACGTCGGCTGCTGCGACTCCTCCGAGGCCCGGCACGCCGAGCGGCACCACCACCGGACCGGGCATCCGACGATCCGCTCGATCGAGCCGGGCGAGTCGTGGCGATGGTGCTACGTCGACGAGCTCATCGCCGCAGGCGACTGAGCGGGGTGGCGGTGACGGCCAGGGGGCGGGTGGGCCCCGGGTGGGCCGGGGGTGATTAGGGTGATCGGGAGGCACGACGAGCGAGCGAGGGACGATGGCTGACGACGCGATCCGCACCGGCGGTCCCGGCGCGACCGGTCAACGCTCGCGCCAGCACACGATCGCCGAGGTCGTGCTGCGTCGCGGCACCGTGGGCATCGATGACCTCGTGGCGATCACCGGGGTCAGCACGATGACGATCTACCGCGACATCGCCGCCCTGGAGGACGCCGGCCTGGTGCAGCGTCACCGGGGTCGGATCACCGCCGTGGCCACCGGCCTGCACGAAGCCAGCGCCGCCTTCCGGGTCGAGCAGCAGGGCACGGCCAAGCAGGCGATGGGAGCCCTGGTCGCCGGCTGGATCCACCCCGGCAGTTCGCTGCTGCTCGACGACTCCACCAGCGGCGTGTTCCTGCTGCGTGCGCTCACCGACAAGAGCCCGCTGACGATCGTGACCAACTCGCTGCTCGTCGCCCGCGAGGCCACCGAACATCCCGACTGGCGACTGTTCGTCACCGGCGGCGAATACCAGGCGTGGGCCGACGCGCTCATGGGCCCGACCACGCTCACCACGCTGGCCGGCATCGACGCCGACTACTGCGTGCTGTCGGCGTCCGGCATCTCCGACGGACGATGCCACCACCCCTACCAGGACGTCGCGGCGGTCAAGAGCCAGATGCTCGCCTGCGCCCGCACCAGGATCCTGCTGCTCGACCACACCAAGTTCGCCCGGCACGCCCTGCATGCGTTCGCCCGCCTCGACGAGTTCGATCATGTCGTCGTCGACGCGGAGGCGACTCCCGACCAGCGCGAGCAGCTGGCGGACTGGGGGGCCACCGTCGACGTCGCCGGATGAGCCCGATCGCCGCGTCCGGCACCAGCGTCGGCCGATCGCGTCCCGGTGCGGTCTCGCGCGCACCCGATCCGCTCCGGACGCGGTGGCGGGCCCGATCGGCGAACTTCTCATTCGGGCTGTTGTGAATCACACGGGGTGCGCTATTTTTCGCATATCCCGGGTTGATGGCAGCGGTGCCAGGAAGGAGCGGACCATGGGATTCCGAGTGATCGTCGCCGGCGACAGTGCAGGGGTTTCGTACAAGGAAGCGATCCGCAAGATGCTCGAGGACGACCCTCGTGTCGACCTCGTGCTCGACGGAGGCGTCACCCCCGATGAGGACGTCGACTACCCGCACGTCGCGGTGGCCGCCGCCCGTCGGATCGCCTCCGGTGAGGCCGACCGGGGCATCTTCGTCTGCGGCACCGGCATGGGCGTGGCCATCTCGGCCAACAAGGTGCCCGGCGTCCGCGCCAGCGTCGCGCACGACTCCTACTCGGTCGAGCGGCTCGTGCTGTCGAACGATGCCCAGGTGCTGTGCCTCGGCGAACGGGTCATCGGCCGCGAACTCGCGCTGCGTCTGGCCCGGGAGTTCCTCAACTACACCTTCGACCCCTCGTCGCGCTCGGCCGCCAAGGTCGAGGTCATCCGGTCGTACGAGTCGGCCACTCCCACCGGCCCGGACGCCGAGCAGCCGACCGGCTGCTGAGCGTCCACCCGACCCCATCGGTCCCGTTCCTGTTCGACGTGATCGGCACCTGGCCGGCCGGGATCCAGAACAGCCCGTGCCACCACCGTCGCGATCCCCACATCGACCCTCCGGCCCTGGCCAACCGGGCCGCATACAGCCTCGCGGGGCCCTCCGCGCCGCCGTTCCGCTGAGCCGACCGACCTCCACCCACCGATTCCCACCCCGAGAGGAACCCGCCATGTCATCGCAGACCGCCGCCCCGGCGTCCGATGTTCTCGCCTCCCCCACGCGGCTCTACGGCGCCTACGTGTTCGACATGGACGGCACGATCTACCTGGGCGACCACCTGCTGCCCGGGGCGAAACGAATGATCGAGGAACTGCGCGCCCGCGGGATCCCGGTGCGGTTCCTGTCGAACAACCCGACCAAGGACCCCGAGCAGTACGCCGACAAGCTCGCCCGCCTGGGCCTGCCCACCGACGTCGCCGACATCGCCAACACGGTGGTCACCACCACCCGGTGGCTGCAGGAGCACCACCCGGACGCCGTGCTGTTCCCGATCAGCGAGGAGCCTCTCAAGAAGGCCCTGGTGAGGGCCGGGTTCCGGCTGTCGGAGAAGCCCGAGGAGATCGACATCGTCATCGCCTCGTACGACCGGGGATTCGACTACCGCAAGCTCCAGATCGCCTTCGACGCCATCTGGTTCCACAAGCGGGCGTTCCTCATCCAGACCAACCCCGACCGGTTCTGCCCGTTCCCCGGGGGACGCGGCGAACCCGACTGTGCCGCGATGACGGCGGCGATCGAGGCGTGCACCGGCACCACCTGCCGGGTGAGCCTCGGCAAGCCGTCGCCGATCATGCTGCGCGAGGCCATGGCCGGCCTCGACGTCGACCTGGCCGACGCGGTGATGGTGGGCGACCGGCTGCAGACCGACATCCAGATGGCGCTCGACACCGGTATGACCTCGGCGTTGGTTCTCACCGGCGAGGCGACCGCTGACGACACCCGGGCCCGCACGCCCGGGCAGCGTCCCAGCTATGTGCTCGACCGGGTCGACCGGCTCATCCCCGCACACATCTGGGACGAGCTCGGCTGGACCGATCACGACCGCACCTGACACCACCCGCCCGGGGTGATCCGCGGCGTACGACCTGGTCAAAGTTCCCGACAACTCGTACGCCGCCGGCACTCTCGGACGCCGCGACCTCCCCGGCCCGGCCGTGGGAGCCCGTCGTCACGCACCGCAGCGTCACCACCCGAAAGGATCACCATGGCACCCACCGGCCCCTACCTCATGGGCATCGATTTCGGCACCGAGAGCTGCCGGGTGGCGTTGTTCGACGTCGCCGGCCGTCCGATCCACCTCGCCGCCACCCCCTACCCGACGAGCCACCCGCGTTCGGGCTGGGCCGAGCAGAACCCGCAGCAATGGTGGGAGGCCCTGCAGGCCTCGAGCCACAAGGCGCTCGCCGGATCCGGCGTCTCGCCGGCCGAGATCGCCGGCATCAGCTACGACGCCACGACGATGACCGTCGTCGCGATGGACGCCAAGGGTGACGAGTTGCGTCCGGCCATCATGTGGATGGACGTGCGCGCCACCGAGCAGGCGGCCCGCGCCGAGACATCCTCCTCGATCGCCCGCCGCTACAACGGCGACGGCACCGCCCCGGCCACCGCCGAGTGGTATCCGTTCAAGGCGGCCTGGCTGCGCGAACACGAGCCGGAGACCTACGCCCGCGCGTTCCGGCTGGTCGACGCCCCCGACTGGGTCACTTACAAGCTCACCGGCACCTGGACGCTGAACATCAACTCGGCCGCCCTGCGCATGTACTACAACCGGGACGCCGGCGGCTGGCCGGTCGACTTCTACGAGACCATCGGTTGCCCCGACGTGTTCGACAAACTTCCGAGCGATGTCGTCGATCTCGGCCGGCCGGTGGGCGAACTGAGCACGGTCGCCGCCCAACTGCTCGGACTCACGCCAGGCATCCCCGTCGCCCAGGGCTCCGCGGACGCCTGGGCCGGCCAGATCGGCCTCGGGGTCGTCAAGCCGGGCAAGATGGCCCTGATCACCGGTTCGTCGCACGTGTTCAGCGGGCAGACCGACAAGCCGATCCACGGCAAGGGCTTCTTCGGCGCCTACACCGATGGCGTTGTCCCCGGGCAGTACACGGTCGAGGGCGGGCAGGTCTCGACCGGCTCGGTGATGAAGTGGTTCAAGGACAACTTCGCCCGCGACGTCACCGAAGCCGCCGAGCGTCTCGGTCTCAGCGTCTACGACGTGCTCAACGAGAAGAGCAGGCACATTCCGCCGGGCTGCAACGGACTCATCGTCAACGAGTACTTTCAGGGCAACCGCACCCCCTACACCGACTCGAAGGCGCGCGGCATGATCTGGGGCCTGTCGCTGATGCACGGGCCCGAGCATGTCTACAAGGCGATCCAGGAGGGCATCTGCTACGGCACCGCGCACAACCTGCGCGCCATGGAGGACGCCGGCATGCAGGTGAGCGAGGTGGTCGCCTGCGGGGGGATGACCAAGAGCCGCCAACTCATGCAGATGCACGCCGACGTCATGAACAAGCCGATCACCCTCACCGAGGTCGGGGACGCCGTCGCGCTCGGCTCGGCGATGCTCGCGGCGACCGGCGCCGGCATCTACGCATCCCTCGAGGAGGCCGCCGACAACATGGTGCACGACCTCGTCACGATCGAGCCGAACCAGCGGATGCACGAGCAGTACGCCTTTTACCTCGAGGAGTACATCCAGGGCTATCCGAGGCTTCAGGGACTGATCCACGAACTCGTCGATCACGAGGCGGCGCAGGGCTGAGCCCGGCCGGGGAAGGGAACGAACCGATGTCCGAACTCATCGACAAGGCGCTGCGGACGGCGTCCGACACCCGGGCGGCCGTGATCGCCGAGGACGCGATCGACCGGGTGGGCGCGGTGTTCGCCGACCTGTTCGACGCGGCGACCGCGATCGTCGTCGCCGACCGGCGCACGATGGACGCCGCCGGCGACAGGGTCGTGCAGGTGTTGCGGGCCGCCGGCGTCCGCCAACTCGACCCGTACGTGTTCGCCGGCGAGCCGGAGCTGTACGCACGGTACGAGAACTGCGAGCTGTTGCGGGACGTGCTGGCACCCCTGGACGCGGTCGCGGTCGCGGTCGGAGCCGGGACCCTCAACGACATCGTCAAGCGGGCGTCCGGCGAACTCGGGCGGGGCTATCTCGTGGTCGGCACCGCCGCGTCGATGGACGGCTACACCGCGTTCGGCGCCTCGATCGCCCGCGACGGGTTCAAGCAGACGCTCGCGTGCCCGCCGCCACGGGGGGCGATCAGCGATCTCACCGTGATGGCCGCCGCACCGGCGGTGATGACCGCGTCGGGGTTCGGCGACCTGCTCGGCAAGGTGCCGGCGGGCGCCGACTGGATGCTCGCCGACGCGCTCGGGGTCGAGCCGCTCGACCCCGACGTGTGGGATCTCGTCCAGGGGCCGCTGCGGCACGCGCTGGCCCGGCCCGACGACCTCGCCCGCGGCGACGTGTCGGCGATCGGCGACCTCGCCGAGGGACTGATCATGAGCGGTCTGGCGATGCAGGCGCACCGCTCGTCGCGGCCGGCGTCCGGGGCGGAGCACCAGTTCAGCCACGTGTGGGAGATGGAGGGCCACGGCGTCGACATCACTCCCCGGCGACTCTCGCACGGGTTCAAGGTGGGCATCGGCACGATCGCGGTCGCCGCGCTGTACGAGCGACTGCTGGCCCGGGACCTGTCCGCGCTCGACGTGGACGCCGCGGTCGCTTCGTGGCCCACCCGGGATGGGATGGAGGCGCGGGTGCGCGCCATGCAGAGCAACCCCCGGCTCGTCGACGAGAGCGTCGGGCTGACCCTGGCCAAGTGGATCACCCCCGAGCAGTTGCGCGACCGTCTCGGCCTGCTCGCCCGGCTGTCGCCCACCCTCGTGCCGCGACTGCGGAAGCAGCTGATCCCCGCCGCCGCGCTCCAGGCGATGCTTCGGGACGCCGGGGCTCCCGCCCATCCGAGCGACATCGGCCTCGACTGGCAGCGCTTCCGCCGCACCTACGAGGAGGCGCGCACGATCCGCAACCGGTACACGGTGCTCGACCTCGCGGCCGAGACCGGCCTGCTGGCCGAGCTGGTCGCGGAGCTGTTCGCGGCCGACGGATTCTGGGGACGCCAGGCGCCCGCGTCCTGACCGGATTCGGCGAGGTGGGGGCCGGGGCTATCCTGCCAAACCCGGGTTGGGCAGGATAGCTGCATGACCGATTCAATGAGCGCCGCCGGAATCGGCGCAGAGCCTCAGCCCCGCGCACGGATCGGGATCCTCACGTCGGGCGGCGACGCGCAGGGCATGAACGCCGCGGTGCGGGCCGTCGTCCGCTCGGCGATCAGCGCCGGCGCCGAGGTGTTCGCGATCTTCGAGGGCTACCAGGGCATGATCGAGGCCGACGACATGCCCGGCGGCGGCATCCGGCCGTTCGGCTGGGACGACGTCGGCAGCGTGCTGCACAAGGGCGGCACGCTGATCGGCACCTTCCGCAGCAGGGAGTTCCGCGAGCGGGCGGGTCGGTTGCGCGCCGCCCGCAACCTCATCGTCCGCGGCATCGACCGGCTCGTGGTCATCGGTGGCGACGGGTCGCTGTCCGGCCTCGACCAGTTCCGCCGCGAATGGCCCGAGCTGATGGCCGACCTGGCGGCGTCCGGGGAGATCGGCGACGACCAGGCGGCGCGGCACCCGACCCTCATGATCGCCGGGCTGGTCGGCAGCATCGACAACGACCTCGTCGGCAGCGACATGACGATCGGAGCCGACTCCGCCCTGCACCGCATCATCGACGCGATCGACGCGCTGGTGAGCACCGCGGCGTCGCACCAGCGGAGCTTCGTCGTCGAGGTGATGGGACGCCACTGCGGCTACCTCGCGCTGATGGCGGCCGTGGCCGGTGGTGCCGACTATGTGCTCATCCCCGAGAACCCGCCCACCGAGGGCTGGGAGGACCGGATGTGCGCCGAGTTGAGGCGCGGTCGCGGGGCCGGGCGGCGGGAGTCGATCGTGGTGGTCGCCGAGGGCGCGCAGGACGCCGCCGGCACGCCGATCACCAGCGGTTACGTCCGCCAAGTGCTCGAGGACCGGCTGCACGAGGACGCGCGCGTCACGATCCTCGGGCACGTGCAGCGTGGTGGCGCCCCGAGCGCCTACGACCGGTGGGCCTCGACCTGGCTCGGTTATCAGGCGGTGCACGAGGTGCTCAACGCCACACCTGACACCCCCGGCCATGTCATGGCGATCCGGGGCAACCGGGTGGTGCCGGTCGACCTGGTCGAAGCGGTGCGCAAGACCCGTGAGGTTCCCGAGCGGATCGCCGCCGGCGACTACGAGGGTGCGATGGCGCTGCGCGGCGGGTCGTTCACCGAGATGCGCGGCATCTTCCATGAACTCGCCGAGCCGAGCCGGGTCGACGCGGGCGAGGGCACGCGGCGGATCGCGATCCTGCACGCCGGTGGCCTCGCGCCCGGCATGAACACGGCCGCCCGCGTGGCGGTGCGCCTGGGCATCAGCCGCGGGCACACGATGCTCGGCGTCCACGACGGGTTCGTCGGCCTGCGCGACGGCAGGATCGAGCAGCTCGATTGGGACGCCGTCGAGCATTGGACGGCCGACGGGGGCTCGGTGCTCGGCACCCGGCGGACCCTGCCGTCGCTCGATCAGCTCTATGCGATGAGCAAGGTGATGGAGGACCACCGGATCGAGGGGCTGCTGATCATCGGCGGGTTCAACGCCTACCTCGGTGCCGACCTGCTGCGTCAGGAGCAGGAGCGGTATCCGACGTTCCGGGTGCCGATCGTGTGCGTACCGGCGTCCATCGACAACAACCTGCCGGGTTCGGAGCTCGCGATCGGCGCCGACACCGCGCTGAACGTCGTGGTCGAGGCGATCGACCGGCTGAAGCTGTCGGGATCGGCGAGCACGCGCTCCTTCGTCGTCGAAACCATGGGCCGCTACTGCGGCTACCTGGCGATGATGGGCGGCATCGCCGGTGGCGCCGAACGGGTCTACCTCAACGAGACGGGCATCACCCTCGAGGAGCTGTACCACGACGTCGAATGGCTCCGCGACTCGTTCACGGCGGGCCGCAAGCTGTTCCTCGCCGTGCGCAACGAGGAGGCGAGCGAGCACTACACCACTGACTTCCTCGGACGCCTCCTCGAGGAGGAGAGCCGCGGCCTCTACGACGTGCGCACCACGATCCTCGGCCACACCCAGCAGGGCGGTGCGCCCACCCCGTTCGATCGGCTGCTCGCCACCCGGCTGGTGTCGCGGGCCCTGCGCCTGTTGGACGAGGAGTTCGCGGCCGGCACCTGGGACTCCTGGCACATCGGCCAGGTCGAGTCACGGATCGAGCAGATGCCGCTCGCGCACATGGCCGAGATGATCGACATGGCCCACCGGCGTCCGAAGAAGCAGTGGTGGCTCGGCCTGCAGGATGTGCTCAGGGCGGTCGCCGACCAGGCCCGGTGAGCGGCGCGGGTCTGCGCGGTCCGACCCCGTGACGACCCTGGCGCCCGGCAGCCCGGACGCCGGGCCGGCTGGTCGAGGAGGGGCTGCAGATCGATCGGTGAGGCCGCCGTGAGATCGGGGAGCGTGAAGTGCGACGGGTAAGCGCCCCCCGTGCCGGACATCCACGCCGTCCGGAGCTCGGCCCGTGCGGCGCCGTGGATGTCCCAGGGGTGCACGGCAACCAGCAGCATCCGCTCCTCGGGAGTGGCCCACCGCTCGGCGGCGTCGCGGTACGAGGCCCGGTGGGGCTTCCAGATGCCCGCGTCCTCGACGGAGATTCACGCCTCGAACAGGTCGCGGACGCCGGCGGCCTCGAGGGGTCGCTGTGCCACTCCGGTCGACCCGTTGCGCAGGGTCACCAGGCGGTGGCCGGCGCCGTGCGGGGCCCGGATTCCTTCGGCCACGTCGGGGTGCAGGGGGAGCCGAGCGATGGCCGAGACCACCCGGCGGGCCGCCCGCTCGGGTCGTTGACGTCGACCGATCGGAGGAGGACGGTGGGCGCGTCGGTCCCGATGTCGGTGGAGTTCGCGCAGTCCCCGAGGCGGCGCCGGGAATCGGTCGCGCAGCACCATGGCGAACCGCAGCTTCGCCTGCTCGGCCGGTGCGCCGGCCTCGGCGACGCGTTGGCCCATCGACGACATGTCGGGCAGGGTCTCGTTGACCTCGATGACGATCACGTCGGGTGTCACGGCCATGGGACGGTGCTTCCGCAGCCGTGGGTGGTGGCTCCCGTCCTGCCTCCGGGCAGGGGAGGTTCTCCAGGTCGGGGGAGGTTCCCCAGGTCGGGGGAGCTTTCTCGAGGTCGGGGGAGGGTTCCCCAGGTCGGGGAACAACCGGCGCGGCGGGGGCGTGGCCGCCGGTCCGCGGGAACCGTGGGGCCGGACGCCACGCCCGATCACCGGGGCTGTGACGCTCACGCCTGCCGGGCTCGCGCGCGTCCCTCCATCGCCTCCTGCAGTGCCGTGACCGTGTCGTCGGACAGGTCGACGCCGAGCAGCCGGGCCTGACGGGTGATGTGCAGCACGAGCCGCTCGACCTCGGGACGGTTTCCGGCCAGGTGTTCGGTGCGGACGCGGGTCGCCATCAGTAGTTCGTCCTCGGGCGCGGCGGTGAGCGCGCGGGCCGCTGCCCAACGGGCAAGGTCGAGGTCGTTGGCCGCGAGCGCCCGCGCCGCGAGCACGCCGCCGATGTCGCGGATCGTCGACGACATGTCGATGCGCAGTTCCTCCGCCCAGTGCCACTGTCCGGGTGCGGCGTCGGCGAGCGGGGCGCCACGGACCAGGTCGAGGGCCTCGACGAGGGCATCGTCGGAGGCCTGATCGACCCCGGCCGAAACCAGAAGCGTCAACTGCTCCCAGTCGGTGGTGATGCCCGGATGCAACCGGATATGTCCCGAATAGGCGTCGGGAAGGTAGTCGTCTCCGTCGGCGGAGACGCCGAGCCACGTGCGCAGTCGGGACATGTTGGAGCGTCGGGTTCCCTCGGCGACGAGCAACGACCGGGTCATGGCCACGGCGGTCCGTCCCGGATGCTGGAGGATCCAGGCGCAGTACTCCTCGCACTGCTTGACGGCCCGGGAGGGCCGGGATCCCCGGGCGCCGACGAGCTCCACCTCGCCCAGCAGCAGCAGCACCGGATGGCCGGTGGTGGCGAGGAGATCGGGAACTCGTGCCATGGTGGCCTCCGGATCGCTGGTGGCCGGTCTGCGGGTCAGGGGCAATCGACCGGCGCCGGCCGGCGCCGACCCCTCCGCGGGGCCGGGTCGGGTCGGCAGCAGGGTCAGCATCCCGGAGGATGCCGCTGCGGGTGGGGCGGCGTTCGTGCCCTCGGGGTCGGTGACGGCGGGTCGCCGTGCACCGGCGTCGTCGTCGTGCGACCACCACGGAGCCGGCTCGGTGTCGGTGCACGTCACGACCGAGAACAGCTCGACGAGAGCCCGGCGCGCGGGCTCGCTCACCAGGTTCGGCAGGAAGTCGCCGTCGACACCGGTGAGGGTGGCGCGCCGCTCGTCGAGCACCTGCAGCACCGCGCCGGAGGGCCGGTCGGCCATCGCAGGGTGGTGCTCGCCACAGATCCATACCATCACGGTCCGCGTGGCGTGAGCGAGCAGCCCTTCGTACAGGTCGATCAGTGGCGTGCGATCCACCGGCCGTGGTCCGGTGAGGTCGATGATCGCCACCCGCTGTTCGGCCTCTCGACGGTCGATGGGGGCGGAGTCCGGGGTGAGGTCGCGACGCAGGCGCTCGAGCCCCTCGCCGAGATCGGTGACGATGTCGAGGCTGGGGTTGTCGAGCCCGTCGAGCCATCGGAGTTCGGGGGACACGATCAGCACGCCGGTGCCCTCCGACCAGGGGGCGCAGCTGAGGCTCGTCGCGATCCCGCCCGCAGCGGCCAGGGCGAACTCGTTCGGCCCGACGATGCGCAGGCTGCGCAGCAGATCGAGGCGGGCCGTCACCGCGGCGCCAGAGGCGCCCAGCGGATCGTCGAACTCGCCCACAACCACGGTCGTGGGCGACGGCGGTTCGGGATCGGCCGGCGCGCTCGCCCCGAGCCGCTGGACCGCCTGGTGGAAAACCCGGGCGGAAGGGTCGGGCCGGGGAACGCGGCGTCCGAGGGGGCGTGCCCACAGTTGCCCGCGCCGACGGCGGGCGAGTCCGAGCCCGACGCCGAGAACAACGCTCGCCGCCAGGCCGCCGACGATCCCGCGTGCAATGCCGAGGTCGTCGGTGCCGGTCGGCTCGTCGCGTACCTGCTGGGACATCCCGGCGACGGAGGCACCAATCGTGACGTGCGCGCCGCCGGTACCCGTCGGGGTCACCGATGGTCGAGCGACCCCATCGGTCGTCGGGGCGGGGAAGGCCGCTGTCGCGGGGGTCGCCGGGTCGCCCTCGGCGTCGGGCGGTCCGGCGGGAGCCGAGGCCGGAAGCCCCCCCGGAGCCGGCGGGACGGTCGGTGGCGCGTCCTCGGCCCGGGGGGGTGCCGGTTGGGGCTCCCGTGCCGTGGCCACGACGCGGGGCGGCAGATGCAGCACCCAGCCGGGTTCGAGGTGATCGGGGTCGAGGACGAGCGACGCGTTGGCCTGCTGCAGGGCGGGCCAGGACGATCCGGACCCCAGATGCCGGCTCGCCAGCTGCGTGAGGGTGTCGCCGGGCCGCACCACGATGGCGCGATCGGAGGTGTCGATCGCTCCCTGGCCGGTGCGCCTCGACACCTCGCCCTGGCTCAGCCGGGGCACCGACAGCACCGTCCCCGGGTAGAGGGGATCGTCGGCCCCGAGGCGGTTCGCGCTGGCGAGAGTGTGCCAGTCGAGGCCCTCGCCGTAGAGCGTGACCGCCAGAGTCCACAGGTCGTCGCCCGGTTGGACGACGTACAGGGCGCACAGGTCGGTGCGCGTTTCCCGCTGGTCGGCGGGAGCCGGGGCACTTTGGGCCGGCTGGCGGGGGTCGGGGGCGGGGACCGCTGCCGACCCCGGGGCGATGGGCGGTGCCGACGCCGTGACCGGGGGGCTGCTCGGCTGCTGCGGCTGCTGGGGGTGGGGCGTGATGTGAACCGGGTGGGCCGCGACGCCCGGCTGACCCGGTGACCCCGAATCGCCGTCCCGATGGGTCGAGGAGTGGACGGCCTGCGCGATGACCAGCCCGACGAGCGCGGTGACCAGCGCCGCGGCGATGGGACGCAGCCAGTGTGACCCGGGCACGCGGACGCGCACCCGGTGCCGGGTGAGGACGTCCACGAGCTCGGCGACGAGGGTCAGCGAGACGTGCCCCCAGGCCAGCCAGCCGATGATGGTGAGCATCAGCAGCAGAAGGTCACCGTTGTCGGGAGCGGTGAACAGGTGGCGCCAGTCGATCCTGGTGGCGGCGTCCAGCTGGCCGAGCCTTGCGAGCAGCCATGGCGCGCCGATGAGGATGAGGGCCAGGACGGCCAGCGCGGCGAGACCACGGATGACCCGGCTCATGATTGCCTTGCCCGGAAGGTGTCGATGGGCTCGCTCGCCGATCGGGTGACGGTGATCGTGCCGGGCGCGCCCGGCAGCACCAGATCCCGCATCGACACGACACAGCTGACGGTGACGCGCACGATCCCCGCCTGGCCGGCCGGTTGGGACAGCACGCCGGTGTCGGGGCTCACCTGGGCCGACCGGCAGTCGACCCCGAGCGTCGCCAGATTGGCGCGGGCGACGTCGCGGGCGACGATCTCACCGGACCAGGGTGACGAGGCCAGGGACGCCGCGCGCGCGGCGGCACCCGCGGCGGACTCGACGGCGGCGCGGGCCGCCCAGAGTCGGTAGCCGAAGGCGAACAGCCCGATCATCATCAGGACCAGCGGGGCGAGAAGCGCCATCTCGACCGCGACGGCGCCGCGATCCCGCCCGGATGGCGGGTCGTTGGGTGACCGGGGCGGGCGACGGGTGACAGGTTCCGACATGTCAGGGCTCCCTCGGAATCGTCGCCGTGCTCGTGACGTGACGGGGCCCGATCCCGACGAGGGCGGGGACGTCGCTGCTGACCGTCACGGTGACGGTGGTGGCCGACATGTGAGTGTCGACCGTGATCGAGGTGAGCCCGGAGTGCTGGGCCACCGCGCGGGCGGAGTCGGAGGCGGAGGCCGCCGTGCCCCCGAGTGTTGCCCGCGCCTCCGCGCCGGCAAGCGCCGCGTTGGCCACCACGGTGCGGGTGTGCAGAACCACGGCGGTCTGCACACCACCGATCAGCAGCAGCACGGCGGTGGCGCTCAGCAGCGTCCACTGCACCGATTCGCTGAGACCTCGGTCGTCGCGACCTGAGCACGCGCGGAAGCACATGGTCAGCTGGGCAGATGCTTGGTGACGTAGGCGGTGATCGCGGCGATCACGATCAGGGCGATCGTCACGGCTCCGGCGAGCAGGATCGCGCTCTCGGTCGACTGGGACAGGCCACGCTCGTCGGGAACCCGGCGCCTCGTCACGGTCACGATCTGGTGGTGCAGGTGCAGGCGCAGGCTCAGTGCGGTGAGTGGGTTGGTCATGGGAGTCCTTTCTGTTGGTCGCGGGGTGCGACGCGGTCGTGCGGTGAGGGCAGTGAGGAATCGGGTCCCACCCGATTGTGTGGACGCCGGGCATTCTCGACGCGGTTCTCCACAGCGGCGGCCGGGGGGCTGCCTGTTCTCCACAGCTGTGACGATCACGGCGGCTCAGCCGCTTCCGAGCAGCCGGAGGAGGGGCGGGGCGATGAGCAGCGCCCCGAGCACAAGGCTGGGGATCACCATCCAGATCGTCATGGCTTCGCTGTCGCGCTGGGCCTGCAGCTTCTCGCGCAGGAGGTGCGCGTCCCGCAACTCCCGAACCCGGGCGCGCAGGCTGCCTGCGAGTGCGGCG
>JAJXWF010000065.1 GCA_021781735.1 Actinomycetes bacterium
GGCCGATCGGGCGATCACCTGGACCCGTCCCCTCACCGGGTCGGAGGACTTCTCCCGGGTGCTGGCCGAGGTGCCGGGCGCGTTCGTCGCCCTGTCGGCCGTGCCCGCGGACGCCGACCCGGCGCGCGCGCCGTTCAACCATTCGGCCTACGCGGTGTTCGACGACGACGTGATCGCCGACGGGTCGCTGCTGCTCGCGGAACTGGCCTGCCGGGGGCTCGGGGCGAGCTGAGCGTCACCGCGTGACGGCCACCATTCCGAGCGCCTCGGCGAGTTCGGCCGGACTGTCGACGACGGCGTCCGGACCCACCTCGAGCAGCGCCTCGCGGGGGGCGGCTCCCCAGGTGACGCCGATCGCCGCGGTGCCGGCCGCGCGGGCGGCCTGAAGGTCCCACACCGAGTCGCCGACGTAGACGGCCTCGCGGGGGTGGCGGCCGAGCTGGCCGAGTGCACTGAGCAGCGGGTCGGGGTGCGGCTTGTGCCGTTCGGTCTCGCCCTGCGCGGCCAGGATCGGGATGAGGGTGCCGAATCCGCCGGCCGCCAGGCTGCGCAGCGCGGTGGCACGGATCTTCGACGTCACGACGCCGAGCACCGCCCCCTCGACCCCGAGACCCTCGACGAGCGGCAGCACGCCCTCGTAATCCTCCTGGAGGTCCTCGAGGTGGGCGAGGTTGAACCGTCGGTAGGCGGTGATCAGGTCGTCGGTGCGGCTGTAACCGGCGAGGGCGTCGAACAGGGTCATCCCGACCAGGGGGCGCACCACGGACTCGTCGATCCGCTCGCCGAGCACCTCGGCGAAGGCCACCTCGTAGGAGCGCAGGATCAGCGGCACGGTGTTCACCAGAGTGCCGTCGAGATCGAACAACACCACGGGCCAGCGCAACGACGACATGCCCCGAGCGTACCGAGCCCGGACAGGGCGGCCATCCCCCGGACGCCGGTGGGCGCGGGTAGCATGCCACCATGACGACCCGGCCGCGACGCGGCACGTCAGAAGCACCTCGGCCCGCTCTGCGCGGGCATCCACGACGCGCCGCCGGCGCGGGCGACCCGGATTCCGCCGAATCCCCACCACCAGCTGTCACCGGGGCGTTCGACTCTCCCGGTGACGTCGCGATCGACGTCTCCCACCTCACCGTCGTGCGGGGCCGTCGGATGGTGCTGCCCGACCTCAGCGTGCGGATCCCCCGCGGCCGGGTCACTGGCCTACTCGGCCCGTCGGGGGGCGGCAAGAGCACGCTGATCCGGGCGATCGTCGGCGTCCAGATCGTCGAGTCGGGCACGATCAGCGTGCTCGGAGAGCCTGCGGGCAGCCCCCAGCTGCGCCGCCGGGTCGGCTACGTCACCCAGGCCCCGTCGGTCTACGACGACCTCAGCATCCGCGAGAACATCAACTACTTCGCGCGGCTCGTCGGGGCATCGGCCGACGACGTCGACTGGGCCGTCGACCAGGTCGGGCTGGGCGATCACGCCGGCCAGCGGGTCGCGAACCTATCGGGCGGCCAACTGTCACGCACCTCGCTCGCCTGCGCACTGGTCGGGCGGCCCGAGGCCCTGGTGCTCGACGAGCCCACGGTCGGGCTCGACCCGGTGCTGCGCCGCTCGCTGTGGACCCTGTTCCACCAACTGGCCGACGCCGGCACCACCCTGCTCGTCTCCTCGCACGTCATGGACGAGGCGTCGCGCTGCGACAGGCTGCTGCTGCTGCGTGAGGGCCGGATCCTCGCCGACGGCAGCTTCGACGAACTGCTGCGTCGCACGAACACCCACGACGCCGAGGCCGCCTTCCTGGCCCTCATCGACGCCGAGGACGCGGCCCAGCGCCAGGAGGGCACGTCATGAGACTCGCGTTCGTTTCCGCCGGACGGATCCTGCGCCAGCTGCGTAACGATCCCCGCACGATCGGGCTGATGCTGGTCGTGCCGCTTGTGCTCATCGGCCTGATGGCCTGGATCTACCACGAGCAGCCAGTGATCTTCGACCACGTCGGCCCCGCGCTGCTCGGCGTGTTCCCGCTGACGGTGATGTTCATCGTCACCTCGATCACCACCCTGCGCGAACGCCAGTCGGGCACCCTTGAACGCCTCCTCACCACCCCGCTGTCGAAGGGGGCGTTCATGAGCGGCTACGCCCTCGCGTTCGGAGTCGTGGCCCTGGTGCAGGCGCTGCTCGCGTCCGCCTGGTCGGTGTGGGTGTGCGGCATGAGTATCCGCGGAGCCTGGTGGCAGCTGGTGATCGTGGCGGTCGTCGACGCAGTGCTCGGCACATCGCTCGGGCTGCTGGCGTCGGGGTTCGCCCGCTCGGAGTTCCAGGCGGTGCAGTTCATGCCCGCGTTCATCCTGCCTCAGTTCCTGCTCTGCGGCCTGTTCGTTTCCCGCGACGCCCTGCCGACCGGACTCAAGCAGCTGTCCGACGTGCTGCCCCTGTCGTACGCCGTCGACGCGATGAACACCCTTGCCACCAGGGTCGACGGCGGGTCCGACGTCGCCAGGGATCTCGGCATCCTGATCGGCTTCAGCGTCCTCGCTCTGGTCGGCGGCGCGCTCACCCTGCGGAGGCGGACCGTCTGAGCCCCTTCCTTCTCCCCCGCCGATCCGGCATCCGCCGGGCCTGGGCGGCGTCGGGAGCCCCGGTAGGCTGTGGGCGTCCGGAAGGAGGGTGGCGATGGGATCGGATGGACTACAGGCCGCGGCGTCGGCCCTGGCGGGCGATCCGGCGTCCGACGAGATCCTCACGTTGCCGCCGCTCGACGAGCTGGCACCCGGCATCCCGATCAGTGGCACCACCGGGCAGCCACGGCGCGGCAAGGTCATGGCGGTCGGCATGGGATTTCTCTACGCCTCGGCGATCGGCGCCGTGATGTCGCTGGCCACGGCGTGGTGGGACACGATCCACGTCGCCACCTGGCCGCACTCGATCCGGTTGTACGCCCTGGCGAACGTGCCACCCGGCTCGTGGCAGTCGGTGCTGCTCGTCATCGCGATGGCGCTCATCGGCGCCGCGATGGTGACCGTGCCGGCCATCGCCGGGTTCAACGCCTGGAACGGCCACCGCTGGAGCAGGATCGTCGGCATCGTCGCCGTTCCCATCAGCGGGCTGGCGTGGTTCATGAACCCGATCGCCTGGGTCGGGGTGCCACTCGCCGCCATCGGCGCCGCGATCCTGTGGACGCGGCCCGTCACCCGCTATTACGGTCACTGGGAACAGTTCCGGGCCGGGGAGCCGCGGCGTCCGGTCGAGTACACGCAGGTGGTCTACGGGCCGCTGTCCCACTTCCCCTGAGACCCCACTCCCGCAGAGGTCACCACCGGCGAACGGACCGGCCCGGGCCGAGGACGCAACTTCCCCAGGATTGACACCGCCTGCATCGATGTCGCCCCGGGACGGGTCTTCCATGCAGCGCGTGCACATCCTGGGGACCCCGCTGACGGGCCGGCCATCGCGTCCCCGTGGGGTCAGACGCTCAGCCCCGTGTGGTGGGCGGCGAAGGCCAGCAGGTCGGCGGCCTCGTCCGCCACCATGGTCGCGGGCTTGCCGGGCCCGTGGCCGGTGGCCGACTCGATCCGGGTGAGGATCGGGGCGTCGCCGGCCTGGGCGTGCTGCAGCGCCGCGGTGAACTTGTGGCTGTGCAACGGCACGACCCGGTCGTCGTGGTCTCCCGTGGCGATCAGGGTCGGCGGGTAGGCCGTGTGCTCGTGCACGTTGTGCAGCGGCGAGTAGGCGAGGGCCGTGGCGAAGTCCCCGGGCAGGTCGGGATCGCCGTAATCGCTGATCCAGGCCGATCCGATGGTGAACCTGTGGAACCTCAGCAGGTCGAGGACGCCGACCATTGGCAGCGCCACCCCGAACAGCTCGGGACGCTGGGTCATCGCCGCACCGACGAGCAACCCGCCGTTGCTGCGTCCGTGCAGGGCGAGCTGCCGGGAGGTCGTGACACCGGTGCGGATGAGATGCTCAGCGACGGCGATGACGTCGTCGAACACGTGCTGCTTGTTCGCCCGCTTGCCGTCCTCGTACCAGTGGGCGCCGAACTCCCCTCCGCCGCGCAGGTTGGCGATCGCCAGCGTCCCACCAGCCGCCAGCCAGCCGGCGAAGATCGGGCGGAAGTCGGCGAGCACCGGGATCCGGAAGCCGCCGTAGCCGTAGAGCAGGGTCGGACGCGGGCCGGCCGGGGCGCCGACCGGCTCGATGAGGAAATAGGGCACCTCGGTGCCGTCGGCGCTGGTCGCGCGGCGGCGGCACGTCCGCGCCTCCGGTAGAGGAGCTCCGGCGTCCACGAGCGGCAGCGCGTCGACCTCGCCCGATCCGGGTCCCACGCGGTAGCAGGTCGTGGGGCTGGTCACCGAGCTCGTCGCAACGAACAGGTCGGGCTCGCCGGGACGCCCGGACAGGCCGACGACCGCGCCCCCCGGCACATCGGGAACATCGACCGGGGTGCCATCGAGCCGGTAGCGGCGCAGTACCGGAGCGGCGTCCTCGAGGGTCTCGAGCACAAGGTGCTCGCCGGCGATGACCGCGTCGGCGATCTGCGCGTCGCCCTCGGGCACGATCTCGCGCATGACCAGCGTCCGCTGGGCCTCACTGGCGGCCAGGTCGATCGCGACCACCCGGCTGCGTGCCGCGTCGAGGTCGGTGACAACGTAGGCGACGTCGTCGACGGCATCGATGACCCGCCACTCGTGGGTGGCCTCGTCGACGAGCCGGATCGGCTTGCCGATCTGCACCCGGCCGTGCACCACCTCCTGGCGCATCGCCCACAGGCGGCAGTTGCTCTCGGTTCCGCGCTCGATCGTCACGAACAGCCACCGGTCGTCGTTGCTGGCCTGTGGCCACGCCATCAGCCGCTCGTCATCCAGCCGCACCACGGTGACGTCCTCGGACGGGGCGAGCCCCAGGGTGTGCAGCCGCAACTGTCCACCGCCGAGGGCGGCGGTGCTGGTTCCCTCGGCCCGCTCGGCGTGGTCGAACGCGTTGTACAGGATGCTCAGGGAGTCGGCCAGCCACACGACCGGCGCGAACTTGGTGACGACCTCGGGCTCGCCGAGCGCCTCGCTGGTGATGAGGTTGCTGAAGCGGAACCGCTGCCAGTCGGAGCCCGCCTCACTCACCGCGTAGCACAGCCGGACGCCGTCGGGCGAGGCCGCGAAGCCCCCAAGCGAACTCGTGCCGTCGCCGGACCACGTGTTGGGGTCGAGCAGCACCCGGCCGCCGGCGACGAGTTCGTCGAGGGTGTCCGCGGAATACCACACGTCCTGGTCGCGCGTGCCGTCGTTGCGGCTCACCGCGAACCCGTCGGCCAGGTGCCGCACGACCCCGGCCCGGGGACGCAGCACGATGCCGCGCAGCACCCGCCGGAACCATTCGCGCCGGGGAAGTCGGTTCAGGGCGCGTTCGGTGTACTCACGTTGACGTTCGACCCAGTCGACCACGTCGGGCCGATCGGGATCCTCGAGCCAGCGGTAGGGGTCGGCGATCGTGTAACCGTGCAGGGTTTCCACGATGTCGTCGCGGCGGGTGGTAGGAAAATTGCTCACCGGTCGACCCTAACGAGCCCCCTGCGCGGGTGCCAGCCCGGGTTCCGGCGCGACGTGGGCGTTCCGGGTCGTCTATAGTGCTCCTCGGTGGTCGTCGACGCCGGGTCGCCTCCACCACCGGCGGGGACACCTCAAATGGCTCGTTTCCCCTTGCCGCGCGGGCGTAGCTCAATGGTAGAGCGCCAGCTTCCCAAGCTGGACACGCGGGTTCGATTCCCGTCGCCCGCTCTCTTCACCACCACTCGCCCACGCGTGCCGGCACCGACTGGTCAACGCGGGTGGCCGTCCCATCCCACGCGCCGGTGTCAGGCCAACACCATCAGCAGCACCGGCATCACGACGATCGCGACGACGATCGACACCGAGGTGATGAACGCCGAACTCTCAACGTCGAGACTGGCGCTGGCCGTGAACCCCGAGATCATCGCGGCGACCGGGGCGAACAGCAGCACGGCGATCACCCTGCGGACATCCTGGTTGAACGGCAGGAGATACCAGACGACGAGCGCCATCGCCGTGTTGAGGGCGTAGCGGACGGCGAGGAACCGGGCGGCGAGCCGGTACTTCGACGGGTGCAGCCGCACCTCGAGCCCGACGCCGATCATGAGCATGGCAAGGAAGGGGTTGGCCGCGCCGATGGTGCTGGTGAGCGTGAGGATGACCCCCGGAAGGTGCAGCCCGGCCAGCCGGAACACGGTCAGCCCGAGGTAGACCCACAGGAGGTGCGACCGGGCGACCCTGCGGAGGACGCCCGCGACACCGATCCGCCCTTCCTGGGCGAGGGTCATCCCCCAGCCGTAGCCGACGCCGGCCGCGCCGACGGAGTTGCCGATGTCGAACATCGACAGGTAGAGCACCGGCCCGGGACCGAGGACGCCGGCAATGTAGGGCATCGCGAACGCACCAATGTTGTACGAGCCGCTGTTGAGCACCGCGAATGCCCGGTCCGCCCGCGGCTTGCCCCGGGCCAGGATGTAGCCGACCGCCTGCTGCACGACGTTGACGAGCACCCCGATGAGCGAGATCGTCAACAGCCCGGTGCCGATGTCGAAGCCGTTGAAGTACGTGAGCAGCGCGGCGGGCAGGGTCACGCGGAGCACGATCGAGGAGAGCAGCGCGAAATCGGACGCCTTCGCCCACCCCAAGCGCTTGATCGTGAACCCGACCGCCACGATCACGACCAAGGCGACGGCCTTGGCGAGGATGACGAGCACGTGCTCACGCTACTGGCGACCAGCTCGCCCGAGCGTGCGGGCGTCCGCGCCGAGCACCGGACGGGGAATGGCCGACCGGCGGCGGACACACTACTTGCATGAATCTCCCAATGTACGTACTATTCGAGCGTGACGCCGATCGACTTCGTGGTCTCCCTGGCCCTGATCTCCGTCGCCGCCGGCGTGCTCGGATCGCTCATCGGGCTCGGCGGCGGCGTGGTCATCGTTCCGGTCCTCACGCTCCTCTACCACGTCGACATCCGCCTGGCCATCGGAGCCAGCATCGTCTCGGTGATCGCGACCTCCAGCGGGGCGGCGGCCGCCTACGTGCGGGAGCGGATGACCAACCTCCGAGCGGGCATGTTCCTCGAGTTGGCGACGACGACCGGAGCGCTGAGCGGGGCCTACCTCACGACCCTGCTGCCCACGAGATTCCTCTTCGCCTTCTTCGGGCTCGTCCTCGCCTACTCGTCGTTCGCGACGTTCCGGCGGCGGCATTACGCCGAGCCGCTGACCGTGTCGAACGACCGGTTGGCCAACTACTTCAACCTGCACGGCAGCTACTACGATCCCGCCGAACAGCGCGAGATCAGCTACAAGGTGGTGGGCACCAAGCCCGGGCTGGCGTTGATGTACCTGGCCGGACTGGTGAGCGCGCTGCTCGGCATCGGGTCGGGGGCGCTCAAGGTGCCGGCCATGGACAGCGCGATGCACCTGCCCATGAAGGTCTCCTCGGCCACGAGCAACTTCATGATCGGCGTGACCGCGGCGGCCAGCGCCGGCATCTACTTCATCCGCGGCCAGATCGACCCGATCATCGCCGCACCCGTCGCGATCGGCGTCCTCGTGGGGGCCACCTTCGGCGCCCGGCTCCTCGGCCGGGTGAAGAGCAGGACGATCCGACTCGTGTTCGTCGTGGTCCTCGTCGTGATCTCGCTGGAAATGCTGCAGAAGGGATTCTTCCCGTGACGGACATGCAGGAACCCGACGGCCGTCCCCAGCCCTTCCTGCACGGGACGCCGGCACCGGCACCGGTGCCCCCACCAGCCCCCACGACGGAGCCGAGCCCCCTCTCGGGCCATCGCCGGCAGCTCAACCCCGAGGAAGCGGCGATCATGGAGGCGAAGATCCGCCGCACCGAAGTGGCGATCAGCCTCGTGCTACGCATCGGCGTCATCGTCAGCGTGCTCATCATCACCGTGGGGCTGGTGGTCATGTTCGCCCACCACAGCGCCTACCTGCCGATCACAGGCGGCACCTCGTACCACAACCTCACCTCGCCGACGACGCCGTTCCCGCATTCGTTCACTGCGCTCAGACACTCGATCGCCGCCGGCGAGGGGCAGGGGATCATCGTCCTGGGCGTCATGATCCTCGTGCTCACTCCGGTGATCCGGGTGGCGGTCGGGGTCCTCGCCTTCCTCAACGAGAAGGACGTCCCCATGGCTCTGGTGACGTTCATCGTGCTGGTCGTACTGGTGGGATCGTTCTTCCTCGCCCAGGGTTGACGCCGTGACCACACCCGTGGATCGTTCGAGTCCGATGCCCCTGTGGGCGCAGATCGCGTCCGACCTGCGGCGGCGCCTGGTCGAGGGGGAGTTCACCGCGCAGTTCCCGAGCGATGACGACCTGACCCGGCAGTACGGCGTTAGCCGTCAGACCGCCCGGGAGGCGATGCGCCACCTCACCGCCGAGGGTCTCATCGTCCGCCAGCGAGGTCGCGGCAGTCGAGTCACGAGACCCATGCTGGAACAGCCGCTGCACTCCTTCTACAGTCTGGCCTCCACCGTGCGGGCAGAGGGCATCGAGGAGAGCAGTCAGGTCCGCACCGCCGAGATCCGGGCCGCCACACCCGAGATCGCCGCCAAGCTCCGGGTCGCGGAGGCCGAGGATGTGGTGTTCATCGAGCGACTCCGTCTCGCCGACGCCGAACCCATCGCGTGGGACCGATCGTGGCTGCCGGCCACCCGCGCCCGGGGACTGCTCGAGGCAGATCTGTCATCCGGCGGGCTCTACGAACTCCTCGAAGCCCACTGCGGTCAACGGGTCACCGGAGGTTCGGAGCGGATCCAGCCCGTCATACCGAACAGGGTGGAACAGGAACTCCTGAGGCTCGCGCCGAAGGTGGCAGCGTTCTCGATCGAACGGCTCGCGCTCGTCGGGGACGCTCCTCTCGAATTGCGCCGAAGTCTGATCCGCGGCGACCGGTACTCGCTCATCGCGCGGTGGCCACCGGGTGCATAGGCGTCCGCGACGTCCCCGGCCAGTCCGGTGCTGCTCGGTCCATCCGCCGGTGACGTGATGGATCACGCCCGCACCCAGGATCGTCCCTGATTCGCCGGTGCCCGGCTTCCGTGCGGGCCGGAGACGCCCTAGCGTGGCAGCGTGACCACGCAGCCTCCCGATCCCGCCACGCTGCGGGCGTCCGACCACGACCGGCAACTGGTGGCCGACGTCATCACCGCCGCCTACGCCGACGGCCGCATCACCCACGAGGAGCTCGACGAGCGGCTCGCCGCCGCGTGGACCGCCCGCACGTTCGGCGATCTCACCCCGATCACCGCCGACCTCGTCACTCCGGGACCGACGGTTCAGTACGCGACCGCACTCCCGGGCGGCCCGCGCAACCCGCCGCTGCCCACATTGGGCGATCGCCCGGGCCTGCCGGTGCGCCCCGACGTCGCGGCCCCACACCGGTTCACCGCGATCCTCAGTTCGATCAAGCCCGACCGCGGCGTTCATCTGCCGGAACACAGCAGCGCGACGGTCATCATGGGCGAGGTGCGGCTCGACCTCCGCGGCGGCAGCCTGGGCGCGGCGGAGACCGTACTGACGATCAGCAACGTCATGGGCAGCCTGCGGATCACGGTCCCCGCGGGCGTCGGCGTCCGCGACGAGACGACCAGGATCATGGCCGAGAGCAAGGTGCACGGTCTGGTGCCCAATCCGGGCGGACCGGTGCTCGTGATCCGTGGCGTGCAGATCATGGCCGAACTCAAGGTGGTGGGCCCCGACCGGCCGACGCTCGGCAGCATGCCGGGGATCACCCCGTGAGCGAGTTCCCGGGCGGTCCCGGCCCCGCCACCGCCGTGCCGGACGCCGCCGATCCAGACCCCCTGACCCCCCTGTTCGCACCACCGACCGCCTCCTGGATCCCCTTGTCGCCGCGCTACCGCGAGCTCAAGCACCGGCTGGTGCTGCTCGCGTGGGGCCTGTGGATGGTGCTCGCCGCGGCCGCTGCCCAGTTCCTCACCGGACGCTGGTGGGCCACGGCCCTCGTCGTGGTCGTGTTCGCCGCCTGGATCGGCTACCGGTACCAGCGCGTCGACCGCGTCTACCGGGTGTGGGGCTACGCCGAGCGCGACACCGATCTGTACGTGCGCTCCGGGCTGTTGTTCCGCCGCCTCGTGGCCGTCCCCTATGGGCGCATGCAGGTCGTCGAGGTCGAATCCGGGCCGATCGAGCGTCACTTCGGGCTGGCGAGCGTGAAGCTCGTCACGGCCTCGGCGAGCACGGACGCCCGCATCCCGGGCCTCGACGCCGCCGCGGCGGCGACGCTGCGTGACCGGCTCACCGACAAGGGCGAGACCCAGGTGGCCGGCTTGTGAGCGAGTCTCCGGCGCCACCGGTCAAGCAGGCCCAGCGCCCCCACCCGCTGACACCGCTGGCCAAGGGATGGATCAGTCTCGTCGCGATCGTCGTGGTGTTCGGCCAGGACGGCGTGCGCCAGCTGAGCCGTCATCCCGACCTGCGCAGCGTCGGCATCGTCGCTGGACTGATCGGCATCCTGCTGGTGCTGAGCCTCGGCCGCGGCTTCTTCACCTGGCGCACCACCCGCTTCGTCATCGACGACGACGAACTGCGGATCGAGCACCGGTTCATCCACCACACCTCGGACCGCATCCAGTTCTCCAAGATCCAGGGCGTCGATGTCGTCCAGCCGTTCGCGGCCCGGCTCATGGGACTGGCCGCGCTGCACGTCGACGTCGGCGCCGGGGCGGCCAAGCGGATCGAGTTCCTGTCCCGATCGCAGTCGTACGCGCTGCGTGACTACCTCATCGCCCGCGCCCACGGCGACCGGATCAGCGTCGACGCGTCGGCGTCCCTGCCACAGGCCGACGCCTGGCACGATCGGGCCGCCACCGATGAGGTGATCGTGGCGGCCCGGCCCGGCAACCTGGTGCTCTCGTCGATCGCCTCGACCGGATTCCTCGTCGCGACGGCCTGGGCGCTCACCGCCCTGGTCATCGGCGCGTGGCGCGGCTCGCCGGTCGCCGGGCTCGGGGCCGCCTTCCCCGCCGGGGCCACCATGGTGAGCATCGTCAGCCACCAGACGATCCGGCACTGGCACTTCACGCTCACCCGAACCCGCAAGGGGTTACGGGTCGCGCACGGCGTCACCACGCTCACCAGCGCCTCGGTGCCGATCGACCGGATCCAGGGCGTGATCATCACCCAGTCGCCGCTGTGGCGGCCGTTCGGCATCTACAAGGTCGCGATGGACGTGCTCGGCCGCAGCTTCGCCTCCGAACACGACGAGGAGTCGGCCGGCGGCGGCGTCCTCGTACCCGCGGGCAGCTGGGACGACGTTCGTGCCGCCCTCGCCGCCATCTGGCCCGGCGCCGACCCGGACCGGTTGTCGTGGACGCCGGTCGATCGGCGGGGACGCTGGTTGCACCCGCTGGGCTTCGGCCTGCAGCGGTGGCACGTCGACGCCACCTTCGCGGCCACCCGGCGCGGCGTGTTCGCACCCTCGATCACGGTGATTCCGCACGCGCGCGTGCAGTCGGTCGCGATCCGGCAGGGTCCGCTGCGCCGACGTCTCGGCCTGGCCACGGTGGAACTGCATTCGAGCCCCGGCGTGGTGGCGTGGCGACGGCACTACCTCACCGAGCCCGTCGCCCGCCGGCTGGCGCTCAGCGAACTCGACCGGGGCCGGCTCGCACGGCGACAGGAGGGCGAGCTCGCCCGCGTCCGCTCGATGCCTCCACCACCGCTCCCCGCGCCGGCGGAGCGGTGGTGGCCGGCCCCGGCGAGCCTGACCGACCAGTAACGACCGTGATCGTGCAGTGAATGGAAGGTGCCCGTATTGTGAACCCCATGAGCTACGCCCTGGGTATCGACATCGGCGGATCAGGCGTCAAGGGTGCGCCGGTCGATCTGGAAGCCGGAGAGTTCGCGGCCGATCGCCTCCGCATCGACACGCCCGCCAAGTCCACTCCCGCCAACGTGGTCAAGGTGGTCGCCGAGATCGTCGCCAGCTTCGCCGACACCATCGGTGATGCCCCCGTGGGTGTCACGATCCCCGCGCCGGTGCGTCACGGCGTGGTGCCGATGATCGCGAACCTCGACAAGAAGTGGGTCAACCTCGAGGCCGAGAAGTTCTTCTCCGATGAGTTGCAGCGTCCGGTGACCATCGTCAACGACGCCGACGCCGCCGGCGTCGCCGAGGTGCGGTACGGCGCGGCCAAGGGGCAGCGGGGTGTCGTGATCGTCACGACGCTCGGCACCGGCATCGGCAGCGCGGTCATCAACGACGGAGTGCTGCTTCCGAACACCGAACTGGGCCATCTCGAGATCGATGGCTTCGACGCCGAGAAGCGGGCCGCTGCCTCGGCCAAGACCCGCGAGGAACTCAGCTACAAGGAGTGGTCGAAGCGACTCCAGCGCTACTACGAGACGCTCGAGCAGTTGTTCTGGCCCGACCTGTTCGTCGTCGGCGGCGGCGTCAGCAAGCAGAGCGACAAGTTCCTGCCGAATCTGGTCCTCAACACCCCGATCGTGCCGGCCAAGTTGCGCAACAGCGCTGGCATCATCGGCGCCGCGGTCCTGGCCGTCGAGGCGGTGGCCGCGCGGTCAGCGGACGCGCCCACGCATTCGCACGAGGACGCCGTGCACGAGGAAGCCGTGCAGGAGGAAGCCGCCAGCTGAACCCGACGTAGCAGAGGAGGCACGACGTCGTCCGCCCCTGGCACGTCAATGGGCCCTCACATGCGTTCGGGTGCCTCGATCCCGAGCAGGTCGAGCCCCCGAGCCAGCACCTCGCGGGTCACCGCGCACAACGCCAGCCGGGACGCCCGCACCTCGCCCTCGCTGCGCAGCACCGGGCATTGCTCGTAGAAGGTCGAATAGGCGGTGGCAAGCTCGAACAGGTAGCCGCACAGCCGGTGGGGTTGCAGCGTGTCGGCCACCTCGGCGACGGTCTCGCCGAAGCGGGTGAGCAGCAGCGCGAGGCCCTGCTCGGCCGGCTCGGCCAGCACGGTGACCCCGCCGAATCCGATCTGCTCGGCCTCGGCCCGCCGCAGGATCTGATTGATCCGAGCGTGGGCGTACTGGAGGTACGGGCCGGTGTCGCCGGTGGTCTGCACCATCCGCTCGGCGTCGAAGACGTAGTCCTTCTGGATACCGTTGGACAGGTCGGCGTACTTGATCGCGGCGAGGGCGATCTCGGGCGAGGCCTCCTGCTCGGCGGCGTCCAGGAGGTCGGTGAGCGTAGCGGCCGACCCGTCGCGGGTCCGGAACGGCTTGCCGTCGTTGCCGAGCACCATGCCGTAGCCGACGTGGCGGGCCTCGACGTGCTCGGGCAGGTAGCCGGCCGTGCGGGCGACGGCGAACATCTGGGCGAAGTGGCCGGCCTGACGCGCGTCGGTGACGTAGATGATCCGATCGGCGTGCATCTGCCCGACCCGCCGCCGCATGGCTGCGAGGTCCGTGCAGGCATAGCCGAATCCACCGTCGCGCTTGCGGACGATGAGCGGTGCGTCGAACCGCTCGACCCACACCACCAGCGCACCGTCGTCGATCGTCGCGATCCCCCGCTGCTCGAGGTCGCGGGCGATCACCGGCAGATCGTCGTTGTAACTGCTCTCGCCCGCGATGTCGTCGTCGGTGAGCAGCACGTGCAAGCGGGCGTAGGTCTGGTTGAAGCCGGCCATCGACACGTCGATGAGCTGGCGCCAGATCGCATGGGTGCGCTCATCTCCCGACTGCAACGCGACGACCCGCAGCCGGGCGGCGTCCGCGAAGGCAGGGTCGGCCTGGAAGTGGGCGTTTGCCCGCTTGTAGAGCGCCTCGGCGGCAGGCAGGTCGAGCGTGCCGACGTCGAGGTCTTCGACCAGCACCTGCTCAACGAGCATGCCGAACTGGGTTCCCCAGTCGCCGATGTGGTTCTGCGCGATCACCTCGTGTCCCTGGGCCCGCAGTACCCGGTTGAAGCAGTCGCCGATGATCGTCGTGCGAAGGTGGCCGACGTGCATCTGCTTGGCGACGTTCGGTGCGGAGTAGTCGATGACCACGGTGCGCGGGCTCTCAACCTGGACGATCCCCGTGTGAGGGTCGGCCAGCAACTCGGACGCCGCCCCCGCCAGCACGTCGGATGACAGGCGGATGTTGATGAAGCCGGGGCCCGCGATCTCGAGCGGCTCGCACAGGTCGCCGAGGTCGAGACGCGCGACGATGGACTGGGCCACCTCGCGCGGAGAGCGTCCCTCGGCCTTGGCCAGCCGCAGCGCCACATTGGACTGGAAGTGCCCGAATTGCGGCTTGGTGGCCGGACGCAACTCGGGATCGATCCCGGCGAGGTCGGCGATCCGTTGGCTGATGATCGAAGGGAGTGACGGCATGAGGGTCATTTTCCCACAGCGGCGCCAATGCCCCTGACCAGCGCCGAACCGACCGAGCATGACCAGGGGCGGCGGTACCCGGCGTCCGGAACGGGCCAGGAACCGGGTCGGGCGGCGTCCGGGTGGCCGGGTCCGAGTTGCTGGCGATCTCTGCTCCGGCTGGCGAAAACAACACCCCCAGAGCAGAGATCGCCAGCAACTCAGCAGACATCGCCAGCCACAGCGTCGAGAACGCCAGCAACCCGACCCCGAACACACCCGGGGAGGCCGCTCTTCACACCCACGAACCCGCTTGACACCCACGAACGCGCTTGACACCCACGGACCCGCTTGACACCCACGAACCCGCTTGACACCCACGAACCCGCTCGGCACACCCACGAACCCGCTTGACACCCACGAACCCGCTTGACACCCACGAACCCGCTTGACACCCACGAACGCGCTCGGCACGCCCACAGCCGGCACGACGTGCGCGGCCATCCGCATGACGTGTCCCGCCACCCGCTCGGAGGGCCTGGGCATACCCACGACGGGCCCCGCACGAGGTCGACCTGTCGCGGAACCTGCGGGGGGCGGCAGATCGGTGCAGGATGGAACAAATAGCGGGACGCCGGTGTTCTGCGGATCAACGGGCCCCGGTGGGGCCCCGTGACCGTCCTTTCCGTCATGTTCCCCGACGTTCAACGCAAGGAGATCCATGTCCCGCGTTCCCACGATCACCCTCAACGACCAAGTGACGATCCCCCAGCTCGGGTTCGGTGTGTGGCAGGTCGGCAACGACGAGGTCGCCCCGGCCGTCGCCAAGGCCCTCGAGGTCGGCTACCGGCACATCGACACAGCGGCCGCATACCAGAACGAGGCCGGCGTGGGCCGAGCCATCAAGGAGTCGGGCATCGCCCGCGACGACCTGTTCGTCACCACCAAGCTGTGGAACGCCGACCACGCCGCCGTCGACGCCCGGCGCGCGATCGAGCGGAGCCTCGAGAACCTCGGCCTCGACCACGTCGACCTCTACCTCATCCACTGGCCGGCGGTGAAGAAGTACGGCGACCTCTACATCGAGGCGTGGGAGGCGATGCATCAGTTCCAGGCCGAGGGCCTCACCCGCAGCATCGGCGTCAGCAACTTCAACGTCGAACACCTCGACGCGCTCACCAGCACGGTGCCGACGGTCAACCAGATCGAGATGCACCCGACCTTCACTCAGGCCTCACTGCGCGCCACCCTCGTCGAACGCGGCATCCACCCCGAGGCGTGGAGCCCGCTGGGACAGGCGAAAGAC
>JAJXWF010000257.1 GCA_021781735.1 Actinomycetes bacterium
GCGGCTCATCAAGCCGTCGGCAGCGGCGTCCGCGATGATGCGGGTGAGCAGCGCGACCGAGCGGATCGCGTCGTCGTTTCCGGGGATGGCGAAGTCGACGAGGTCGGGGTCGCAGTTGGTGTCGAGGATCGCGATGACCGGGATGTGCAGCTTGCGGGCCTCGTCGACGGCGAGGTGCTCCTTGTTGGTGTCGACGATCCACACGGCCTGCGGCACGCGGGCCATGTCACGGATTCCACCGAGGGTCTTGGCGAGCTTGTCCTTCTCGCGCTTCAGCCCGAGCAGTTCCTTCTTGGTGAGGCCGCTGGCGGCGGTGTCGTCGAGGTCCATGGCCTCGAGTTCCTTGAGCCGCTGCACCCGCTTGATCACCGTTTGGTAGTTGGTGAGCATGCCGCCCAGCCAGCGCTGGTTGACGAACGGCATCCCCACGCGGGACGCCTGGTCGGCGATGGCTTCCTGGGCCTGCTTCTTGGTGCCCACGAACAGCACCTGGCCGCCGCGCGACACGGTCTGCTTGACGAAGGCGTAGGCCTTGTCGATGTAGGTGAGCGACTGCTGCAGGTCGATGATGTAGATGCCGTTGCGCTCGGTGAAGATGTAGCGCTTCATCTTGGGGTTCCAGCGGCGGGTCTGGTGCCCGAAGTGGACACCGCTCTCGAGCAGCTGGCGCGTGGTGACGACGGCCATGATGGTCCCTTCCGCGGGCGCGCGTGCGCCCAGGTTTCGGTTCTCGACCTCGAAATCTTCGCGGTCGCCTGGTGCACCACCACCGCACCTCCCGCCGGTGGGCAGGACCATGGAGCGGAGGTCGTCAGCCCCGGATCCGGGACAGGTTCCAGGGGTTACGACGGATGATGCACGCGTAGTCGGCCGGATCCAGTCCGGGCCGCCGTCCAATCTTACGGCCGCGCCGCTCGGGTCGGCAAAACGGCGCAACGGTGATGCGGCGGCATCCACAGGCTGTCCGTCACGGACCGGGTTGCGCACAGGGACGAGATCTCGCGGCGGCGGGCCGACGCCGCGTCCACACAATCCGGACATGACCATGCATCCGCCCGGTGTCTCCCCGCCCGACCAGCATGGGTGGCCGATGCGCGCGCCGTGCGCCGCCCGGGGAGTCTCGGGCGGCGCACGGCGGGTGCTCCTGATGGCCTGGCTGGTCGCTCTCCTCACCCTCCCGCCGTCATCGGCACGGGCCGACGGGGCGTCGTTCACGGTGCGGCCCCTGGCATCGGAGGTCGTCGAACCGTTCGTCGGACCGGCGGCCCCCTGGCTCGCCGGCCACCGCGGCGTCGACCTGCGTGCGCCGGTGGGGACGCCGGTGCGCGCGCCGGCCGACGCCGTCGTGAGCTTCGCCGGCACGGTGGTCGACCGTCCGGTGCTCAGCCTGCGGCACGCGTCCTCCGGCTCACGCGAGGTGGTGAGCAGCTTCGAGCCGCTCGACGCGGCGGTCCGACCGGGCCAGGTGGTGCGGGCGGGCCAGGTGATCGGATGGGTGGGCCGAGGCGGCCACTGCGATTCCCGGTGCCTGCACTGGGGCCTGCGCCTCGGCGGCGTGTACGTCGATCCGCTCGGCTGGCTCGCCGCTTCCGTGAGGTTGCTGCCCGACGATCCTCGGCCCCTCGACCTCCCACCCGGCCCGCCGGCACCGCTGTCCGAGGAGTTCAGCCCGCCGCTCAGCCACCTGCTCCAGTCGGCGATTCCCGGGGGCGCCACCGCCGCGAGGCAGGCGGTCCGCGCCCCCGCAGCCGGTGTGGTGGGCGGTCAGGCCCGCGGATGCGCCTGGCGGAACGCCGCGCGGAGCCGTTCGGTGGTCACGTGCGTGTAGATCTGGGTGGTGGCCAGCGACGCGTGGCCCAGCATTTCCTGAACACTGCGCAGGTCGGCCCCGCCTTCGAGCAGGTGGGTTGCCATCGCGTGCCGCAGGCCGTGCGGGCCCTGGTCGGGCGCCTCCGGTACGGCCTTCAGCGCCTCGTGGACGATGCGCCGCACCACGCGGGGGTCGATCCGACCGCCCCGGCGTCCGACGAAGATGGCGGCATCCGAACCGGGCCGCACCCACTCGGGCCGCCGTGGCAGCCACCTGTCGACGGCGGTGATCGCGGCGGGACTGACCGGCACCGTGCGCTGCTTGTCCCCCTTGCCGAGCACCCGCACGACCTGGGCGTCACGGTCGATGTCGCCCAAGTCGAGTCCGCACAGCTCGCTCACCCGCAGCCCCGATCCATAGAGCATCTCGAGGATCGCGACGTCACGATCCGCGGTCGGACCCTCGGCCTCCTGTGCGCGGGCGATGGCCGCGTCGAGCATCTCCGCCGCTTCCCGGCTCGTCAGCGACCTCGGGAGCCGCCGATTCACCCGAGGCGACCTCAACTCGGCGGCCGGATCGCTGCCGATCATCCCCTGGTCGGCGAGCCAGGCGAAGAACACCCGTGCGGACGCCGACCGCCGCTGCAGGGTGGCGCTCGCGGCCCCCCGCGCCTGCATCGCCGCCAGCCAACTGCGCAGATCGCGCAGGGTAATGTCCTGCAGGTCGCGACCCAGATGCTCGGTGTGCCCGAACAGGTCATCGAGGTCCGACACGTAGGCGCGCACGGTGTGCGCCGAATGCCCCCGTTCGAGCCGCAGGTGGCGTTCGAACTGATCGATCACGGCGCGGCTCTGGGCGCTGATCGACGGCTCCGGCCGCCCGTCCCCGGTGGTCACGGCAACACCCTTGCGGCACCCTCGACCCGATGGCGAAGCACCTCGGTCGGACCGCCCGGCCCGATCGTGAACGCGACCACCTCGCCGCTGCCCTGCAGCGCGACCCACAGCAGCCCGTGTCCGACCGCGATGTCCCGGGGCATCGCCCCGCCGCACGGGTGTTCCGCGTCGAGGCTCAGCGAGCCGTCGCGCGACCACCGCAGGAACGCAAGGGTGTCGGTGAGGCGGTTGGCCACGACGAGCCCACCCCCGGAGGCGATCAGTCCCGACGGCTGCACGGGGCGTCCGGTGGTGGTGGCCCCCACCCGTCCACTCGTCGCCCAGCTGGCTCCGCGGCGGCGCAGCGCGATCACCTCACCGCTCAGTTCGCCGACCACGGCGAGGTCGTCGCCGCGCACCACCACATGGCGAGGACCGAAGCCGGGTGGCAGGGCGATGGGGCTGGCCTCGACGGGGACGCCACCGGGGCCCAGGGTCAGCGTGCGGAGCAGGTCGCTGCCGAGGTCGCTCACGAGCAGAGTGGACCTGTCGAGCCAGGTGATCTGGTGCGCGTGGGCCGTCGCCTGGCGCTCCGGGTCGGGGCCGTGCCCGTCGAAGACGACCAGGTGCGGCTCGGCGTCCGACAGG
>JAJXWF010000258.1 GCA_021781735.1 Actinomycetes bacterium
CTGACGATGAGCAGGCCGTAGGCGATCGACAGGCCGAGGCCCAGCACCGTGACGATGTTGACCACCGTCGCGTCGAGCTGGATGAGGTAGGAGAAGCCCAGCAGGACGCCGAGGGCGCCGGCGATGCTGGCGACCGCGCCCGCCAGTGGCATGCCCGCGGCGACGAAGCCTCCGAACACCACGATCATCACGACGAAGGTGATCGGCAGGGCCAGCCCCTCTCCCGTGGTGAGGTCGGTCTTGACCTGCCCGACCACGGCGTCGACGAGCTGCTGGGTTCCCCCGCGCACGCTCGAGGACGCCCCGGATGCGATGACCAGCCCGTCGAGGGCGCGGTCGACTGCGGGCAGTTCCTGGGCGACCACGGCCTTGGTCGTCGAGTCGCTGAAGGCGATGACCACCGCGAACCCGCCCCTGCTCGGGGACCCCCCCGACAGCAGCGCGGCGGCGTGCGGTCCGGTGATCCCGCCCGACACGGTCCACGGCGTGACAACGGAGGCGATGTGCGGGAGCCCCGAGATCTCCTTCGCGGCGGCGGCGGCCGCGGCGGCCAGTCCCGGCCTCGACAGGTCAGCGCCGGACGCGACCATGGTGTAGGTGGGCCCGGGAGACCCTCCGGTCGATGCCGCGCTCAGCGCGTCGAGGCCCGCCCGCGACTGGCCGGGCACCCGGATGTCGCCACTGTGCAACCGTCCGAACAGGCCCTCGCCCACCAGCCCACCGGCGAACGCGAACCCGACGACCGCCACGACCAGCCATGCGCCGATGACCCATCGCCAGTGCCGCGCCATGCCCGCGCCGAGTCGCTCCAGGAGGTTGTGCTGGGGCAGCGCGTGCCGCGGCTTCACGTGACGATCCACACCTGTCAGTGTCCCATCCGGACGGGGAGCGCACGGCGGGTCTACGCCGCCGGCACAGCCGAGCGTCATGTCGCATTCCTGCTGGCGCATCCTCCGCCCGTGGGGCAGGGTTGATCCCGTGATGCCCGATCCGGAAGCCTGCCTCAGGGCGATGCGCAGCCGTGACGCACGCTTCGACGGGCGCTTCTGCACCGCGGTCCGGACCACCCGCATCTATTGCCGACCGAGCTGCCCGGCCCTCACCCCTCGGACCGAGAACGTCTCGTTCTTCCCGAGCGCCGCCGCCGCCCAGGACGCGGGCTACCGGGCCTGCCGGCGCTGCCGGCCCGACGCCGTGCCTGGCTCCCCCGACTGGGACGCCCGGGGCGACGTCGTGGCGCGCACGGTCCGGCTCATCACAGACGGCGTCGTCGACCGGGAGGGGGTGAGCGGACTGGCGTCCCGGCTGGGCTACTCCGTCCGTCATCTGCAGCGCCTCACCCAACGCGAATTGGGCGCCTCACCACTGGCCCTGGCCCGGTCCCAGCGGGCGCACACGGCCCGGCTGCTGATCGAGACCACCGACCTGCCGATGTCCGAGGTGGCGTTCGCGGCGGGATTCGGCTCGATCAGGTCCTTCAACGAGGCGGTGACGCTCAGCTACGCGCGGACGCCGAGCGAGCTTCGGGCACGGCGTCCGGCCCGCCGGCCCACGGTCCGCACGCTCGGCCAGGTCGACCTGCGACTGCCGTTTCGGGCCCCCTTCGAACCGGGGAACGTGTTCGGCCACCTGGCCGCCACGGCCGTGCCTGGTGTCGAGGAGTGGCGGGACGGGAGGTACCGGCGCACGGTCCGCCTGCCCCACGGTCCCGGCATCGTCGCCCTGAGGCCGATGGCCGACCATGTGGCGGCCAGTCTGTGGCTCGCCGACCCGCGGGATCTCACCCCCGCGATCGGACGCTGCCGACGCCTGCTCGATCTGGACGCCGACCCCGTGGCCGTCGACGCCCACCTGGCGGCCGACCCTGCCCTGCGGCCGCTCGTGACACGCGCCCCCGGACGCCGGGTGCCGCGCACCGTCGACCCGGCGGAGTTCGCCCTGCGCGCGGTGCTCGGGCAGCAGGTGTCGACGGCGGCGGCCCGGACCCACGCCGCCCGCCTGGTGCAGCGGTTCGGCGAAACCGTGAGCGACCCCGGCGGCACGCTCACCCACCTCTTCCCGACGCCGGCAGCGCTCGCGGTCCTCCGACCCGCCGACCTCGGGATGCCGGCGTCCCGGGTCGCCACTTTGTCAGTGCTCGCGGCGGCGCTGGCCGACGGAGACCTCGACCTGTCCCCCAGCGCGGACTGGGCGGAGGCGCGCGGCAAGTTGGCGGCGATCCCCGGCATCGGCGCGTGGACGCTCGAGATCATCGCGATGCGCGCTCTCGGCGACCCCGACGCCTTCCCGGCAACCGATCTCGGGGTGCGCCGCGCGCTGGCCGGGCTGTCGGTGGGCCCCGCTGAGTCTCATCCGTGGCGTCCCTGGCGCAGCTACGCGACGCAGTACCTGTGGGCCACACTGCCCCACTCGATCAACCGGATCCCGACACCACCCGACACCGTCCAAGACCACCCGGCAAGGATCGCACCATGAGCACACGACCGGCCGCATCCGGCGGCACGACCCCAGCAGGGCCTCGGTGGCACCGGGTCATCGACTCACCGCTCGGACCGATCACCCTCGTGCTTGAGGCGGACGGCCGCCTCTCCGGGCTCTACCTGGAGGGGCAACGGTACCGACCGGTGGCGAGCGACTTCGGCGCGCGCGACGACCGCGTGGCCGGCGACGTCGTGGCCCAGTTGGACGAGTACTTCGCCGGATCGCGCACCCGGTTCGACCTCGGCCTCGCACCGCACGGCACCGCGTTCCAGCGCCGGGTCTGGCAGGGGTTGACGGCCATCCCGTGCGGGTCGACCACGACCTACGGAGCGCTGGCCGCCTCCCTCGGCATGGGCGCCGGGTGCGGGCGGGCCGTGGGCGCGGCGGTGGGACGCAACCCGATCAGCATCGTCGTGCCCTGTCACCGCGTCGTCGGGCGCGACGGCAGCCTCACCGGCTACTCCGGTGGTCTCGATCGCAAGAGGTGGCTGTTGCGCCACGAGGGCGCGATACCGGACGCCGCAGCCTGACCCCGCCCGCGGGGCCGGGACCCGCACGTCAGTACAGGACGGTCGCCAGTTCGCCGATCGTGCGGAACCCCACCCGTTCGTAGAGCCGCCGGGCGCGCACGTTGTAATCGTTGACGTAGAGGCTGACGAGCGACCAGCGCTCACGGCACAGTCCGACCACGGCCGCCATGGCGGGAATCGACATCCCCTGGCCGCGCAACCGCGGGTGCAGCCAGACGCCCTGCACCTGGCAGATCCGGCCGAGAGCGGATCCGACGTCGCTCTTGTAGATCACCTCGCCGCGATCG
>JAJXWF010000066.1 GCA_021781735.1 Actinomycetes bacterium
GGGTGCGGCCCGACCTGTGCGTCGACTGCGTCTGAACACCCGGCCGGGCGGGATGAGGTGGCGTCCGACCACCCCCGGTGGGAGTGCGGGCGCTGCTATCGTCCGACCGTGACTTCACGAACGGCGTTGGCGGGCGTGATGGCTCGCAGGCCGGCGGTCGTCAGATGGTTCGGGGCGGTCCTGATCACCGCCTTCACAACGGTGGTGCTGTGGGAGCGGCTCGGCCACCCGGTGCAGGAGGTCGCCTGGGCCGAGGACTCGGGTCAGTTCCTCGAGGATCGCTTGGCGTTCGGGCCGTTCCGGACCATCTGGCGTCCCTACGCCGGGTACCTGCACCTGTTGCCGCGGCTCCTCGTGGACATGTCGGTGGCCCTGCGTCCGATCGACGAGTACGCGACCACCGTCAACGCGCTGTCGTGCCTGTGCGTCGGCGTCATCAGTGGCCTCGTGTTCGTCCTCTCCCGCCGTCACGTCACATCGTGGGCGATGCGCGTCCTCCTGGCCGCCGTTCCGGCCATCACACCGTTGGGGCCGGTGGAGATCGCCGGGAACACCGCCAACCTGCACTGGTACCTCCTGTTCCTCGCGCCCTGGCTGTTCGCGTTCCGTCCCCGGTCGTGGTGGTCCGCTGCGGCGATCGCCGTCGGGGCCGGCATCGCCACGTGCACCGAGATCCAGACCGCGGTCTTCTTGCCGTTGTTCCTGCTGAATCGGCGCGAACGTCGGGTGCTCCCGGTGGCCGCGATCGCGCTCGCCGGGGTTGCGGCACAGTCGGCCACCGCGCTGACGCATCCGCGGCCGATGGGGCATGGCAGCGACGCGCCGCTCGACATGATGCTCGGATACTTCGCCCAGCCGATCGCGGGCAGCTGGGACGCGAACGTTCGGGCGGTCGGCACCGCGATCCACGCGTACGGGTGGTGGATAGTCGTTGTTCCCGGCCTGCTGCTGCTCGCAGCGATCGCCGTCGGGACCCTGCAGGCCCGGGGAACCGAACGATGGATGCTCATCTCATCGGTCGGCGGTTCGGTTGTCGCCTGGTTCGCGGCCCTCACGCTCAATGCGGGCGCGAACCAGAACTGGTCGACGTTCACCCTCGCGCAGTTCCGAGAGGTCGGCCCCAGCCGCTATGCCGCGGCGGCGTCGATGTTCCTGCTGGCAGGCGTCGTGATCGCGGCGGACTCGCTCATCGCGCGCGGCACCGCCACCCTCTCAGCCATCGGTGTGGTCCTGATCGTCGCCGTCCTGGTCGCCGGGGCGGTCAATCTGCAGGTGTCCCATCGACGCGACGGTGGACCTGTGTGGGCCACGCAGGTGGACGCCGCCCGTCCCGAGTGCCTCGCACACCCTCACGCGACGATCGAGGTCTGGGCGGCTCCCGTACTGCCGCGCTGGCGGGCTTCGATCCCGTGTGCGCTCGTGAACGCCTGACCCGCCTCCGATCGGATGCGCTGTCGGGATCGAGACGCCGTCGTCGCGCGCCGCCGACTCCCGGGCCGTCTCCCGATCCCGTGAGGTCGGCGGATAGCGGCCGGTCCCCAGTGGATGACGGGGTGCCCGTGGTAGGAATGTGCCATGGCCGACACCACGAATCCGATCAGCGAGGTCACCGAGGACGCCTGCTGGGGCTATCTCGCCAGCCAGGAGGTCGGCCGCCTTGTCACGGCCATCGACGGCCTGCCGGAGGTCTTCCCCGTCAACTTCGTGCTCGACGGGGAGTCGGTGGTCTTCCGCACCGCCGAGGGGACCAAACTGCACAACATCGTCGTCAACGAGCACATCGCGTTCGAGATCGACGGGTGGGACGAGGAGATCGGCTGGAGCGTCGTGCTGCACGGACGCGCCGAAATCGTCGATGACCCCGAGGATCTCGCCCGCTTCGCGAAGATGCCGCTACGCCCGTGGGTGCCGACGATGAAGGTCAACTGGGTGCGGCTCAGTGCCGACCAGATGACCGGCCGCAGGTTCCAGTTCGGTCCCGAACCCACCGCCTGAGCGTCGCCCGATGAGCCGGATCATCGCCGGGTCCGCCGGCGGCCGGCGTCTCACCATGCCCGTGGGGGCGTCGACCCGTCCCACGACCGACCGGGTGCGGGAGGCGTTCTTCTCCTCCCTCGCCGCGTGGCTCGGGACGTCCGAGCAACCCGCCGCACATCAGTTGGAGGGCGTCGCGTTCCTCGACCTGTTCGCCGGGTCGGGCGCTGTCGGCCTCGAGGCGTCCAGTCGCGGGGCGGGCAGGGTCGTGTGCGTCGAGGCCGACCCGCGAACCTGCGAGGTCATCCGCGACAACGTGCGCGCCACCGGCCTGCGGGCCGACATCGTGCGCGATCGTGCCGAGCGCTACCTCGTCGACCGGTCACCGGCCACCGCCGTCGGCGGCTTTGACGTCGTGTGGCTCGACCCCCCCTACCCGGTGCCCGACGACGACATCGACCGGATGATCGACCAGCTCGTGGCCGGCCACTGGCTGCGTCCCGACGGGCTCATCGTGATCGAGCGCTCGGCGCGGTCCCGCACGCCCGGGTTCCCGGCCGGTATCGAGGCCTGGCAGCGGCGCTACGGTGAGACCGTGCTTCACCACGCCCAGGTGGATGCCCCCGGGCCCGATGAGGAGAGCCATGAGCCGTGAGCCGCTGATCGCCGTGGTCCCCGGATCCTACGACCCGATCACGCGAGGCCATCTCGACATCATCCGACGGGCCCGGAGCGTCGCCGACCAGGTGATCGTCGCCGTCGGCGACAACACGACGAAGAACTACCTGTTCACCCAGGACGAGCGGGTGCAACTGGCCCGGTTGTCGGTGGCCGACCTGCCCGGTGTCAGTGTCGAGCCGCTCACCCACCTGCTCGTCGACTTCGCCGCCGGGCACGGGGCGGCGATGATCGTCAAGGGGCTGCGTTTCGCCGGCGACTTCGACTACGAGCTGCAGATGGCCCACCTCAACACTCACCTGCAGCCGGCCATCGAGACGGTGTTCCTGCCGGCGGGGCGTGAATTCGGCACCATCTCGAGCTCGCTGTTGCGCACGATCGCCCACAACGGGGGCGACATCGCCGAGTTCGTGACGCCGGAGGTGCTGCGCGCGGTCACCGCGCGGGTCGCCGGCCGCCCGTGACCCGACATCGGTTTTGGCCGGTCAGAGCGCAACCAGTAGAGTGGACCTTCGGTCATGACCTGCCGCGACCCCGCTGGGGTTGTGCGGGCCGGTCACCACAGGCGTCGAGCAACCGCGGATCGTGAAGGGGGGAGCGCCACCATGTCGCTTCATCAGCATCTCGATCCCCGTTCCCCGCTGGTGATCGACCTCCACGATCTGGAGCGTCGGGCCGGAACGATGAAGCGGGTCCGCCGCGTCGTGCCGGCTCCCGCGGATCTCGGCATCGACATGATCGGTGTGCCGGAAGGCTCGGACATCACCCTCGATCTCATGCTCGAGGCCGTGGTGGAGGGCGTTCTGGTCACCGGCTCGGCGGAGGTCCGCCTCACCGGAGAGTGCACCCGCTGCCTCGAACCCATCGAGGACACGTCCTCGTACGAGGTGCAGGAGTTGTACTTCTACCCGGGTCGCGACGCCGAGGAGGATGCCAGCCGCATCGAGGGCGACCTGATCGATCTCGACCCGGCCCTGCGGGACGCTGTGGTGCTCGAGTTGCCCTTCGCCCCGTTGTGCCGCGAAGATTGTGCAGGCCTGTGCCCGATCTGCGGCGCACTGCTCAACGACGACCCCGGCCATCACCATGATGACCCGGTCGACTCGCGGTGGAACGACCTCACCCGGCTCGCCGATGATGAGGACACCGACCCGCTCGTGTGAGCGAACCAGAACAACGGCTCCCCGGAGCCGCCAGCCGTCATCCGGATCCCCGGATGCAGCCAGTCAAGGAGTAATCGTGGCAGTTCCGAAGCGTCGACTCTCGCGCAGCAACACCCGGCACCGCCGGTCGCAGTGGAAGGCGACGGTGGCCACTCTGGTGACCTGCGCCAACCCCGCCTGCCGTGCCAAGCACTTGCCGCACACCGCCTGCCCCGCCTGCGGCCAGTACGGCCCCCGCGGTGCACGCCGCCAGGTACTCGACGCATGACGGGGCGGCCATGAGCCGCTTCGACGACCTGCTCGCTGAGCTCGGTGTCCCCATGGACGCCGAGCTCCACGAGCTTGCCCTCACGCATCGCTCCTACGCGTACGAGAACGGCGGCATCCCAACCAACGAGCGGCTCGAGTTCCTCGGTGACGCCGTCCTCGGGGTCGTGGTCACCGAGCACCTCTACCGCTCCTTCCCCGACCACAGCGAGGGGCGCCTGGCCAAGCTGCGGGCCGCGGTGGTCAACGCGATTACGCTCGCCGACGTCGCCCGGGGCCTCGAGATCGGCCCCATGCTCAAGCTCGGCAAGGGCGAGACGACGAGCGGCGGCGGTGACAAGACGTCGATCCTCGCCGACACCATGGAGGCGCTGATCGGCGCCATCTTCCTCACCGGTGGCAGCGAGGCCGTCGGCGTCCTCATCCACCACCTGTTCGACCCGCTGATCGTCGAGGCCGACGCCACCGGGGCCGGCCTCGACTGGAAGACCTCGCTGCAGGAGATCTGCGCCGAGCGCGGCCTGAGGATGCCCAGCTACGACATCGCCGAGACCGGACCCGACCACGACAAGCGGTTCACTGCGCGGGCGGTCGTCGAGGGACGCCACTTCGACGAGGGGTTCGGCCGCAACAAGAAGCAGGCCGAACAGGAGGCGGCCGCCCACGCCTTCACCTGGCTGGGCGAGCATCCGGAATTCGTCGCCGGCGACTGAGGGTCGTACGTGCCCGAACTGCCCGAGGTGGAAACCGTCCGCCGGGGCCTGGAACCCTTCCTCGCCGGCCGCACCATCGCCGGCGTGAGCCTGCTGCACGCCCGACCGGTGCGCCGCCACCCCGGCGGCCCCGAGGATTTCGTGGCCACGCTCCCCGGGCGCCGATTCGGCGTCCCCCGACGCCGTGGCAAGTACCTGTGGCTGCCCTTCGACGACGGCGACGCGCTGCTCGCCCACCTGGGCATGAGCGGTCAGTTCCGGCTCAACGCCCCCACCGATGCGCCGCTGCCGAACACCCGGTTGGTCCTTCGGTTCACCGACGGGGCTCCCGAGGTGCGCTTCGTCGACCAGAGAATGTTCGGGGGACTGTCCGTCAGCCGTGACGGCGCCACCCTGCCGCGGGAAATCGCCCACATCGCGCCGGATCCGTTCGAGCCGGGCTATGACGAGGCCGCCGTGCTGGCCCGGGTGCGAGCGCGGGCGGTCGGACTCAAGCGCCAACTGCTCGACCAGACGCTGGTCAGCGGGATCGGTAACATCTACGCCGACGAGGCGCTGTGGCGTGCCCGGGTGCACGGCGACACACCGGGCAACCAACTGGGGATGCCGCGCGTCCGCCGGGTGTTCGAGACGGTACGCGAGGTCATGCTCGAGGCCCTGGAGCAGGGGGGGACGTCGTTCGACTCCCTCTACGTTCGGGTCAACGGCGCGTCGGGATACTTCGACCGGTCGTTGCACGCCTACGGGCGGGAGGGCGAGCCGTGCGAGCGCTGCGGCAGCCCGATCGTGCGCGATCGCTTCATGAACCGCTCCTCCTACCGCTGTCCCCGCTGCCAACCGCGTCCCCGGGGAACGGGGCACGCCTGATGGTCCGGCGAGGCGGACACGGTAGGTTGTGGGGCGGCGATCGGCCGCCGAGGCGAGAGAGGACAGTCATGAGTGAGGGTTCCCGCAGGGGGCTGTTCGTGCGACACCGACACACGATCCGTCAGTTCGCGAAGTTCGTCCTGGTCGGGGCGGCCGGGGTCGTGGTCAACCAGGCCGTCCTCATTGCCGCCAGCAAGTTGGGTCGCGGTGCCCTCGGCGTCCTGCCACAGGACGCCGCCTTCCCTCTGCTGGCGGGGTTCAACGTCCGCTGGTACCACGTGTACATCGCGCTGGCGTTCCTCGTGGCCAACCTGTTCAACTTCGAACTGAACCGCCGGTGGACGTTCCGCTCCGCGAAGCACGCCACCTGGGTGTCGGAATACTTCCCGTTCCTCGGCACCGGCCTGTTCGCCCTCGCCCTCGGCCTGGTCATCTCGACCCTGCTCATGCACCCGAACTCGCCGATCGGGCTTCCCGACAGCGTGTTCAACGATTCGTCCGGCCTGCGCAACAAGCTGTACTGGGCGAACCTCATCCAGATCGCCATCGTGACGCCCGTCAACTATGTCATCAACAAGGTCTGGACGTTTCGCGCGGTCCGTCACCGCGTGCCCTCGGTCCCCGTTCCCGACCCTGCCGACGAGCGCCTCGGCGACCTGATGCACCCCTTCATCGACCAGCAGGACCCCCGCTCGGGGAGCTGATCGCCGGTGTATCTCAAGTCGCTGACGCTGCGAGGCTTCAAAAGCTTCGCCTCGGCCACCACGATGGTGTTCGAGCCCGGCATCACCTGCGTCGTCGGACCCAACGGCTCGGGCAAGTCGAACGTCGTCGACGCGCTCAGCTGGGTGATGGGTGAGCAGGGAGCCAAGAGCCTGCGCGGCGGCAAGATGGAGGACGTCATCTTCGCCGGCACGGCCGGCCGGCCGGCCCTCGGGCGCGCCGAGGTCACCCTGACGATCGACAACACCGACGGTGCCCTGCCGGTCGAATACACCGAGGTCACGATCTCGCGGACGATGTTCCGCACCGGCGGCAGCGAGTACTCGATCAACGGGCACGCGGCGCGCCTGCTCGACGTGCAGGAACTGCTGAGTGACTCGGGCATCGGCCGGGAGATGCACGTGATCGTCGGCCAGGGCCAGCTCGACGCGATTCTCTCCGCGACCCCCGAGGTGCGTCGCGGCTTCATCGAGGAGGCCGCTGGGGTCCTGAAACACCGCAAGCGCAAGGAGAAGGCGCTGCGCAAGCTCGACTCGACCCAGGCCAACCTCGACCGGCTGGCGGACCTCGTCGCCGAGATCCGCCGGCAGCTCAAACCACTGGGCCGTCAGGCCGAGGTCGCCCGACGGGCGGCCCTGATCCAGGCCGAACGCCGCGACGCGCTGGCCCGGGTCCTCGCCGACGACCTCACCCGGGTCACGCTGGCGCTCGAGTCCGACCTGGCCGACGAGGCGGCGATGAAGCAGGCACGACAGCGGGCCGAACGCGCTCTCGACGGGGCCCGCGCCGCCGAAACCTCGGGCGAGCGGCTGGCCGCGGAGTCCCTCCCACTGCTCAACCGGGCGCAGGAGACCTGGTATTCGCTGGCGGCGCTGCGCGAGCGGTTGACCACGACGATCTCGATCAGCGCCGAACGGATGCGTCACGCCGACGCCCAGCCCGAACTCGACCGCACGGGCCGGGATCCGGAGGCGCTGGAGCGGGAGGCGGAGGAGGCGCGGGTGCAGGAATCGGAATTGTCCGCGCACGTCGAACGGCTGACGGCGGTACTCACCGAGGCCACCGAGCGGCGCGCGGAGGCCGAGCAGGCGCACGCGGCCGCCGACGCAGGCTACAGCGCCCGGCTCCGGGCCGCGGCCGACCGGCGGGAGGGGCTCGCGAAGCTTCGCGGGCAGGTGGCGTCCCTCGAGTCGCGTCTGACCGCGTCGGAGGAGGAGGCCACCCGGCTGCAGCAGCGACTGGCCGAGGCCGAGTTGCGCGCCGATGAGGCCGAGACGTCGTTCACCCGGCTCGAACAGGGCCTGGCGAGCCTCGACGCGGGCGAGTCCGGACTCGACGAGCAGCACGAGGCCGCGCGGGCCCGGGTCGAGTCGCTCGACGAGGAACTGGGGCGACTGCGCCGGCGGGAGGCCGAGTCCGCGCAGCGTCGGGCGTCCCAACTCGCCCGCCGTGACGCCCTGGCGCTGGCACTGGAGCGTCGTGACGGTGCCGCGGCCCTGTTCGCACCCGGTGCGAGCCTCGAAGGGCTGCTGGGCGCGGTCCCGTCGCTCGTCACCGTGCAGCGGGGCTGGGAGGTCGCCGTGGCGGCGGCGCTCGGGCCTGCCGCGGACGCGGTCGCCGCCACCGACCACGATGCCGCGGTCGCCGCGCTACGGCACCTTGCCGAGGGTGACCACGGGCGCGCCACGCTGCTGGTCGGCTCGGTGGGCCCGGCCGAAGCCGATCCGGTGCGGACGCCGCCCGGGACGGTCGCCGCGCACGAGACGGTGTCCTGCGTCGAGGTGCTTCGCCCGGCGCTGCACCGGGCGCTGCGCGGGGTGGTGTTCGTCGAGGACCTCGCCGCCGCCCGCCGGGTGGTCGACAGCGACGATCGGATCACGGCCGTCACCCGTGGGGGCGACGTGCTGTCGGGGTGGCTGGCCGTGGGCGGCTCGGCGGGTGCCCAGTCGGCGATCGAGATCCAGGCAGCGCTCGACGCCGCGGCCGCCGACGCGGCGGAGGCCGAGCACGAGGTCGACCGGATCCGCTTCGAGATCGCCCACCTCCAGCACGAGCATGACGAGGCGGCAGCTGCCGCCGAGGCGGCCCTGGCGCGGCTGCACGAGTCGGACGCCGAACTCGCCGCCATCAGTGAGGAGCTCAGTCAGGTGTCGAGCCGGGCACGTGCGGCCTGCGACGAGGCCGGCCGGCTGCGGCAGGCGTTGGAGGAGGCCGCCGCGGCCCGTGAACGGAACGGGACGGCCCACCGCGCGTTGGTCGAGCGTCTCGATCGGGCCGAGTCCGAGACCGGCGACGACGAGCCCGATCCCGCGGAGCGAGATCGTCTCGCGCTGCTCGCCCGTCAGGTGCGTCAGGCAGAGATGGAGGCGCGGCTCGCCCTGCGCACCGCAGAGGAGCGGGTGCGCTCGATGAGCGGGCGCGCCGATGCGCTGCGCCGGGCCGCCGCCGCCGAGCGACTGTCCCGCGACAAGGCGATCGCCCGGGCCGCGCAGCTGCGGCGGGAGGGACGGGCGGCCCGAGGCGTCCACGATGCCGCCCTGTGGCTGGTGAAGGTCTTCGACAGGTCGCGCGAGCTGGCGGGGCGGGAGCGTGCGGCCGCCGAGTCGCAGCGAGCGCAGGCGGAGCAGGCCCTTCAGGAGGCCCGCCGGGAGGTGCGCGAGCGGACCCAGGAACTGCAGCGGCTCCTCGAGGGGGCACACCGCGACGAGCTGGCACGCATCGAGCAGCGCATGCGGATCGAGCAGTTGGGCGACCGCGCGCTGAGCGAGCTCGGCCTGGAGCCCCAGGTACTGATGGCCGAGTACGGGCCCGACCAGTTCGTCCCCGTGCTCACGCGCGCCGACGGTTCGCCGCTCGGCGACGACGAGCATCCGGAGCCTCTGCCCTACGTGCGGGAGCAGCAGATGAAGCGGCTGCAGGCGGCCGAGCGCCATTTGCAGGTGCTCGGGCGAGTGAACCCGCTGGCGCTGGAGGAGTTCGACGCGATGCAGGAACGCCACCGGTTCCTCGCTGAACAGCTCGACGACCTGCGACGCACCCGCAAGGACCTGCTCGACATCGTCGCCGAGGTCGACCAGCGGGTTCAGGAGGTGTTCGCGGGCGCCTACGCCGACGTGGCTTCCGCCTTCGAAACGGTGTTCTCGAGGCTGTTCCCCGGCGGCGATGGCCGGCTCGTGCTGACCGAACCCGGCCAGTGGCTCACCACGGGCGTCGACGTCGAGGCCCGCCCCGCGGGCAAAAAGGTGAAGCGGCTGTCGCTGCTGTCCGGTGGCGAACGCTCGTTGGTGGCGGTCGCGTTCCTTGTCAGCCTGTTCATCGCCCGCCCGAGCCCGTTCTACATCCTCGACGAGGTGGAGGCGGCCCTCGACGACACCAACCTCGGGCGACTGCTCGACATCTATGAGGAGTTGCGGGCGAACTCGCAGCTGCTGGTCATCACCCATCAGAAGCGCACCATGGAGATCGCCGACGCGCTCTACGGGGTCACCATGCGCGGTGACGGCGTGTCGACCGTCATCTCCCAGCGCCTTCGGGACCGCTGACCGCGGGTGCGGGTAACAACTTCCTGAGCTTTTGCCAAGCCGCGTGCGCCACCGCGAGGTCACTTGCGCGTCGGGTGATACTGGGGAAGCCGTCAGGGCACAACTTCCCCTCCGTGGATTCAGGAGTGTTCACATGTTCACGACAATCCTCGCGACCCTGGTCGTCCTCGTGGTGGCCGTTGCCGCCATCGGTGTGGTTGCGGTGGGTCAGCAGAAGCTGTTCGTCGATCGGGTTCCCCGGTTCGCCCGCGACGCGGCCATGGCCGTGCGCCATCTCGACGGCCGCGCCGTGCGCCCGCCGGCACGGGTCGATGCGGCCTTCCGCTCGGGGTTGCTCATCACCGCCCATCTGCTCCGTCGCCTGGCCCGCGGGCGGGCGCACCAGTCGGCCTGACCCGGTGCAACACCTCCCGGGCATGGTTTCCGGGGGGTTCTGCGGGCCGACGGCGTCCGACCGGTAACCTTGCCCCGTGCCGTGGGACAACATCATTTTCTGGATCATCTTCGCCGGGGTCGTCGTCTGCATCGCGATCGCCTCGGTCATCATCTGGCGCAGCAACCATCGTGAACTCGGGGCGCCCCCTGAGGCACCCGAGATCCGCCCCGCTGTCGCCGAGACGCTCCCCGCCGTGGTCGAGCCCGAAGTGGGTCTCGAGGTCCCGGAGGCGGCGGGCACCCGGATGGCACGGCTGCGCCGCCGATTGGCGGGCAGCAACAACGCGCTCGCCCGCGGCCTGGCCGACCTGCTGGCGCGCGACCGGATCGACCCCGACACCTGGGACGACTTCGAGGCGACGCTGATCTCGTCCGATCTCGGCGTCGGACCCACCACCGAACTGGTCGAGAGCCTGCGGTCGCGGCTCGCGATCGACGGCGTCGCCGAACCCGCCCGGGCGCGTGCCGTGCTGCGCGAGGAACTGCTCCGGCTGGTCGACCCGACGATGGACCGGAGCCTGGCCCTGAAGGGCACCGGTGGCCTGCCCGCGGTCGTCCTGATGGTCGGGGTCAACGGCACCGGGAAGACCACGACGTGCGGCAAGCTCGCCCGAGTGCTGGTCGCCGAGCACAAGTCCGTGCTGCTGGGCGCGGCCGACACCTTCCGGGCTGCGGCCGCTGAGCAGCTCGCCACCTGGGGGGCGCGGGTCGGCGTCGAGACCGTCCGTGGCCCGGAGGGCGCCGACCCGGCGTCCATCGCCCATGAGGCCGTCACCCGGGGCATGCGCGACGGGGTCGACGTGGTGCTGGTCGACACGGCCGGACGCCTGCACACCAAGACCGGCCTGATGGACGAACTGGGCAAGGTCAAGAGGGTCATCGAGAAGAAGGCGCCCGTCAGTGAGGTGCTGCTCGTCCTCGATGCCACCACCGGCCAGAACGGCCTGGTGCAGGCCCGGATCTTCCGGGACGTCGTCGATGTCTCCGGCATCGTGCTCACCAAACTCGACGGCTCGGCCAAGGGCGGCATCGTCGTCCAGGTGCAGCGCGAACTCGGCGTCCCGGTCAAGCTGATCGGGCTCGGTGAGGGGGTCGACGACCTGGCGCCCTTCGACGCCGCACAGTTCGTCGACGGCCTGCTGGGGGAGTGATCGGCCGGACCGGCCGCGGATGAGTCCGCGGGTGACGTGGCCCGCGGCGGCGACTCGCCTAGACTGTGACGGCACCCCAACCTGCGAGGACTCACGTGTTCGACACCCTGCAAGACCGTCTGGCCGCCACCTTCAAGTCGTTGCGTGGCAAGACGCGCCTCACCGAGGCTGACATCGACGCGACCGCGCGCGAGATCCGCATCGCGTTGCTCGAGGCCGACGTCAACCTGGCCGTCGTCAAGGACTTCATCGCCGCCATCAGGGAGCGTGCGCGCCAGGTCGAGCTGTCCCAGGCGCTCAACCCGGCCCAGCAGATCATCAAGATCGTCGACGAGGAACTCGTCGCCATCCTCGGCGGCGACACCCGCACGATCCGGTTCGCCAAGAACCCGCCGACGGTCATCATGCTCGCCGGTCTCCAGGGCTCCGGCAAGACGACCCTCGCCGGCAAACTGGCCCGTTGGCTCAAGAGCGAGGGCCACAGCCCGCTGCTGGTCGCCGCCGACCTGCAGCGTCCCAATGCCGTGAACCAGCTGCAGATCGTCGGCGAGCGTGCCGGCGCCCACGTGTTCGCACCCGAGCCGGGCAACGGTGTCGGTGACCCGATCCAGGTCGCCCGCGACTCGATCGTCGAGGCTCGCCGCAAGCTGTACGACGTCGTGATCGTCGACACCGCCGGACGTCTCGGCATCGACCAGGAGCTCATGCAGCAGGCCGCTGACATCAAGGCCGCCGTGAGTCCCGACGAGGTGCTGTTCGTCGTCGACGCGATGATCGGCCAGGACGCCGTCAACACGGCCCTCGCGTTCCAGGAAGGTGTCGGCTTCGACGGCGTGGTGCTCACCAAGCTCGACGGTGACGCCCGCGGTGGCGCGGCGCTGTCGATCGCACGGGTGATCGGCCGGTCGATCATGTTCGCCTCCAACGGCGAGGCGCTCACCGATTTCGACGTGTTCCACCCCGACCGGATGGCCAGCCGCATCCTCGGGATGGGCGACGTGCTCACCCTCATCGAGCAGGCGGAGAAGACCTTCGACGCCGAGCAGTCACGCAAGGCCGCCGAGAAGCTCATGGCGGGCGGACGCGGCAACCAGTTCGGCCTTGACGACTTCCTCGCCCAGATGCAGCAGATGCGCAAGCTCGGACCGATGAGCAAGATCTTCGGAATGCTGCCCGGCATGGGCCAGTTCAAGGATCAGATCAACGCGATCGACGAGAAGGAGATCGACCGGATCGAGGCGATCATCTACTCGATGACCCCCGCCGAGCGGGCCGACGTGTCGGTGCTCAACGGCTCCCGCCGAGCCCGCATCGCCAAGGGCGCCGGCGTCACGGTCACCGACGTCAACAACCTCGTCAACCGGTTCGTCGAGGCTCGCAAGATGATGCAGTCGATGGCGGGATCCATCCCCGGCATGCCGGGCGGGGGTGGTGCCCGACAGCAGAAGCAGCAGGTCAAGAAGAAGAGGAAGCAGGGGAACCCGGCCCGGGTCGCCGCGCGGGAACAGACGCGCAGCAAACCGGCCGTGGCACCCGGCGCCGCGTTCGGACTGCCCGCCGACGACGTCGACGTGCAGAGCGCGATGAAGGACTTCCAGTTGCCGCCCGAACTGCAGAACATGTTCAAGAACCAGGGCAACTCGCCGTTCGGACGCTGACGCGGGCGGCCCGCCGCGCCGAACCGTCCTGCACGACAGGGGCCCCGGGGATCGCTCCCCGGGGCCCCTGTCGTGCAGGAGATTTCAGGCCTTGCCGTCGCCCTTGAACAGCGACGCGATGAGGTCGCGGTTCAGCTGGCTGATCGCCTCGAGCGGGATGCCCTTGGGGCACACCTCGTGGCATTCGCCGATGTTGGTGCATCCGCCGAATCCCTCGGCGTCGTGCTGGGCCACCATCGACTTCACCCGCGAGTACCGCTCGGGCTGGCCCTGCGGCAGCATGGCCAGGTGGGTGATCTTGGCCGCCGTGAACAGCATCGCGGACCCGTTCGGGCAGGCGGCCACGCAGGCCCCGCAGCCGATGCAGGTGGCATTGTCGAACGCCTTGTCGGCCTGCAGTTTGGGGGCGGGCGTGGAGTGCGCGTCGGGGGCCGAACCGGTGTTCACCGAGATGTAGCCGCCCGACTGGATGATGCGGTCGAAGGCCGACCGGTCGACGACGAGATCCTTGATGATCGGGAAGGCGCCCGCCTTCCACGGTTCGATCGTGATCGTCGCCCCGTCGGCGAACGAACGCATGTGGAGCTGGCAGGTGGTGGTGTGCTGGCCGCCGTGGGGGATGCCGTTGATCACCACGCCGCACATGCCGCAGATGCCTTCGCGACAGTCGTGGTCGAAGGCGACCGGTTCCTCGTCGTGCGCGGTGAGTCGCTCGTTGAGCAGGTCGAGCATCTCGAGGAAGGACATGTCCTCGGACACGCTGTCGAGGTCGTAGGTCTTCAGAGCGCCATCGGCGGCGCCTTGGGCCTGACGCCAGATGTTCAGTGTCAGTTTCACTTGTAACTCCGTTGCTTCAGCTCGATGGCGTGGTACTCCAGAGGCTCCTTGTGCAGCGTCGGCTGTTGCCCGTCGCCGGCGAACTCCCAGGCGGCCACGTACAGGTAGCCGTCGTCGTGACGCAGGGCCTCACCGTCTTCGGTCTGGCTCTCGGCGCGGAAGTGGCCGCCGCAGGACTCGCGGCGGTGCAGCGCGTCGACGCACATGAGTTCACCGAGTTCGAGGAAGTCGGCGACGCGTCCGGCGCGCTCGAGGGTCTGGTTGAAGTCCTCGTTGATGCCGGTGACCTTGACGTTGGTCCAGAACTCCTGGCGCAGATCTCGGATCTTGTCGATCGCGATCTTCAGACCCTCCTCGCTGCGTTCCATGCCGCAGTACTCCCACATGATCGCCCCGAGTTCCTTGTGGATCGAGTCGACGGTGCGGGTGCCGTTGATGCTGAGCAACTTCGCGACGCGCGCCGTGGCGGACTCGACGGCCTCGGCGACGGCCGGGTGCGATGCGTCGAGCTTCTCGAACGGGGCGTTGGCGAGGTAGTCGGTGATCGTGTTCGGGAGCACGAAGTACCCGTCGGCCAGGCCCTGCATCAGAGCCGACGCGCCGAGCCGGTTGGCGCCGTGGTCGGAGAAGTTGGCCTCGCCGGCGACGTACAGTCCGCGCACCGAACTCTGCAGGTCGTAGTCGACCCACAGCCCACCCATCGTGTAGTGCACGGCGGGGTAGATGCGCATCGGAACTTCGTACGGGTCATCGGCGGTGATCTGCTTGTACATGTCGAAGAGGTTGCCGTACTTCGCCTCGACGGCCTTCTTGCCGAGGCGCTGGATCGCGTCGCTGAAGTCGAGATAGACGCCGCGGCGCATCTCCCGCGCCTTGCCGTGGGCGTCGGTCTCCTTGACCAGCGGGCCCACGCCGCGTCCCTCGTCGCACATGTACTTCGCCTGGCGGGACGCGATGTCGCGGGGCACCAGGTTGCCGAACGACGGGTAGATGCGCTCGAGGTAGTAGTCGCGGTCCCGCTCGGGGATCTGGCGGGGATCCTTGGTGCAGTCCTCGGCCCGCTTCGGCACCCAGATCCGCCCGTCGTTGCGGAGAGACTCGCTCATCAGGGTGAGCTTGCTCTGGTTCTCGCCGTGCACGGGGATGCAGGTGGGATGGATCTGCGTGTAACAGGGGTTGGCGAAATAGGCGCCCTTGCGGTGGGCCCGCCAGCTGGCGGTCACGTTGCACCCCATGGCGTTGGTCGACAGGAAGAACACGTTGCCGTAGCCACCGCTGGCGAGGACGACGACGTCGGCCGTCCACGGCTTGATCTCGCCGGTGACCATGTCGCGGGTGACGATGCCCCGCGCGACGCCGTCGACCGTGATCAGTTCGATCATCTCGTGTCGGGTGTGCATGTGCACGGTG